>CBFHHI010000023.1:0-27227 GCA_965655675.1 Methylophilaceae bacterium | reverse complement strand
TATTTTAATGTTTGCAACGATACCCGCAACTGCAGACGAATTAAAAGATATTTCAAAACTGGCTGAACAAGGTCAACAAGAGGCTGCTCTGAAACGTATTAATACCTACCTAGAGGCTAACCCAAAAGATGCGCAAGGCCTGTTTACGAAGGGCATTATTCAAGCAGAGAGTGGTCAGCGTGATGATGCGATTAAAACATTCAACACCCTGACAAAAACATACCCAAACTTACCAGAACCATATAATAACCTTGCTGTTTTATATGCAGAATCAGGTGAGTTTGACTTAGCAAAAAAAGCACTTGAAACAGCCATTAAGACACACCCAAGTTATGCAACTGCACACGAAAACTTAGGTGATATCTATGCGCGCATGGCTTCGGAAGCTTATGATAAAGCACTAAAGCTAGACAATAAAAATGCATGCGCTCAAAGTAAGTTGTCATTAATTAAAGACTTATTCAGCAGTGATGGCAAAACAGTGGTTGCAAATAATAATGCAACGACTACGCGTCCAATTCGCAAATCAGAATCAACGCCAGAAAAGGCCATACCCGCACTTAAAAAACCAGCTGAAAGCGTTGTTGATAATTCAGCTAATGTAGAAAGCAGCATCAATGCAGCTGTTGACGCATGGGCTGCTGCATGGTCTAGCCAAAATATTGAGAATTACCTTGCAAGCTATGCAGATAACTTCACTCCTGCAAAAGGCCTAAGTCTAAGCGCATGGAAAACACAGCGTCGCTCACGTGTTACCAAGCCATCTAAGATTAATTTGGAGTTAAGCAATCGCAAAGTGACTGTGATTGATGAAAATAACGCAAAAGCAAACTTCAAACAATATTACAAGGCAGATGGTGGCCCGATCAATACATTGAAAACACTCGTTTTTAGAAAAACCAACGGCAATTGGCTAATCATTGAGGAGATTGCATCCAATTGAGTAAGCGTATCCAAATAAACCTAATTAATCAGTTTAGCGCTCGCCCAATGAAACTTGTGCAATCTCTAATTGTGGTTTGTTGTACCTTATTACCCTGGTCTGCTACTGCAATCAATCAAAGTAAACTACCATCAGATTTATTCACGAACGGAGCGAGTCGAGATCTTGTTGAAAGCCTGTTGGTGAAAAGCCTCATGCAAATTACTGAAGGCAACACCAAACAAGCATTGGATACCGTTAATGAACTGATTCGAACAACGCCAAACTTTAAACTTGCGCATTTAATTCGTGGTGATCTATTGAGCGCTCAAGCACGTCAGTTTGGCAACCATAATCCTGCTCTCATTGCATCCAGTGCAGATGAGGTAAAAGGGCTACGCGAAGAGGCACGCATGCGTATCGACCATTACTTCTCTGCAGACAACGAACGATTAGTGCCTAATTTATCTATTAAAATGGATGCTGAACAGCAGCATTTGATTTTAGTGGATACCGTTAAGTCCAGATTATTCTTATACAAAAAGTCAACTAACGGCCTGACATATGTGTCTGATTACTACATTACAATAGGCAAAAATGGTGCGGATAAAACGATAGAGGGCGACAAGCGCACGCCAGTCGGGCTTTACTTTTCTAGTAAGAAATTAACGACGCCTTTATCAGATTTCTATGGAGAGGGTGCCTATCCGCTAAACTATCCAAACGAACTAGATGTTCACAATAAAAAGACGGGCTCTGGTATTTGGTTGCATGGCACACCAAAAGAGACTTATAGTCGTCCGCCACGTGCAAGTGATGGTTGTGTTGTCCTTAGTAATCCTGACTTAAAAAAATTAGAGCCTGTATTAGCGCGTGGTAATGTACCAATCATTATTTCAGATAATGTTCAATGGTTAGATAACAACAGCGCTTCACACAAAACAGCTGCAATTGAGTCGCTCAATGAAGCCATAGAGAAATGGCGCGCGGACTGGGTGTCTCAAAACACCAATCATTATTTGAGCAACTACTCTAAGGATTTTTTTTACAGCGATGGAAAACTGGCTGAATGGTCTGAACATAAACGTCGAGTACAAGCATCCAAACCAAAAGTCACCATTAATATTAATAATGTGAGTATGTTTAGCTATCCTTCACACAACCATCATGCTAAAAAAACGATGAACAATGATGAGCTTATAGTAGTTAATTTTGAACAATATTATGAAAGCCCCACTTTGAAAAATAAGATGCGCAAACGTCAATACTGGAAAAATGAAAACAATCAATGGAAAATCATCTACGAAGGAGCTGCATGAAAAACACGATGATACAACAAATAAAATTTTGGCTTGTTACATTAATATTCAGCATTGTCACTACCAATGGGTATGCTGCCACCCAAGTAGAGTTCAAAACGAGCGAAGGAGACTTTATCGTTGAGCTATACCCTAGCAAAGCGCCCGCCACTGTGGCTAACTTCTTACAATATGTCAAAGATGGCTTTTATACAAAAACCATTTTTCATCGCGTTATTAATGACTTTATGATTCAGGGTGGTGGTTTTGAGCGCGATTTGTATGAGAAGCCAACGCGTAACCCAATCAAAAATGAAGCGAATAATGGTCTGAAAAACAAAGTGGGAACGATAGCGATGGCTCGTACCAGCGATCCAGACTCAGCTACTTCTCAATTTTTTATCAATCTGAGTGATAACGCTTTTTTAGATCATAAAGGTCCTCAACCAGATCAGATTGGTTATTGCGTGTTTGGTCAAGTCATCAGCGGTATGGAAGTCGTCAGAAAAATAGGCATTATTCCTACTGGCCAAGTGTCTCGTTTTAGTGATGTTCCAACTAAACCTATCAAAATCAATAGCGTTAAATTACTTGAAAAAGTTAACGCTCAATAATTTTTATCCATTAAAACTTAAGGATTATCGTGGTAAAACTCTCAACAAATTTCGGCGATATTACGCTAGATCTTAACGCCGAAAAGGCACCAATTACAGTAGCTAACTTTGTACAATATGTAGAAAGTGGTTTTTACGATGGTTTAATTTTTCATCGCGTAATCAATGATTTTATGATCCAAGGCGGCGGCATGGATGCCCAGATGAAGCAAAAAGCAACAGAAGCTGAAATACAAAACGAAGCGGATAATGGCTTAAGTAATGATCAATATACCATTGCAATGGCACGCACTTCTGTGCCGCACTCTGCAAGCAGCCAGTTTTTTATTAATGTCAATAATAACGACTTCTTAAATCATACAGCTCCAACGCCTAGCGGCTGGGGTTACTGTGTATTTGGTAAAGTCATTGACGGTATGGATGTTGTGGACAGAATTAAATCTGTTAAGACTAGCTCTAAAGCGGGACATCAAGATGTTCCTGTTGAGCCAGTTATTATTGAAAAAGCGACTATTTGTTAGTCCGCCATACAAATTCACATGCATCACAGCATTTTTATTTCTGATTGTCATTTATGTGAATCTCGACCAGCCATTATAGATAGTTTCATTCGTTTTTTAGCGCATACTGCAGTCAATGCAGATGCGCTTTATATTTTAGGCGACTTATTTGAGTATTGGGCAGGTGATGATGTCATCAGCACAGGGGTGCATAGTAAGATTATTCATGCTCTTCAACAGCTTAGCTCGCAAGGTGTTTGCTTATTCATCATGCATGGCAACAGAGATTTTTTACTTGGTGATGCGTTTGCAAAGGCAACCAATGCAACAATATTGACTGACCCAACGATGGTTTCACTTTATGGTCAATCGACATTGCTAAGCCATGGAGATCAGTTGTGCACTGATGATGTCGACTACCAACGCTTCAGAGCAGAGGTACGTAGTGACGTATGGCAGTCAACATTTCTAAATCAGCCTTTATCAGATCGTATTGCCTACATTGAATCAGTCCGTCAAAAGAGTGACCAAGAAAAGTCTATCAAATCAATGGCTATTATGGATGTTAATCCAATTGCAGTATCGCAATTATTAGCTCACTACAATTACCCTACTCTTATTCATGGGCACACTCACCGCCCCATGCAACATCAACACCGAATAGATGGTCAGGTTTGTGACCGCTGGGTCTTGGGTGACTGGTATGAGCAAGGCAGCTATTTAAGGGTAGATACAGAGGGATTTCACTCGTATCAGCTTTAATATTTTTACATTTGAATATAGATCCTATTACATTAGGGTCTTAATCAAGACAAAATTCCATTTTCACGCCTAGCATCTCAATTTCATCGTGATTACTTAATGATTTAGCATGCGTATCGAGTGGCTTACCATTGATTAATGGGTAATCAGTTCCCAATACATGTGATAAAAAATAACCTTGTGATCGTTTTGTCACTAAAGCCAATTGTTCATTGGGACGACCAATCTTCACAACTGCCTTATCAAGCGGCAGTATAAATCCCGCATCTTTACCATTCAATATCTGCAATCGTGGCAATTGCATAGCCGGTACGTTTGACGACAAGGACGGCCGCACCTCTTCTGTCATCAATTCACTTTCCTGCACAATAGTTGGCTTTACTTTTTCTACGGGCGGCTCAATACTTACTTCATCAACATAAGGTACTAAAACGGTATCTTCAAAACCTTGATGTTGTGGCTTATTAATGAGCGCATTCTGTAAATATCTTAATTTATACTTTCCAAGCTTAATCAAATCACCATCTACAAGTAGATGTTTTTTAATTTTTTGGCTATTGACGATAGTACCATTTGTGCTATTTAAATCCTCAATATAAGCACCATCATCTTTTGTAACAATAACGGCATGCTTGCCACTAATCCCTAAATTATCAATATGCAAATCATTCGATATACGGCGTCCAATAGTAAAACGCTCCTTATCTAGCATAGATTCTTTAATGACTTTTCCATCCAATAAAAAAATTATTTTTGCCATGATGACCTTATTTTCTTAATGATAATTATATTAATGGCACATACACTCATGCGACAGGAAACGGCTTTTCTACCAATGCAATTAATGCGGAGATATTATCTTTACCGCCATACGCATTCGCAATAGAAAGCAACTCACTCACAGCCCAACCAATATCGCCGTCTGCGCTAATGATTGTCCTTTTTATCTCATGATCTTCAACTAAATCGGTTAATCCATCCGAGCACAACAAATAAATATCGCCAACCAGCACCTCATACTCATTTAACGCGAGTTCCACTTCTAATGCTGTTCCCAAAGCGCGAGTTACCAAATGCTTATTATTTGCATAGCGCGCCTCTTGCTTTGTCATAAAGCCTGCATTTACTTGCTCTTGCACCAGCGAATGATCTTCTGTTAACTGCAGAAAATCATCCTGTCGTAGGCGATACATTCTAGAATCACCAATATGCCCAACCACAATTTTATTATCGGCAAATACACCACTCACCAATGTAGTTCCCATCCCTTCACATCCAGCAAGTGTTTGCGCAGTCTGCAGAATCGTCTTATTCGCTTGCTTAACAGCTCTTTGTAGCATTTCAGCAATTGATAAGACTTGTTTAGGTTTGTATTTTTGCTCAGCGATTAGCCCAGACAACTCAGCTTGAATAAGCTGCGTCGCCATCTGGCTAGCCACCTCACCACTACTGTGCCCGCCCATGCCATCAGCTACCATTACAAGTCCATTAGCTAAGTCGCTAAGCGCTGCATCTTCATTCAGTGTTCTAACCAGCCCAGTATCGGATGCAATAGCTACATGGATTATATCTGTTACATCCATGGCTGAAACATCCTCTTCAAAAACGATTACTTTCTAAACTCTGCTGGTCTAGCTGAGGCCGCAACTTTATCGAGCACACCGTTGATATATTTATGCCCCTCGGTACCACCAAATGTCTTGGCCAACTCAACCCCTTCATTAATAGCAACGCGATAGGGAATGGTAATATCGAAGATTAACTCATATGAAGAAACCCTCAAAATTGCGTGCTCAACAGGACTTAACTCTGTCAAGCTACGATCAATAAATATCGCTATTTTCGCATCCAACTCTTCTTGACGATCATAGACTCCTTGCAGTAACTGTCTAAAATAAGGCTCATCTGCTTTGTTGTAATCAGGATCATCTTTCATGTCTAAAAAGACTTGCTTGATATCGCTTTCATTCATCATACATCGATAAATTGCTTTTAAGACCAACTCGCGAGATTTGTGACGATTTTGAACAGGCTTACGCTTTTTTTTCTCAACTAGTTCAGGATTAGTCTCACTCATAATGCATGCACCAAATTCGCCATTTCAATCGCCACTTGTGCAGCTTCAGCGCCTTTAACATCAATTCTTACCATCGCTTGCTCATCATTTTCTGTTGTTAAAATAGCATTTGCTACAGGAATGCCAGTGGTAAGTTGCACATCAGAAACGCCACGCGCAGACTCATTAGCCACCACTTCAAAATGATAAGTTTCGCCACGCACAACTGCGCCAAGTGCAATTAATGCATCATACTGCTCACTTAAAGCCATGTGTTGCAATATGAGTGGCGTTTCCAGGGCACCTGCAACCGTTACAACACGTATGTCTTCATCAGCAACGCCAAGTTTTAATAACTCTGCATGGCAAGCGCGCAATAAGCCCTCGCCAATTTCACTATTAAAGCGCGACATCACGATGCCCACTTTTTTACCTGAGCCATCTAAGTTTATTGCTATTTTGTCCAAAATATTCTCTCAATTCCATCAAAACAATATTTTACGCTATTTAAGCGCTCTGCATCGCACGTGATTGTTAAAACCTAACTAAATAATGACCACGCTTTTTGTGCAGTGCTCCAGATACCATAGGCGATAGGAATCAATACAGCAGTCCATGCTAGTAGAATGACCACACTATGCTGTTGTGTTGTGTCAACTACAACAGCTTGTGTAATAGCTTTTTCATGTCCGTCCCTGCGCACTGCCTCTAGCTCTGCATCCGTCATAAAGTCTTTATCTGCCACCGGCTTAATCAGCATATTTGCCACAAATCCAATCACCATCATGCCAGCCAATACCAACATAATCGGTGCATAGAGTTGATCATAAGGCACGCCTGCTTCCAAGCGCGTATCGTGCATGTAGTTAACGACTACTGGTCCAACTATACCAGCCGTTGACCATGCTGTTAGCAGTCGACCATGAATCGCACCCACAAACTGCGTTCCAAACATATCAGCCAAATAAGCAGGTATCGTCGCAAAACCACCTCCATACATAGATGAGATAACGCAAAAACAAGCCACAAACAATGAGAGCGATTTAAAGCCTGCAACATAGGCGGCTGCACAATATAAAACGGCTCCTAATACAAAGAAAATATAATAAGTACGCTTGCGCCCTAATTTGTCTGAAGAAGAGGCCCAACCGATACGGCCAACAATATTGAAAACAGAAATCAAACCCACAAAGCCTGCCCCCACTAAAGCTGCCGCGGCTGTCAATGCGCTATTGTTTTTAATCTCAGCAAAATCAAGCTCTGGCTGCCCAATCAATGCACCACCGAATGTTTCTTGAAGCATGGGAGAAGCTGCGCCTAAAATACCAATACATGCTGAAACATTCATACAAAGCACCAACCACAGTAGCCAAAACTGTGGTGTTTTGTGCGCTTTATTTAAATGAACATGTTTAGAAGCAATCATTGCATTCGCTTTTGTTGCTGGCGGATTCCAGTTTGAAGGCTTCCAACCTGCTGCTGGAATACGGTAACCAAATGAACCACTAATCATAAAAATAAAATACATAATGCCCAACACTACGAAGGTCTGCCATACCCCTGTGGTACCAGCCTCAGAAAAGTGTTGCATCAGCTTAGTGGCAATCGGCGAGCCTATCATGGCGCCACCTCCAAAACCCATAATTGCCATACCAGTTGCCATACCTCGACGATCTGGAAACCATTTAATGAGCGTGGAAACTGGAGAAATATAGCCTAAACCTAAACCAATACCGCCAATAATACCGCTACCCAACCACAATAACCAAAGTTGGTGTATGTAGATACCATAGGCTGAAATTAATAGCCCCCCAGCCCATAAAATGGCTGAAACAAAGCCTGTTTTTCTTGGTCCTTCTCGCTCTAACCAGCCACCAAATAGAGCAGCAGAACAGCCGAGTAAAACAAAAAATAATGTAAACATCCAACCCAAATCAAACTGTGTCCAATTACAGTCGGTTGCAAATAGTGCTTTTCCTGTACCCGCCAACTTTTCACCAAACGTTGTTGCGCCAGCTGCACAAGCTTCAATAGGATTACCATCCGCATCTTTTAGTGCATTACCGAGCGGCTTCCAAAAAACACTAAAACCATAAGCCATGCCAATGGACAAATGTACAGCTAATGCTGCTGGCGGCACAAGCCAACGATTAAAGCCCGGTTCTGCGATAGTGTTTTCTTTTTCTAAAAATCCTGCCATCCTACTCCCCCATTCTTAAATTTCTAGCTTATTGTGATTTAATCTCAAGTTACATATTGTTACAAAATGGTTGAAATGGCAATTAAGATATTGCATTTCCTGACTAACTTTTTAGTGTATGTCATAAAATTGAAATATTATGGTCACATAATGAGTTCATCTTATTTTTAAAGTGTGGTGACAAAATGCCTGCAAATATATTAGTGGTAGAAGACGAACCTGCGATTCAAGAGTTATTAGCTCTGAATATTACGCAGGCAGGACATACGCCCTTGCGCGCCATTAGCGCCGAACATGCACAAGAACTATTACGAAATGCAATTCCTGATTTAATTTTGCTAGATTGGATGTTGCCGGGAATGAGTGGTATTGAATTTGCACGCAAACTCAAAGCAGATAGCGCTACTAAACAAATCCCAATCATTATGCTCACCGCACGTGGGGACGAATTTGACAAAGTACGTGGGTTGGAAGTAGGTGCGGACGATTATGTTACCAAGCCATTTAGCCCTAAAGAACTGAATGCCAGAATTAAAGCGGTATTGCGTCGCAGAGCACCACAAATGACGGATGATCCTATTGAAATTCTAGGCCTATATCTTGATCCGATTACACATCGTGTGAAAGGTCATGAGACAATATTGGAGTTAGGTCCAACAGAATTTAGGCTTTTACATTTCTTGATGAGCAATCCTGAGCGCGTGCATTCTCGTGGTCAATTGCTCGATAAAGTCTGGGGTGACCGTGTATTTGTTGAAGACCGCACAGTAGATGTTCATATTAGACGTCTACGTAACGCACTTTCAATCTCAGGTCATGAAGATTTAATTCAAACTGTGCGTGGTTCAGGATACCGACTTTCCGCATTAAAAAATTAAATCCCAATGTACTAGTAGCACTAAATGCTACTATAATGTGCCCACAGTGTAAGAATAGGTAAACGTGTCAGATATTCGGTGGAAAACATTTTGGCTAGGCTTAACGCTAATTGGGGTCGCTGCTATTATTTGGGCTGCAAAGAGTTTGGTTGCAGCGCTCATTTTCTTGTGTATAGCGCTCGCTGTATACATCATCAAACATCTCTATTGGCTGTATCAGTTACAAATTTGGCTTAAAACACCTCACTTTAATGAAGTGCCAGAAGGTAGTGGTATTTGGGCAATTATTTTTTCTGCCCTATTCCAACACCAGCGTAAAAACGTTATAGCAGAAGCAGAGCTTGTTGCTGCACTTGAAGGCTTTCAACGTGCAACCAGCGCACTGCCAGACGGCATTGTGGTACTCAATCACCGAGATGAAATCGAATGGTGCAATCCGCCCGCAGAACTCTTACTGGGTTTAGATTCGAGCAAAGATACCTATCAACCAGTGCAAAATTTGGTGCGCTACGCAGAATTTATTAGCTATTTACAAAGCAAAAATTATACTGAGCCGATTATTGTAAAATCTGTCCGTAATACGGAGACGACCTTACAAATTCAACTCATTAATTTTGGTACCGCTCAAAAATTACTCATCTGTCGTAATATCTCAGCACAAGAAAAAATAGATACCATGCGCCGAGATTTTATTGCCAATGTATCGCATGAATTACGTACCCCTTTAACCGTAGTGGGTGGTTTTTTAGAAACCTTAATTGATACAGAAGGTGCAGTGACTGAAGGCACAAAAACCTATTTTGACTTGATGATTAAGCAAACAAGTCGTATGCGATTAATTATTGAAGACTTATTAACGCTCTCCCGTATTGAAAGCAACAACGAAGTGCCTACAGCCTCAGTCATTAATATGTTAAGCCTACTGGACATGATTCGCAATGATGCGAACGCATTGAGTAATGGCAAGCATCACATCCTACTTAATGCAGAATCGTCCCTTAATATTAAAGGGAGCAGGGAAGAGTTATTAAGCGCATTCACCAATTTAGTGAGTAATGCCGTGAGATACACGCCAGAAGGTGGCAACATCACCATTGATTGGGAATTAAAAAACAAACAGGCCATATTTAGCGTCACCGATTCAGGCATTGGTATTGAAGAGCAACATATTGCCAGACTAACAGAGCGTTTTTATCGAGTTGACAATAGTCGTAGCCGCGATACTGGAGGCACTGGTTTAGGATTGGCGATTGTGAAGCATATCCTTAGTCGCCATAAAGCAAAATTAGACATAAAAAGCATACCGGGCAAAGGCAGCACCTTTCGTATTATCTTTCCCCAATCACGCACTGTGAGTGAGACAAATAAAGAAGCCGCATGAAATTAATTGCCATTCTCTATCTCTTATTATTGAGCGCATGTGCAAACAGCCCTATCAACAAACATCCCATTCCAAACCGCGCCGATAAAAGCAGTATTAACCAACTCGCTAAAGCTGATTTCGATCGGATGGCTGATATGGAGCTGGAAAGTAATACGCAAAGCTTGCGGACATTGATGATTAAACTCTACAAGCGCAATCCAAATGAACTTGCCAAAAACAATCATGATTCTGCAGAAAAAATGACAATGTTTGTATTCGACGAAGTAGCAAAACACCAGTGGCGCTTTTCACAATTGCAAAATAAACAAGATATTGAAGCGATATTTTTGGCTTTTGATGCGCATTATCAGAACGACCGCGTGCTAGCATTTATTGTAGGCTTACAAACAATGCTAGCCAAAGCGCACAACAACAAAACAAGCTTTTATCTAACAGACACCCTTGACCCTCAACATATTTATAATGCAGCGCGCAATATTGAAATCGCCGCATGGAAACTATCTAACAGCAGAGATGCCAACGGCAATTTATACCTACTTACCAATGAAATAAATGAAAAAGACCGCAATTTAAGTTTTGAAAGAGAGTTTGGCAAAATGATTGGTAGAACCGACTTTTATGCGATTGCCCTAGCAGAAAAATCGCAACGACTCATCTCACGTATTGCACAAAGCTTAGCTTCAGCCGTCTTTCTGCCATTCTAAATTTAACAATGATTATCAATCTCTCAGAAAATGTTAATTTATATTATCTCAGTTACTCAACAGTAGCCAACGCTGCTAACCGAGTATAGAATCCAAGCATCACTTTGCTTAGCAAAGTGAGATTTAACTTTAGCGGGAGCATCATAAAAGCACCCATTTCAAAGTTTTACAAAAGGGGAGTACTATGGATTTGATTATTCAATTGTTATTAGGCGCAATAGGTGGCAATATCGGTGGCGCTTTATTCAAAAACTTAAGTTTAGGTACATTAGGCAACAGCATTGCAGGCATCGTCGGTGGTGGCTTAGGCGGTCAAATATTATCTGCTGTACTAGGTAGCGCCGCAACCGGCGGCATGGTTGGTAGCGTCGCAAGTAGTGGTATTGGCGGTATCGTATTGATGGCAATTGTTGGATTCGTTAAAAAATCAATGGCTAAATAAGTTGTCTATTTTCTTCTAGTTAAAAAGCCGCGAAAGCGGCTTTTAGTTTTTCTCAACACACTCAAGTTTATATAATTAACTCATCTTTTATCAGAAAAATAAGCGGCTGTACCCGTGAAGGGCATCACCAACTTCGCTAGCCACTAAAGTGGCAAGTCAGTTGAGACGGAACTCGCCCTAACAAGCTACACAAACCATGACTTGTCGCGGTGCTCAAACAAGTCCTCGCCTTCATCTTATTTTGTCTGCGCTACTAAGCTTGATAAAGGGGTACAAAGTCAAACCCAATACTGTAAATTGTTTTTTCGTTTGTTCAGTGATGCAATGTGGAAACTTCAAGGGGTTTATGCCCCCTTTAGCCACGCCGAGCAACGAAAGTAAGCAAGGGGGTTTCGTCGAGGACTGTTTGAGCGTAGCGAGTTCCGCAGACGCCTTGCTTGCTGAGTAGCGCAGGGAAACCTTTAGGTCGTGGCGACGGGGTGTCTTTTTCTTTCCCCTATTTCTTTTGGACAAGCAAAAGAAATAGGGTCGCCGTCGCGCGAAAAGCGACTTGGTGAGAAAATCACGAATCTTTCATACGGCAGATAACGCTACGCTAATTCGCCCTACGCGCTAATTCAGCCTTTATATACTAAGGCTTGTTAAATACAAGTAACCTGTAATTAAAAGCCAAGAAAAAGTCATTAATGTTAGAGGGACATAGATATAATAAACGATAATCTGTAGTTTTTTAGATATTTTATGCCAAAAATCATCAACCCCATGAGCATTGTTATAATAGGTAATATTGTAGAAGAATCTCCATAAAATCCCCATCATTGCAGCAACTCCACATGACAAAAAAAGATAATTTATATTTCTGACTGCGACTAAACTATCTGCATTAAGCAATATATATCCGCATGTAACGAGTTCTGCAGAAACGATAAAGTAGGTAAGCCTCTGCACTATGTCATTCGCGTACTGACGTATAGAAAACAATTGTTCTCTATGTTGTAGCTTATGTGCGCTATTTATTTGCGCACTATTATCAGCATCTCTTGTTGGCATGCCTTAAGCCAACCCTACCTCAACCAAATTATCCGAAAAGCTAGCCGAATGTCCCATATCCCCAAACTCAGCCAAACTAATCGAATTCACAGTCCCTTTATTTAACTGACGCCAATAACCTAATGAAGCCACAACGATCCCTGCATTCACATCGTCCGTAATAATCGCTTTACCTTCAAACGCACCACGATCATTAAATACTTTTACCGTGTCGCCCTCTTTCACTTTGCGCGCATTCGCATCGACAGCATTCATCATGACAAATTGCTCGCCTTGTGCTTTTTGTTGACCATCCATATTGGCATAGCAAGAGTTTAAGAATGCATGGCTTTTAGGTGAAATAATGCTCAGCGGATATTTGGCGGCAAGCTCAGGATTGGTTGCAGGTGATTCACGAGACTCTAAATAATCTGGCAGTGGATCTAAATCTTCACCAGGTTGAAAGCCTTCATACATTTGGCGGAAAGGACCTGCGACGAAGTTTTTTGCGCCTTCTACTAAAAAGTGACATTTACCTGTTGGTGTTGGGAAGTTGCCTTGTGCATGGCGTGCGCGCACGTCTTTATCGCCAAAATCTTTTAAGCGGGCAAAACCATGCTTACGTAGATAATCTAAACCAATACCTTCACATGTAGGCGCATTCCAATCCACATAATGCTCAAGACACTCAGCATCGCTCCATTTAAAATTATCTTCTTCATAGCCCATTAATTTGGCTAAGCGTCTAAATATTTCTTGATTAGGGAGTGCTTCACCGGGTGGTTCAATACACTTTTCATTATAAGTAAGATATAAATGCCCCCATGACAGCACCATATCTTCCATCTCAGCGCCCATTGCTGCAGGCAATACGATATCGGCATAGGCTGCGGTATCGGAAATGAAATGATCGGCAACGATAGTAAATAAATCTTCACGCGCCAAGCCTTTGGCAATCTTATCTGTCTCTGGCGCTTGAGTCAGCGGATTGGTATTCCATACCATCACAGATTTAATAGGTGTTTTTAGATTAAGCTCGCCCACTAGTGCGCGGCCAAACTGCAAGTTATTGACGACTTGCGTTCCTTCAGGAATTAAATCTGGTCGACAAATCACATCAAATTTGTATGGGTGCTCCCACACTGGAAATTGTAATGCCCCACCTCCAACATGGCGCCATGCGCCGATCAGTGCGGGTAAACAGCTCACTGCACGAATGGCTTGGCTACCGCCGTAATTTCTTTCTAAAGCCACGCCTAAGCGAATGGCTGCGGGTGCTGTGGTGGCGTATTCTCTGGCAAACTTGCGAATATCCTCAGCTGGAACACCTGTAATTTTTTCTGCCCATTCTGGCGTACGCGTTTTAGCACGCTCAGCTAGCTCAGCATAACCGTGTGTATAATTGTCAATATAATCTTGATCTTGCAATCCTTCTTCAATAATCACATGCATCATCGCCATGGCTAAAGCGCCATCGGTACCAGGTTTTGGTGCGATATGCCAATCAGCTTCTTTAGCCGTTTTAGAAGCATAAGAATCAACCACGACGACTTTAACGCCTTTTTTCTGAGCCTCGTGAATGATATGCCAATGATGTAAATTAGTGCTGACTGAGTTGCACGCCCAAATGATAATGTATTGAGAGTGCGCAAAACTTTCAGGATCGAGACCTGCTGTTGGACCGACAGTGAGCAACCAAGCCGTACAAGAACCTTCACCGCAAAATGTCCGCTCAGTCACCGTCGCACCCATGCGATTAAAAAATGCGTCGCCTCCATTTAATCCATGCACTAGACCTTGATTGCCTAAATAGCTGTTTGGCATAATGGCTTGTGGGCCATCTTCTGCAATGATTGCTTTCCATTTACTCGAAATAGTGTTTAGCGCTTCATCCCAACTAATGCGTTCAAATTGCTTACTACCTTTAGCGCCAACGCGCTTCATCGGATAGAGCAGACGATCTGGGTGATAGTGGCGTTTTTCGTAGTCTTTGAGTTTGACGCATAAACCACCACGTGTCATAGGATGCGCTTTATTACCTGTGACTTTTAGTAATTTTCCATCTTGCACATGGTATTCCATACTACAAGTATCTGGACAATCGTGAGGGCATCCGCCATGAAAGGTTTTTACTTCTGCATCAACAAGCTTGTTCATTTGCCGCATCTCCCAATCAATATTCAAATTAAATTGTTATTATTTTGTAACAAGTACTATATACCCCCCTGTATAGAGATGCAATTATTTTCATTGCCATCCAAACAAGTTTAAAATGCTGATATGAATCATCCATTAACGCTACTCAACCAACTAACACCCGCTGAGTTTTTAGCTGAATATTGGCAAAAAAAACCATTACTCATTCGCCAAGCAATCCCTAATTTCCAAGGTCTTTTAACACCAAACGAATTAGCCGGTCTTGCTTGCGAGGAGGATGCGCAATCCAGAATTGTGCAAAATAAAGATGATACTTGGCTGTTAAGCCACGGACCATTTGATGAAGAGACACTGATCTCACTGCCTGAAAAGAATTGGACATTATTGGTTCAAAGCGTTAATCATCATTTAACCGAAGCGGCAGCATTATTGAGCCAATTTAATTTTATTCCGCATGCGCGTCTTGATGATTTGATGATAAGTTATGCACCAACAGGTGGCTCTGTTGGACCACATATGGATTCTTATGATGTTTTTTTACTGCAAGGCAGCGGTAGAAGACGTTGGAAAATTAATGCAAAACCTGATTTAACATTAATTGATGATGTGCCATTACGCATACTTAAGCATTTTAAAGCGGAACAAGAGTGGGTATTAGAACCTGGTGATATGCTGTATTTGCCTCCGAATATTGCACACCATGGCGTATCAGAAGATGATGATTGCATGACCTATTCTATTGGCTTTAGAGTGCCTAAAACACAAGAGTTAATCCAAGGGTTTCTGGAACATTTGCAGGACACCATTCAAACGGAAGGACTCTATGAAGATGCTGATTTAAGCTTACAGCAACATCCTGCTGCTATTAGTGATGCAATGATAGAAAAAGTAAGCACTATGTTGCAAACAATCACTTGGGATAAAACCACTGTCAGCGATTTTCTTGGCCGCTATCTTACCGAACCAAAACCTGACGTATTTTTTGAAGCATCAGTTGAAGAAATTACAATTGACGATATTGCTCAATTACTGGCAGAGCAATCGTTAAGGCTAGATTTAAAGTCACAATTACTATTTGATAGTCATCATCAATTTTATATTAACGGTGAACGATTGGTCGTTCCGGCGGACATATCAGCGCAGATGTGTGTATTAGCAGATCAGCGCTTTTTGCAAACCATGACTTTAAATAGCGAACAGCGTCTGGCATTGGCAAACACATTGCACGCGGCATTAATGGCTGGTTATTTACACATTGAATAGGTAGAAATATGAATAAGCTTGAATTGCAACAAGATTCTATTTTGCTAGGTGAGCATGAATATGCTATCGCAATGAATCATGTAATTGCTACCGCGCAACATCGTCTGCTTATTGTTGATCAAGATTGTTCAACTGGCGATTTTGCTAGCATAAAGCGCTTTGATTTAATTCAAGCTTTCTTGAACAAAAATGCCGATACTACATTAACCATCATTTTGCAGAATACTGATTTTTTTGCTTCGCAATGCCCGCGTCTCTATCAATTGCTAACGACATATGATCATAAAATGACGGTCTACGAAACCAATGATTATGCAAAAACTGCCAAAGACTGTTTTATTCTTGCCGATAATCGCGCTTACATTAGACGTTTTCATATTGACCAATCCCGCTTCAAATATGCACTGAATGACGAAGAAACAGTTGCGAGCTTGACCAATCGTTTTGATGAGTTATTGCAAGAAACATCGCGCACACTCGTTGTAACAAAACTGGGGCTATGATCATGAATCACATTAAAAGAGCAGTGTGCTTAATTAGCTTAATGACATTCAGTTTATTTAGTTACGCAGAAACGGAATTTAAAATCATCACCTTGCAACATCAATTTGCTGAAGATTTATTACCCACTATTTCAGTTATGGTTGGCGCAGATGGCACAGCGACAGGCATGCGCAATCAACTTATTTTACGTACATCGCCAGCGCGCATGCGAGAGATTGAGGCAATTGTACAACAATTAGATATTACAAGAGTCAATCGCCGCATCACTATCAATAATAGTAATAATAGCCAATCTCAGCGCAATCGGACTGAAGCGAGAGGCAATATAAACATTGATAATGTCACTATCGGCAATGATAGCAATGTACGCGCTAATAGCAGCAATATTATTGTTGAAAGGAATCGCATCAATACGCAAAAAAATACCAGCCAATTTTTAAATGTAGTGGATGGCGAACGCGCATTTATTCGCGTTGGTCAAATTGTTCCTTTTAACCAAGAGTGGATGACGATCACCAGACGTTATGTTCAGATTAGTCGTACAACCGAATGGCGAGACGTTACAGTCGGCTTTACTGTGCGCCCGCGCACTATCGGCAATCAAGTAGAATTAGAGATTACCCCGCGTATAGCCAGCCTAAATAATCAAGGCAATATCGACTTTGAAACACTATCAACAACACTTCGCGTTTCATTAAATGAATGGGTCGATATTGGTGGCATCATGCAGAATCGTGACGACGTTAGCCAGAAAATTTTAGGTCTACAAAAAGGGACTTCATCCCGGCAGTCTAGCCTTTTCATTAAGGTGGATTAGTGCGCTATATTTTGTAATAAATTGTTACAAAATATATCCTAGCGACTTAGCATTTTTTTCAATAATTGCTGTTAAAATCATTGTAATCGTCAAGTAAATTTTTTATTTGACGAGGTTTAATCAAATTGATGTGTTTTTATACTTAAGGATAATACAAATGATACGTTCTGCCCTGCTAGCAGCTTTAATTGCAATGACTTTAACAGCTTGCGGCGAAAAACCTGCTGAAGAAATGCCAGTTGCTGTTGAAGAAATCACTGAAGAAGCTGTTGTTGAAGAAGCGCCTGCTGAAGAAGCTGTTGTTGAAGAAGCTGCTGAAGAAGCTGTTGCTGAAGAAGAAGTTGTTGAAGAAGCACCTGCTGAATAAGCAAGTCACTGATAGCGCAATCTATTAAAACTTCATCTCAAAAAAGCCGACTGAAAAGTCGGCTTTTTTTCTATCATTTTGTCGATATTTTAGTACACAGCCTCCTGCTACCTAGGTGGTTATTCCTGACTATAACGACCGCCAATCAAAGCCCGCATTTTGCGTCGCTACACCAATCCAATCTGCATCACAACTCAGCGCCTGACTTAATGCATTTTTAGCAAGTGTTTCCGTATTATTTTTTACACTAAGATGAGCCGCAATAATGTGTTTGAGCTTGCTATTATCTAATGCTGCCAACAAATTAGCAGCACTCTGATTATCTAAATGCCCCAAATGACCTCCTACTCTTTTCTTTAAAGCATAGCTATAAGGTCCAGTTTCTAACATAGACAAATCATGATTACATTCTAAAACCAATGCATCAGACCCACTTAACATTTGATGAATATGAAGGGTAGTCTCGCCACTATCAGTTAAAACGCCTAGCTTATGTTGCCCATCACTTACAACAAATTGTGTTGGTTCGCGCGCGTCATGCGGGACAGGAAAAGGGAGGATTTCCAGATCTCTGATTACAAATGGAGTGTGGCTGTCCATAATGTTAATTTGAATTGGCATCTTAGGCATATAGCGACTGCACATGACATGTGTGCCATGTGAAAGCCAAACTGGAATATTAAACTTCTCTGCTAGTTTAAAAGCGCCTTTTGCATGATCATCATGTTCATGTGTCACCAAAATGCCTGAAATATCCTCAGGCGCTATCAGCAGCCGCTTTAGACGATCAATCGTTTCTTTGACACTAAAACCACAATCCAAAAGTAAGCGAGTAGAGGCTTGTTCTATCACCATACAGTTGCCAGCACTACCACTACCAAGTGAAGCGAAACGCATCGGAGCTTACTACTTTAGCTGTTCATATAATAAAGAAATGATACGATTTGCAGTTGTACTCGCATCTGAGTTACCCTCTTTATCAACGATATTTACGTTCGTGCCCGTATCAACCTCAGAAACTTTAATCATATATTTTTTAGATGGGTCAGTTTTTTCATCCTTACCCTTCCAAAACTTCAACTTATCCACAATACTGCCATCTTCTTTAGATTTTCTTGCGGCTTCTTCCTCATCATCTTTCCAGAATGCTAAGGTTTCAAATAGCCCTTTCTTCTTCTTTTCCACTCCTTCGATATCAATATCTGCATAACGCACATAAAAGACACCTACAGACCGATCTTTGTCTTCCACCACAAATCCCACTCTATCTAATGCTAAACCAACACGGCGCCAGCCACGGTCATAATCATCTTTTAGCTTGAGGGTAACGCTTTCGTTTTCTTCTTTTACAACTTCAGCATGTTTTTCTTTAACAGGGTTATTAGCAATCTGCCTTGCCTGTTCATCTGCCAAACCAAGTTTAACCATTAAGCGACGCAATAGCTCTACATCTAAATCTTGCTCAAACTGATCGACTTTAACAGTCTTATCAGTTTTATCCGCTCGGTAGCCGATTTCAATTTCCCCGAGCTGGGTTTGAATTCTCTGTTTGCCATCGTCAGGTGTGCCTGCCACCGTACGATGCGTCATGAAGATTTCTGTTGTTCCCTTTTGCTCTCCACGCTCTAACCGTGTTCGAAATTTACGTCTATCCGCCAAACCCGAAAGACCATCTAACCATTTATCAAAGCGCTCTCCATAACTCCTTGAGTCACTCTCTACTTTAATATTATCTGATCGAACCCACTCTGTTTCCATCACACCCGTTTCCGCGTTTTCAACACGAACTGCAAAGCCTTGATCTAACCAAAACTCGCGTACGACAGGCCACACTTTTTCAGCTGGCGCATCAACCACCAACCAGCGTTGCCCACCCGCACGCTCCATACGGACGCCTTCTGGATTACGCAACACTTGCTCGACACCAGGCTCTTCTGTTGCTTGCGCTCCTGTATATTCTGAGTAGCTAGTGGTGCCTCTTATATTGTAGGCATCACTAGAATTCACCGATGTTAAATCAGGAGGCACTTCCAAAGGGCGATTATTAATACTTCCTTTTTTATAATCTGAACTAGTGTCAATGAAAGGAATTTTAAAGCCGCATGACGCCAAAAATACGGTAAGCACACTTACACATATAATCCTAGTTAAACTAATTGATTTCATGAATCTCACCATTTTTTTAATTAACTCCCGCTGCTTTCATTGCTGCACGTAATCCACTGTGAAACTGCGAGGAACAGGTCACCATTGGTAAGCGTATGCCTGATTGAATCAACCCCATTTCGTGCAGCACCCATTTAACTGGAATAGGATTAGCTTCTACAAACAACTGCTGATGCAGACCAAATAGTTTTGCATTAATTGCGCAAGCTTCTGCAAGTCTTCCTGCCCTTGCTGCAGCACACATGTCAGACATTAGCTTAGGCGCAATATTCGCTGTTACCGAAATAACACCATGTCCACCAAGTAGCATTAATGCAAGCCCTGTTGCGTCATCACCGCTGTAAATAGCAAAATCCTTGGGTGATCTCAGTATCAAATCTGTCCCGCGCTCTATGCTACCTGTTGCATCTTTAATACCGACAATATTGGGGATTTTCGCCAACCTAAGCGCGGTCTCATTGACAATATCGCAACCTGTACGACCTGGTACATTATATAAAATTTGCGGAACATCCACTGCAGCTGCAACGGCAGCAAAATGTTGATATAAACCCTCTTGAGTCGGTTTATTATAATAAGGTGCGACTAGCAAGCAGGCGTCTACCCCTACCGCTTTTGCTTTAGCAGTTAACTCGATAGCTTCCTTAGTCGAGTTAGCACCTGTCCCAGCTATCACCTTCACACGACCATTAACATGCTCTACAGCTGTTTCAATCAGGAGGTGGTGCTCATCAAAATCAACAGTTGGCGCTTCACCTGAAGTACCCACGATTACAATACCATCAGTGCCTGCTTCCACATGAAAGTCAATTAACTTGCGTAATGCGCCCAGATCCAGCCTGCCATCTTCAAACATGGGCGTGACAATCGCCACCATACTGCCTTGCAACATATAAAAGTCTACCTATTTTAAACAGCACATATTCTAACTGAACTCAGACTAAATTTGTGAAAAGCCGCACAATTCGAAAGCCAACAACAACTAAACTTGGTTTTTTATATTTAAAAGTTATTAAAATATAATTATATATTCTTTGTTTGTATATAAAAAACTGTTTATATTTCCTATTCTTTCTGCGATTGCTATCACTTGGCTGCTAGTGTTTTTGCCTCTTATTTGCAACACAAGCAACCAGATTGAACAGCTACATCAATATGAAACACGTTATAATTACACAATTGATTAATGAACGACATTATGGATATAAAAAGCTATTTCATCATTTTAATAGGTACGGTGCTAGTCAATAACATCGTCTTGGTTAAAATACTAGGGTTGTGCCCATTCATGGGCGTTTCTAAAAAACTAGAAGCGTCAATTGGCATGGCCGCTGCCACTGCTTTTGTATTAACGGTTGGCTCAATGACTAGCTGGGTCATTGACCATTATTTATTACAGCAATATCAGCTGGAATATCTACGGACTTTATCGTTTATTGTGGTGATTGCCAGTGTTGTGCAATTTACACAAATGGTCATGGAAAAAAGCTTTCCTATTTTGTATCAAATGCTTGGTATATTCTTGCCGCTCATTACCAGCAATTGCGCTGTATTAGGCATCCCTCTGCTGAACGCTCAAACTGACAATGGCTTCATTCACTCTGCATTATTCGGCTTAGGTGGTGCAGCTGGCTTTTCTATGGTGCTCATTTTATTCGCCTCATTACGTGAACGATTAGAAGCTGCCGATGTACCAATGCCTTTCAAAGGATCTGCTATCGCAATGATTACCGCTGCTTTAATGAGCCTAGCCTTCATGGGCTTCGCTGGTCTAGATAAATATTAACTGACGATAAGTATTTGACTTAACCAATGTTAAGCTGCAAAAAAGAGTATTAAAACAACCATGTTAATTGCTTTATACATCATGCTAGGATTGGCACTGCTACTGGGCGGTGTCTTAGGCTATGCCGCACTTAAGTTTAAAGTCGAAGGTGACCCCCTCATTGCAAGAATTGACGCTATCCTGCCACAAACACAATGTGGGCAATGCGGGTATCCTGGTTGCAAGCCTTACGCAACCGCAATTGCTAATGGCGAAGCTGACATTAATCAATGCCCGCCTGGTGGTGATGAAGGCGTACATGCTTTGGCAGATTTAATGGGGGTAGAATATAAACCATTAAATGAAGAACATGGTCAAACAAAACCAAAGGCGGTCGCCTTTATTGAAGAAGATTTATGTATCGGTTGCACTTTGTGTATTCAAGCTTGTCCAGTAGATGCCATTTTAGGTGCAGCAAAGCATATGCATACTATTGTTGCTAGCGAATGCACTGGTTGTGAGCTTTGTGTAGCGCCTTGCCCTGTAGACTGCATCACTATGGAGCCTATTGGAGAAACACCCGATAACTGGAAATGGAAATACCCAACGATACCGATAAAACCTGTGTTAAACACTAAATGATAAAATACTAAATGAATGCACCGATTAATATTGCAGGCCTATTAAAAAAGACAAAAGACGTATTCCGTTTTCATGGCGGCGTGCATCCGCCTGAAAATAAAACACAATCAACCCAATTGCCGATTGGCAAATTGCCTATGCCTAAGAAGCTGGTTTTACCACTTCGCCAGCATGTCGGCAATATCCCAAAAACTAAAGTAACTGTTGGTGATCAGGTACTTAAGGGGCAACTTATTGCAGAAGCGGAAGGCGCCGTATCTGCAGCCATTCATGCCCCTACATCAGGCATAGTCAGCGCGATTGGCGAAGCGGTTATTCCTCACCCTTCTGGTCTGCCTGATCATTGCATTACTATCACACCAGACGGTGAAGACCGTTGGATAGAACGTCATCCACAAGATTGGCGCACTGGAGATGTTGATACTTTAATTAGCAGTTTGCGCCTCTCAGGCATTGTTGGCTTAGGCGGTGCAACTTTTCCAACTCAAATCAAATTGCGTAGTGACAAAACAACGATTCATACGCTCATTCTTAATGCCGCAGAATGTGAACCTTATATCACCTGTGATGATATGCTGATGCGTGAGTATCACACAGAAATTGTTAATGGTATTGCAGTTGCCAAGCGCTTACTTGGCGCAACCAATGTCATCATTGGTATTGAAGATAATAAGACAGAAGCTATTAAAGCGATGCGCATGGCCATCGCCAATACTGGCATTCAACTCAAAGTAGTCCCTACGCTTTACCCAAGTGGCGATGCCCGACGTTTAGTATATTTGTTACTGGGGCAAGAAGTGCCTCACAATAAGCGGTCAACTGAAGTTGGCATTCAAGTGTTCAATGTTGCAACTGTATTAGCACTGTATCGCTATTTTGAATTTGGCGAACCCGCTTTGAGCAGAGTTGTTTCAATGACAGGCAATGTGGAACAGCCTCAAAATTTTGAGGTGATGTTCGGCACACCGTTGCTAGATTTGGTGAAGGCAGCTGGCGGTGCTAAAGCAGATACCAGCCATTACATCATGGGCGGTCCGATGATGGGTTTTAATTTACCTAGCGAGATGGTACCCATCACCAAAGCAGCCAATTGCATTATTGCGGCATCTCCAACGTTATTTGAACCAGCTCCACCAGCCATGCCATGCATCCGTTGTTCGCGTTGTGCTGATGCTTGTCCAGTCAATTTACAACCACAAGAGCTATATTGGTTTGCTAAATCAGACAACTTTGAAAAAGCGCATGATTACAATTTGTTTGACTGCATTGAATGTGGCGCATGCTCTTATGTATGTCCAAGCAATATTCCGCTAGTACAATATTATCGCTATGCTAAGAGTGAAATTATTGCATTAGATAAAGCAAAAGAAGCGGCTAATATTGCCCGTGAACGTAACGAATTTAGGCTCGCGCGTATTGAAAGAGAAAAGCAAGAGCGCGCCGCCAAACATGCTGCTCGTGCACAAGGTGCTAAACCAGCTGACACCAATCATGACGCACCAGCCGCAAATGATAAGCAAGCCGCTATTGCGGCAGCCATTGCGCGCGCCAAAGCACAACAAAAAGCGGACAATATGCCGCCCAAAAATACAACTAACATTAGCGCATCAACCCAAGCAGAAATTGACGAAATTGACGCACGTAGAGCTGCGGCAGGTTTAACTAAGAAACAGCCTATTGAAGCTGATGTCGATAAACAAGCAAAAATCGCTGCTGCTATTGCGCGAGCAAAAGCACAAAAAGCAGAAGTTGGTGCATTAAGTAAAAATGAAGACAATCAAACAAAACAGCCTAGCGCTGATGTCGAAAAACAGGCCAAAATAAATGCCGCAATCGAGCGGGCAAAAACATTAAAAGCAGCATCCGTTAAGGCGCCAGTGAGTGATGTCAATGCAAAGCCTGTCGCCGATTTAGAAAAACAAGCTAAAATTGATGCTGCAATTGCGCGTGCCAAAGCACAAAAAGCGGCCGCTTTGAAAGCTAAAGAAAATCAATCAAAGGAATAGTTTGAACCGCTCACCTTATATCACTAACGCACCTACAGTTAGCAGCATAATGTCCAAAGTGCTAATAGGATTACTGCCCGGCATTATTGTTTATGCATGGCTATTTGGTGGCGGGATTATTATTACGCTAGCACTTGCCACTGCAACTGCGCTGTTCACAGAAAGCCTCATGCTTAAACTACGCAAGCGACCACTGCAACCCTTTTTATCAGATTACAGTGCCATTATTACCGCATGGCTTTTAGCATTAGCGATTCCACCGCTCGCGCCTTGGTGGTTAATTGTCGTTGGCACCGCCTTCTCGATTATTGTTGCCAAACAGCTTTACGGTGGACTTGGCTATAATCCATTCAATCCGGCTATGGTTGGCTATGCTGTGCTGTTGATTTCATTTCCAGTCATCATGACCAAGTGGCCTGCTGCATTAAGTCTGGCGCAGACACAACTGAGTTTTATGGATCAATTTCATTACATATTCAGTTCCACATTGCCACCCAATATCAATATCGATGCGGTGACATCGGCCACCCCTTTAGATTACCTAAAAACACAACTAAAACTCAATCAAAGCATGACGGATATTCAATCCGCACCTATCTTTGGTATCGTTGGCAGCAAAGGCAGTGAAATGATTGCGCTAGCTTATTTAGCTGGCGGTCTCTATTTGTGGCAACAGCGCATTATCACTTGGCACTTACCCGTAGCATTCTTAGGCGCTATTGCAGCCATTGCTGGTCTTTTTTGGCTCATAGATTCCACACAGTTTGCCAGTCCAATGTTCCATTTATTTAGCGGTGCCAGTATGTTGGGTGCATTTTTTATTTTAACCGACCCTGTCAGTGGGCCAACGACACCAAAGGGCAAACTCTACTTTGCTGCTGGTGCTGGGCTCATTACTTATTTAGTTCGCGTTTATGGCGGCTACCCTGACGGCGTTGCTTTTGCTGTCATTTTTATGAATATTTGCGTGCCGCTGATTGATATGTATTCACAGCCACGCGTATTTGGACATAGGCAATAAAATGGCAGAAACGCCACTCAAACACGCGACAAAAACTGCACTCACTTTAGTGGCTTTTGCATTCGCATTCACTTTATTAATGACTGTCGTTTATCAAGTCACCAAAGTGCCGATTGAACAAAGTGAGGCAGCAGCAAGGATTGCGTTGTTCCAACAAGTCATTACACATGATCGTTACGATAATGCAGTCTTAGAGGATACGATTAGTATTGAACCAAGCCAGTTACTTGGCAATAAAAAAACAAGCATTGCACATATCGCACGAATGAACGATGCGCCTGTTGCTGTCATTTTAGAAGCCATTGCTCATGATGGTTATAGTGGCGATATTAAATTATTAGTTGCCATTAATCATGATGGCTCTCTTTCGGGCGTTCGCGTCATTAAACATACAGAAACGCCAGGATTAGGTGATTATATTGATATTGCAAAATCGGCATGGGTTAAACTATTTGACGGTGAGTCACTCTTAAAAACAAGTGATGCCAATTGGGCGGTCACTAAAGATGGTGGCACATTTGATTACATGGCAGGCGCAACAATCACGCCACGCGCAGTGGTTAAAGCCGTCCATAAAGCGTTACAATATTTTGAAGAAAATAAAGCCACTTTATTAAACCCGACACAACATGAACGATCGCATCTATAGAGGTCAAGTAAGATGAATCAATTTAAAAACATTACCGAAAATGGCATATGGAAACAAAATCCTGGCGTCGTCCAGTTGCTGGGTTTATGTCCGACGCTAGCCGTCACAACAACGGTAGTTAACGGTGTGAGCTTAGGATTAGCTACTGCACTCGTCATGGCTGCTGCAAGTGGGGCGGTTTCTCCCGTAAGAAAATTTGTGCCGAATGAAATTCGCTTACCCGTATTTATCCTGGTGATTGCTGCTTTGGTAACCGTTATTGATTTGCTCATTCATGCGTTTGCAGAGCCGTTACATAAAGTGCTTGGGATTTTCATTCCATTGATTGTGGTTAACTGTATTGTATTGGGTCGTGTCGATGCTTTTGCGGCAAAAAACCCACCATTACCCGCTATTTGGGATGGCTTTATCATGGGTATAGGTTTAACTTTAGTACTTGCCACACTTGGTGGCATGCGTGAGGTGCTAGGCAAAGGGACTTTATTTTCAGGTCTAGATTTAGCCTTGGGCGAAAGCTTTAAACATGTTGTCTTCACCGTTATTCCCAATTACCAAGGTTTCTTACTGGCGGCTTTACCACCTGGTGCGTTCCTTGGGCTGGCCTTTTTAATTGCCGCACACAACTGGATGGAGCAACGTAAAGCATCTAAAAAACCAACAGCTACAGCAAGCGCCTCACTCAAACCAGCGCATTAACGAGCCTTTAACCAACAATTAATAGCAATGAATGCTGATAAACGATTTCAGATTTTTCAAAGGCTAAGCGATGCTATTCCAAAACCAACCACTGAGCTTGAATACAGTTCAATCTTTGAGTTACTGATTGCTGTTATTTTATCAGCGCAAGCCACTGACAAAGGCGTCAACATTGCCACACGTAAATTATATGCGGTCGCCAATACGCCACAAGCAATCTATAATTTAGGCATTGATGGTTTAGAAAGCTACATTAAAACCATCGGTTTATATCATGCTAAAGCCAAAAATGTCATCGCTTGCTGTCATCAGTTAATCACGCAACATCATAGCCAAGTGCCAAATACGCGCGAAGCTTTAGAAGCGCTACCAGGGGTTGGTCGCA
>CBFHHI010000022.1:0-28133 GCA_965655675.1 Methylophilaceae bacterium | reverse complement strand
TACCCTTGACGATTATTGCTATTCTTGTTGTGCCTACCGTGTTTGCTTATATTATTGGTTATGCCATGTTTAAGCGACGTGTTGGTGGTGTGTATTTTGCGATTATTACACAAGCAATTGCCTTAATTTTAACGATTTTGATTGTTGGACAACAAGGCTATACCGGCGGTGTGAACGGTATTACTGACCTTAAAACGGTCTTGGGTTGGGATACTAGAACCGATACCGCTAAATACATTCTTTATTATCTCAATGCGGTATTGTTGTTTGGTGTGATATTCCTCTCTCGTTATATCTTAACCAGCAAGTTTGGCATGATTTTATTAGCCATGCGCGATAAAGAAGAGCGTGTTCGTTTCTCTGGCTATGATGTTTCTAACTACAAAATATTTGTGTTCTGCCTAGCGGCTGCTATCTCTGCTATCGGTGGTGCCATGTTTACCTTGCAAGTTGGTTTTATGTCTGCGTCTTTTATTGGCATTGTTCCTTCCATTGAAATGGTTATTTTCTGTGCGGTTGGCGGAAGAGCCTCATTAATTGGCGCCATTTACGGCACTTTGTTAGTGAATTATGGCAAGACGTTTTTCTCTGAAACATATCCAGAACTGTGGTTATTTTTAATGGGCGGTTTATTCATTGCTGTTGTGATGTTTTTCCCTGATGGTTTGGCTGGTATTTATAACAAAAATAAACATAAGCTTAAATTTTTGCATAAATTTATTGGAACAGAGCCAACAACTGCTGAAATTAAAGGAGTAAAAGCATGAGTGCGAATACAGATTTTGTGTTGGCGATTGAAGACTTAACGGTCTCATTCGATGGTTTTAAAGCAGTGGATGCTTTGAATATGTATATCGACCAGAATGAATTGCGTGTGGTGATTGGTCCTAATGGTGCCGGTAAAACGACGGTGTTAGATTTGATTTGCGGTAAAACAAAATCAACCGCTGGCACTATTAAGTTCTTGAACAAAGAGTTAACCGATATGGCGGAGCATGAAATTGTGCGCGCGGGTGTTGGTCGTAAATTCCAAACGCCATCTATTTATGAAAACTTAACCGTTGATCAAAATTTAGAAATTTCTTATCCAAGAGGTAGAAATGTATTTAAAAGTTTGACATTTAAGCGGACTGAAGCGGTTGATGCGCAAGTGAAAAAAATTGCTGCAGAAATTATGCTGACTGATTTTTTACAAATGGAAGCGGCTTTATTAAGTCACGGTCAAAAGCAGTGGTTAGAAATAGGTATGTTGTTGATGCAAGATCCCAAATTGCTGATGTTAGATGAGCCTGTTGCAGGGATGAGTGCTAAAGAGCGTGATGATACGGCAGATTTGTTGCGCAAGATTTCAGCCAATCGTTCGGTGCTTGTGATTGAGCATGATATGGATTTTGTGAAAAAAATTGCAGATAAAGTGACCGTGCTACACCAAGGTAAGATTCTTGCTGAGGGTTCTATGGAAAAAGTACAGGCAAATGAAAAAGTCATTGAGGTTTATTTAGGCCATTAACGAAAGTTGTCAGGAGATTAAATATGATTGAAATTGAAGATCTACACGTTAGTTATGGTCAAAGTGAAGTGATTCATGGCCTTAATTTTAAAGCGGAAAAGAACGAAACCTTGGCTATTATGGGCCGTAACGGTATGGGAAAAACAACGCTATTTAAATCGCTGATGGGCATTTTGCCAAGCAAAGCGACTAAAGCAACGATTGATGGCGTAAGTGTGCAAGGTGACGAAAGTTATATGCGCGTGAATAAAGGATTGGCTTATGTGCCGCAAGGACGCATGATTTTTCCTGCGATGACCGTGCAAGAAAATATTGAAACAGGATTGAGTAAGTCTGAATCAGGAGAAATTCCAGAAGATATTTATGCGCTATTTCCTGTATTATTTGATATGCGTAAACGCAAAGGTGGTAATTTATCTGGTGGGCAACAACAACAATTGGCTATTGCACGCGCATTGGTGACGAATCCAAAAGTGTTGCTACTAGATGAGCCGACAGAAGGTATTCAGCCTTCAATTATTAAAGATATTGCAAAAGTATTAAATGAAATTCGTAAGATGCGTGAAATTACCATTATTGTTTCTGAGCAAGTATTGAGTTTTACGATGGAAGTGGCCGATCGCATCATTGTGATTGATAAAGGCAAGTTTATTCATGAGGATTTGCGTGAGAATGTGGATGCTAAAAAGATTAAAGGGTATTTGTCAGTTTGATGATATGCATACATGATGCATGATGGTTTTATCGTTGTAGCGGGCCAACCAGCGCTTAATCATTCCCTTATTCAGACTCCTATTAAGCGCTGGGAAGCACGTTTAGATTTAGATTTTAGTGTCTCTAAAGGACGCAGTTATTTAGCTAAAAAATGTCATGTTGGCCCTTTGGTCTTACAAAAAACCTTGCATCCTGAAGGTGAGGCGGTATGTCACGGCGTGGTGATACATCCGCCAGGTGGCGTTGCTGGTGGCGATGAATTAACATTGAATGTGAGTGTGGCCGCACATGCGAGCGCACTGCTTACCACCCCAGGTGCGGGAAAATGGTACAAAGCAAATGGACCGTTTGCACAACAACATTTGCAGTTTGATTTACAAGATAACGCGTGTTTTGAATGGTTGCCACAAGAAAATATTTTGTTTGATGGGTCAAAAGTGCGGCTGTCATCCACTGTGAATTTGGCACCAACAGCCAAATATGCAGCTTGGGAAATACTCTGTTTGGGGCGACAAGCGCAACATGAACAGTGGCTCACTGGTGAGATGCAACAGATGCTAACGATTCGCCGTGATAATCAGTTGATATGGAATGAGCGCGCATTTTTTGCACCAACACAACGCATCGTTAAATCAATGATTGGCTTGCATGGTAATGTAGTGACTGCTAGTTTTGTGATTGCTGCAGGTCATGTACCCTCAGCGGTGCTGGACGCTTGTAGAATGATTAAGCCAACTTTTGAGTTAGATTATTCGGCACAATATGGGGTAACAGCATTACCAGAAATATTTGCAGCGCGTTATGTTGGCCAGTCTTCACAAAGTGCAAAACACTATTTTGAAATGCTTTGGAAACAGTTGCGACCTTGGTATGCTGAGCGTGAAGCGGTAAGGCCGAGGATTTGGAATACATAGTTTTGAATAAAAGTGAAGAGTAGATAACATGGAATTAACCCCAAGAGAAAAAGATAAATTACTCATTTTTACCGCTGCATTGTTGGCAGAGCGACGCAAACAGCGCGGTCTAAAACTCAATTATCCAGAAGCGATTGCTTATATCTCTGCCGCGATTATGGAGGGTGCTCGCGATGGTCGGACAGTGGCAGATTTGATGAGTTATGGCGCAACTTTACTGACACGTGACGATGTGATGGAAGGCATCGCCGAGATGATTCCAGATATTCAAATAGAAGCTACGTTTCCTGATGGGACAAAGTTAGTGACCGTTCATCATCCGATTCCATAAAGGTTAATAATATGATTCCAGGTGAAATGAAAATAGATGTGGGCGAAATAACGCTCAATAAAGGTCGTGAAACAGTCACGCTTAATGTATCGAACAAAGGCGATAGACCAATACAGATTGGCTCGCATTATCATTTTTTTGAAGTGAATGAGGCGTTGCTGTTTGAGAGAAAACTCGCTTATGGGTTTAGATTAAATATTGCTTCTGGTACTGCTGTGCGCTTTGAGCCAGGTCAAACGCGGACTGTGCAATTAGTTGCTTTGGCTGGTGATAGAAAAGTATATGGGTTTGCCGCAAAGGTGATGGGGAGCCTTTAGATGACTACAAAAAATGATACGCTTACAATTGATAAGCAGGCTTATGCTGAAATGTTTGGCCCTACCGTTGGCGATCGCGTTAGATTGGCTGATACTGAATTATGGATAGAGGTTGAAAAAGACCTCACCACCTATGGTGAAGAAGTAAAGTTCGGTGGTGGTAAGGTGATTCGCGATGGAATGGGGCAAGGGCAACGTGTTTCAGCGGATGTGGCTGATACTGTCATTACTAATGCGCTGATTGTGGATCACTGGGGCATTATTAAGGCTGATATTGGTATTAAAGGCGGTTATATTTCAGCCATTGGAAAAGCAGGTAATCCTGATATTCAATCGAATGTGGATATTGCGATTGGCGGCGGCACCGAAGTGATTGCAGGCGAAGGCATGATTATCACTGCAGGTGGTATTGATAGCCATATCCATTTTATTTGCCCACAACAAATTGAAGAAGCATTAATGTCGGGTGTTACGACCATGCTTGGTGGTGGCACGGGCCCAGCGACAGGCACTTTTGCTACCACTTGTACGCCAGGTCCTTGGCATATTCATAAAATGTTGCAATCAGCAGACGCTTTTCCGATGAATTTAGGTTTTTTAGGCAAAGGCAATGTGAGCTTGCCCGAACCGATTCGTGAGCAAGTAGAGGCTGGTGTCATTGGTTTAAAACTCCATGAAGACTGGGGTACAACGCCAGCTGCCATCGATAATTGTCTAACCGTGGCTGAAGAGATGGATGTGCAAGTAGCGATTCATAGTGATACGTTAAATGAGTCTGGCTTTGTGGAGACGACGATAGGTGCATTTAAGGGCCGTACTATTCATACTTTTCATACCGAAGGCGCTGGTGGCGGACACGCGCCTGATATTATTAAAGCCGCAGGCTATCCTAATGTCTTGCCATCATCGACTAATCCAACTCGACCTTTTACCATTAACACCATTGATGAGCATTTAGACATGCTGATGGTGTGTCACCATCTAGATCCTGCAATTGCAGAGGACATTGCATTTGCTGAGAGTCGGATTCGGCGTGAAACCATTGCAGCAGAAGATATTTTTCACGATTTGGGTGCTTTTTCGATGATGTCATCAGACTCGCAAGCCATGGGGCGCGTGGGTGAAGTGATTATTCGTACTTGGCAAACCGCTCATAAAATGAAAGTGCAGCGTGGCCCATTAGCAGAAGACTCGGAACGTAATGATAATTTTAGAGTGAAGCGCTATATTGCTAAATACACCATTAATCCTGCTCTTACGCATGGTATTTCACATGTGGTTGGCTCTATCGAGGTAGGGAAATTAGCAGATTTAGTGATTTGGCGACCTGCTTTTTTTGGCGTGAAGCCATCGACTATTTTAAAAGGCGGTATGATTGCGGCAGCCGCAATGGGAGACCCTAATGCCTCTATTCCAACGCCACAACCCGTACACTATCGCAACATGTTTGGCGCTTATGGTGGCGCATTAAAAACGTCTGTCACATTTGTATCGCAAGCGGCATTAAGCAATCCTGCTGTGGCAGCATTGGGCTTGCAAAAACCATTAGTTGCGGTAAAAGGCACGCGTGATGTGAAGAAAAAAGACATGATACACAATACTTGGATGCCCAATATTGAGGTCGATCCTGAGACCTATCGTGTGCTGGCAGATGGGATGGATTTGATTTGTGAGCCTGCAACCGAATTGCCAATGGCACAACGTTATTTTTTATTTTAATTGTTTATGTTAACGATTACTCAACGCATAGCGGTTGCCAATAAAATTGATGAATATATTGAGCTGCCTTTTTTGTTAAGACAAAAAAGTCGTTTGAGAGTAACCACGCAATCTGGAATAGAGGCTGGCTTATTTTTAGATCGCGGAATTATTTTGCGAGGCGGTGATTTAGTGCAATCAGTCGATGGCTTAGTGATACAAATCATAGCGGCGCAAGAGCCTGTTTATGATGTGACGGCAAACACGCCACAAGCCTTGATGTGTGCTGCTTATCATTTGGGTAATCGTCATGTGCCTTTACAAGTGGGCGATGGTTGGTTGCGTTTAGAACAAGATCATGTCTTGAAAGAAATGCTGCTTGGCTTGGGGATGCAAATAGCTGAGAAAAATGCGCCATTTGAGCCAGAAGCAGGCGCTTATGGTGGCGGACATCGCCATGGTAGTGATGACGATAACATCGTTAATTTGCGTGCACCAAAAAGGCGACAACATGGATAAACAATTGGCATTAAGCCGATTACTCCAATTGGCTAGCCCAATGCTACCTGTAGGCGCTTATAGCTACTCTCAAGGACTAGAGTGGGGAATAGAGTGTGGTGATGTGAAAGATGAGGCGACAGCCAAGGCTTGGATTGGTGATGTATTGCATATTTATCAAGCAAATTTTGAGCTACCAATCGTTTATCGCCTTTACCAAGCATGGTCGAATAATGACACGCAAGCGCTGCATGAGTGGGACGCTTTTTATCAAGCAGGCCGTGACACTTCAGAAGCGCTGGCAGAAACCCGTCAGATGGGTTATTCCTTGTGTCGCTTGTTGAACGATTTACAAGAATTACCAGCAGATTTTTTGGCGCAAGTGAATCAATTTAATCAGCCAGCATTTAGTACCATTTATGCTGGTGTGGCGCAAGTGTGGCAGATTCCAGCGCGAGATGTTTTACATGGCTATGCTTGGGGATGGTTGGAAAATCAAGTCAGTGCTGCCATGAAAGCGGTGCCATTAGGTCAAGTGGCTGGACAGAAGATTTTATCTGCTTTGGGGCAAGAGTTGGTGACTGTTGTAGCGCAAGCCATGGCGCTAAAAGAGACTGAAATCAGCAATTTTAATCCCTTGTTGACAATTGCAGGTTGCCGACATGAGATGCAATATAGTCGACTTTTTCGTTCTTAAATATAATTTTTTACCCACTTAAATTGAATAGATGAGATGTCAATGACAACAACAGCATTAAAACAAACAGCAGCAGATGTTGCCACGCACAAAGAACCGCTACGCGTTGGTATTGGTGGCCCAGTTGGTTCAGGCAAAACAGCGTTGACGCTGGCGCTCTGTAAACGCTTGCGAGAAACTTATAATCTAGCTGTGGTAACCAATGATATTTATACCAAAGAAGATGCTCAATTTTTAACCAAAAATGAAGCACTGACGCCTGATCGTATTATTGGCGTAGAAACAGGTGGCTGTCCACATACTGCTATTCGTGAGGATGCTTCGATGAATTTGGAGGCAGTTGCACAATTAAGTACGCGCTTTGCACCGTTGGATATTATCTTTATTGAAAGTGGTGGAGATAATTTAGCAGCAACCTTTAGCCCAGAGTTATCAGATTTGACCATCTATGTGATTGATGTTTCAGCTGGTGAAAAGATTCCACGTAAAGGTGGACCAGGGATTACCAAATCAGATTTATTGGTGATTAACAAAATTGATTTAGCACCAATGGTAGGCGCCTCTTTAGAAGTGATGGATACTGATGCTAAACGCATGCGCGGAGAGCGACCATTTATTTTTAGTAATCTAAAAGTGAATCAAGGCCTAGAAGAGATTGTGCAGTTTATTGAAAAACAAGGTTTAATGCTTTAAGGAGATATGAATGAAAAAACAATTAATCGTTGCTATTGCAACTTCACTTTTTTCAACGCTCGTTTTAGCCCATCCAGACCATGGCTTGGTTAATGCGTATGCTGGTTTCGCGCACCCTTTTATGGGGTTGGATCATCTACTCATGATGTTGGCGACTGGTTTTTGGGCAGCTCAATTAACGGGTCGCTTGCGCTGGCAACTGCCTGTGACATTTATTGGTTTTATGGCCGTAGGCGCAGCGCTAGGTTTTATGGGGTTTGATGTTGTAGGAGTAGAAACGGCTATTGCGGCGAGTATTATGCTAATGGCTGTTTTGCTTGCTATTCATTTACCCATATCGCCTATAGGGCGCATTGGTATCATTGCCGTTTTTGCGACTATGCATGGATTGGCGCACGGTATTGAATTAGGCGCAACACAACACACCTTATTGCAAGCATCGGGTATTCAAGCGGCAAGTGTTTTATTGGGTATTTTGGTGGCAACGGCCTTGTTACACGGGCTTGGTTTTATTGTTGGAATGCAACGTCATCTGGTGACCAAATGGGCTAACACCGCTTTGGTGATTGTGATGTTTGTTGCTGGTGGATTTTTACTGCTCAATTAAAACCACGCTTACAACAAACTGGATAATCGTTTTAGCCAATCCCTGCAAAAAAGGGGTTGGCTTTTTTATGTTGAGTCAGTTTGGCATATACGCAAAATTACGTACATCTTTACAAAGATTAATTAATTAGAATAGGAATGGGATACTTTTAAATTTTCAAAGGTACAATGATTGCTCGTTAACATTTCCCTCAAATTAATACATGCTATGGATTCTTTGAATTGACAACCGAAAGTTTAGATTTGCCTGTAGCAGGTAACACGAACGCAACGCAACGAATTGTCAAAATTCGACGTGATTATAATACTTGGGTTGCCAATGAATCGATAGAAGACTATGCCTTGCGTTTTACCCCAAGGTCGTTTCGTAAGTGGTCTATTTTTCGTGTTTCTAATACCGCATTAAGCGCAATTTCATTTCTGGTATTAGAGGCGATTGGCGGCACCATTGCTGTTAATTACGGCATTATCAACGCATTGTGGGCGATATTAGCCGTTGGTGTGATTATCTTTTTTACTGCATTACCGATTAGCTTTTACGCCGCCAAATACGGATTAGATATGGATTTGCTCACACGCGGATCCAGTTTTGGTTATATTGGCTCCACCATTTCTTCGTTCATCTACGCATCGTTTACCTTTATTTTGTTTGCGCTTGAAGCGGCAATTATGGCTTATGCCCTAGAGCTTTATTTTGGTTTGCCGTTGTATATAGGTTATTTAGTCAGTGCCTTGGTGATTATCCCTTTGGTGATTCATGGGGTGACTTTAATCAATCGTATTCAAATGTTTTCTCAGCCAATATGGATGATATTGATGAGCTTGCCATTTATTGCGGTGCTTTATCAAGACCCACTGGTGATTACACGCATGATGGATTTTGCTGGTATTAGTGGTGAGCGCAGTGGTTTCAATTTACTCATGTTTGGCGCAGCGACGGCGGTTGGGATTGCGCTCATTCCTCAAATTGGTGAGCAAGTTGATATTTTGCGTTTTATGCCAGAAAAAACGCCAGAAAATCGTTGGCGCTGGAACCTAGGCGTATTGATGGCAGGCCCTGGTTGGATTTTTATGGGAATGCTCAAAATGGCAGCAGGCGTGCTGTTGGCGTATTTGGTTATTCAGAGTGATATGTCCTACTTAGAAGCAGTCAATCCAACCCATATGTACTTAGTGGGGTTTGGTTATGTCTTTAGCTCAAAAGAGGTTGCGCTGGCGGTGACGGCGTTATTTGTTGTTATTTCTCAAGTAAAAATTAATATGACCAATGCTTATGCTGGCTCGCTTGCTTGGTCAAACTTTTTTGCACGTTTAACACATAGCCATCCAGGCCGTGTGGTTTGGGTGGTGTTTAATGCCGTTATCGCTATTATTTTGATGGAATTGGACGTTTTTCATGTGCTTGAAGAAGTGCTTGGCTTTTATTCCAATATTGCCATTGCTTGGATAGCGGCAGTCGTTGCAGATTTGGTGATTAATAAGCCATTAGGCTTGAGCCCTAAAGGTATTGAGTTTAGACGTGCTTATTTATATGACATCAACCCGGTTGGTGTTGGCACCATGTTAATCGCGTCGCTATTATCAATTTCTGCTTTTGTTGGTGTTTTTGGTGCGGAGGCCAAAGCCTTTTCGGTGTTTATTGCACTTGGCAGCTCTTTAGTTATTTCACCATTTATCGCATGGTTTACCAAAGGAAAATATTATATAGCGCGTAAACCTTATGTATTTCCAGCGACACAACGCGTGCAGAAGTGTGTGCTGTGTGAGAAAGAGTATGAAACAGATGATATGGCAAATTGTCCAGCTTATCAGGGGTTTATCTGCTCATTATGCTGTTGTTTAGATGCGCGTTGTAATGATGCTTGTAAGCCAAAAGCACGTTTATCGAGTCAATGGTTAGATGCTATTCGATTTGTATTGCCAAGATGGGTTTGGCCATATCTAAAAGGTGGTGTTGCGCATTACTTATTATTGATGTTTATTGCGCTGGCATTTTTTGGTGTCATGTTGGGTTTAATTTATTCTCATGAAATATCTACGTTAGGTAATTTATCGTCAACCTTACTGCCTTATATTAAAGCAGGGTATTTAAAAGTGTTTGCTGCGCTTGTGTTTGCCAGTGGCATTATTGCCTGGTGGTTGGTGTTGACCACAGAATCTAGACGCGTGGCGCAAGAAGAGTCTAATCGACAAACAGGCTTGCTCATGCGTGAGATTGCTTTGCATAAGCAAACAGATGCTGAATTACAATTAGCTAGGTATTTGGCCGATCAAGCTAACCAAGCAAAAAGTCGTTATATCACGGGTATTAGCCATGAGCTAAGAACACCGCTGAATAGCATATTGGGCTATGCGCAGTTATTGGATAATGATAAAACAATCCCTAATAATCGCAAGCAGGCAATCCGAGTGATACGTCGTAGCGGTGAACATTTGCTTTCTCTGATTGAGGGTACTTTAGATATTGCGCGAATAGAAAGTGGCAAACTAACGTTTGAAAATAAATTGGTCAATTTCCCCGAATTTATTAATCAAATTGTCAGCATGTTTGAGTTGCAAGCGCGCAATAAAGGATTGGAATTTAAATTCGAAACGCAGGGCGAGCTGCCTGCCGTTGTTAAAACCGATCAAAAGCGCCTCACGCAAATTTTGATTAATATTCTAGGCAATGCGCTCAAATTCACCAAATCAGGCGCCATAACATTCAGAGTCAGATACGCACGTGAACTTGCTCATATTGAAATTCAAGATACAGGGCCGGGTATTGCAGAATCTGAATATTATAAAATATTTGAGCCGTTTTCCCGTGGCACAGCAGCCAATCAGATTAATGTTGGAGGCACTGGATTGGGGTTGACTATCAGCAAATTGCTAACTGAGTTAATGGGCGGTGAGCTTACGTTCACCAGCAAGCTTGGTATTGGTACTACTTTTAAGATTAATTTATTTCTACCACAAAGCGAGCACAGCGATAAAGATCTATCCGTGATTTATACTTCTCGAGTTGGCTATGAGGGTAAAAGACGTAAAATACTGGTCGTCGATAATGAAGAGGTTGATCGTGAACTGCTGATCAATATTTTGGAGCCGCTTGGATTTGAAATGGAGCAGGCAGCTAATGGGCAAGAATGTTTAGATGTGTATCAGGTATTTCAACCAGATCTTATTTTGATGGATCTGGCAATGCCTGTGATGGACGGCTGGGAAGCTTCTTATATTATTCGTAAAATACATCAATCGAACACCGTCATTGGTATTGTATCTGCCAATGCTTATGATAAAAATTTAGACAATTCAGCTGGCATAGAGGCAAGTGATTTTATTGTCAAACCAGTAAGTGTGGAAGAATTATTAGATTGGATTGGACAAAGGTTATCGCTCACATGGATGAGTAGCGAAATGGATATTGAAGATAAGTTGAGTGGTATTGTGGACCAAAATCTTCATACATTGACTGCGCTGGATATGCACCTTCCGCCAAAAGAAATGATCAGTGAGCTATTGGCGTTGATAGAAATTGGCTATGTAAAAGGGGTGAATAATAAGCTTGATCTAATGCTGGAAGAAGATGCACGAAATGTAGTATTTGTAGAGCGCATGCGGCTATTATCTAGCCAGTTTGAGATTGAAAAAATGAAACTATTTTTACAAGAAATCACGACATGAATCAGTCAATGCAAACCCAATCTTTAGTTGTACTCATTGTTGATGATGTGCCAGATAATGTTGCTGTTCTGCACGATGCATTAGATGAATCAGGCTATACAGTATTGGTTGCCAACAATGGCCAGCGAGCATTAGAGGTTGCGGCCAAAGCAGAGCCAGACGTTATTTTATTAGACGCTATGATGCCAGGCATGGATGGATTTGAAGTGTGTCGAAAATTGAAAGACAATAACAAAACCAGTCAAATTCCCATTATTTTTATGACAGGTTTAACTGAATCAGAACATGTTGTTGCTGCCTTTAAAGCAGGCGGTACTGACTACGTTACCAAACCAGTGCGTGTCAGTGAAGTATTGGTGCGAATCATGTCTCACCTGCACACCTCGCGACAAGTACATCAGGCTAGAAGTGTGCTTGATGCATTTGGTCAAGCCGCCATTGCGATTACGCCACAAAATGGCAAAATTGTTTGGCAAACCCCACTTGCACGTGATTGGATGAATAGCTATTTTCTGGATGAACATGGCTTGTCTGAGGCGATTGAGCTTAACACTCCCTCAACGATTATTGAATGGGTTACCGACGCATTTCTAGCGGATAAATCAGGCAAAACATTAGAGCCACTGACCATTATTCAAAGTGCAAAACGGCTCATACTCAGCCCTGCTGATATGACGAGTGAAGAGCAGTGGATGATTGTGCTGAGAGAAGAATCAGATAGTGCTCAGATTGAAGCGCTGATGCTTATTTTTAAGCTGACCAAGCGAGAGTCTGAAGTGCTGTATTGGACCATTAAAGGCAAAACCAGCCGAGATATAGGCGATATACTCGGCTCCAGTCCACGCACTGTGAATAAACATTTAGAGCATGTGTTCATCAAACTCGGTGTTGAAACCAGAACAGCCGCGGCTTCACTAGCTGCATCAAAATTGCGTAGTTTGATCTAGCGTTAATATTCAGATTGATGAGGTAAGAGTATCTGCGAATTTTTTAAATAAAATGAAACGACATATACACATTTATTTGTTTGTTATGTTTTGATATATCGCTTTTACACCACGCAATATAGCGCTGTTTTGGCTTGTATTGCGCCTGTCACCACACCCAACTTGAAGATGTTGTATAGTATGGCTTTCATTATCAAATAAACGCAGCGCTTCACTTGAGTTTAACAGTTGAAATGCAAGGTTTAACAATTGAAATGGTATAACAATTGAAATGCAAGGCTAAACAATGAAAATTCAAGATTTAGAAATGACGTTACATAATATGGTAGCCAAATTAGGCCATATTTTCTCGCAGGTAGAAACCTATAGCCAAATTGCGTTCATTATTGCGACTTATATAGTGGCATATGTTGTGACCCGTCAATTGCGGCATTACATTCCTTTTTTAAATAACAACATCCCAAAAAACGACGCGCCAACTGGTTCTGATATTGCTAGTAGGTTGTTGTTTCCAGTGATTGCGATTGTATTACTACGCGTGCTAGTTGAGTTTAGCCAATACATTATTCATGATAGCTGGGTGATGCAGGTGGCATTAGCCATTGCGATTTTATTATTGGTAAAGACAGCAATTAACATGCTGGTGAAGCAGCCTATTTTAATTGTTGCTTTCCGATGGATTGGTATGCCCATTATCTTTTTCCATTTTGTGGGCATATTGGACGACGTGATTAAAGTGTTGGACGCCATCGCGATTCATGTCGGTGATATCAGGTTATCTGTGTATGGTTTTTTACGTCTATTTATATTTGGTTCTATATTATTTTGGCTAGGTCGGCTATCCAATAGAACGGGGCAAAATATGATTCGTAACCATGAATCATTGGATATAAAAACCAAAGAGCTATTTGCTAAGCTATACGAAATCGTTCTGATTTTTGTCGTTTTATTGTTGCTATTAAAATTGATGGGCATTAATTTAACCGCCTTAGCTGTTTTTGGCGGTGCACTTGGTGTGGGTTTGGGCTTTGGCTTGCAAGCGATTGCCTCTAATTTCATTTCGGGTGTGATAATCATTTTGGATAAATCAATCACAGTTGGCGACCATGTAGAACTAGAAGATGGTAAATCTGGTTTAGTGACGCAGTTAAATATGCGTGCTACAACCTTAGAGACGTTTGATGGTAAAGATATTGTGGTGCCCAATGAAAAGTTTATCACGGGCACATTTATTAATTGGACCCATAAAAACAAAAAGCAACGCTACCGTGTTGATTTTTCAGTAGCATATAAAACCGATGTACGCCATATGGTGGAATTGATTAAAGCAGCAGTGGCGAAACATCCGCAAGTGCTGAGTGGTGAAGACTACCCTATCGAAGAGCAACCAGATTGCGAAATTGATAGCTTTGGCGACAATGGCATTAATATGTTTGTTGAGTTTTGGATGGAAGGCATTGATGATGGTAAAAATCGTGTGGGGGGTGATTTGTATCTCATCATTCTAGAAACCTTACAACAACATCATATTGAAATTCCATTCCCACAGCGTGATGTGCGGATTATTGATACAGGTAATCAGCAAAAAAACTAGTCTATGCGCACGCCATTCATCATAGGTAACTGGAAGTTAAATGGCCGCTTAGCGGACAATGCAAGCCTTATGCGTGCCATCGTTACAGCTGTAAAAGACATCAAGCAAGTCGATATTGGACTCTGTTTGCCTTACGTGTATTTATTCCAGGCGCAACAAATATTAAGCAACACTAACGTAATGTGGGGTGCGCAGAACGTGAGTCAATTTGAGCAGGGTGCTTATACTGCTTGTGTATCAGCACAGATGGTGGCGGATTTTGGTTGTCAACTAGCGATTGTTGGACATTCTGAGCGGCGGCATTACAGTGCAGAAAATTCAGCAAAAGCAGTGATGAGGATTAAAAGAGCAGTAGATGCAAAGATTACACCCGTTTATTGTATCGGTGAAACGCAGGCGGAGCATGCTGCAGGCGATGCAAAAGAAGTAATACAAGCCCAGGTGATGGCCTTATTTGACAGCGATCAAGCAAGTCTGGAGAAAATAAAGTCGTTTGGTTTGGTTATTGCATACGAACCCATTTGGGCGATTGGAACAGATCAAGCGGCAACACCAGCACTAGCACAAAATAGGCATGCCTTTATTCGTGAGTTACTGGCAACGAAGGATGCAGTATTGGCAGAGCAAACACGTATTATTTATGGCGGTAGTGTCACACCAGATAATGCAAAAGCGCTATTTGGAATGCCAGATATCGATGGTGGGTTGATTGGTCGCGCTTCACTGAATGCGCAGAGCTTCGCAGCTATTTGTGCTGCCTCCGTCAATCATCAGATTGCACATTAATGTGTAAAGTATTAGTCATTGGCTATGTGTGGCCAGAACCCAATTCATCTGCTGCTGGCTATCAGATGCTGGCTATTTTACGGGCTTATCGGCAACAAGGCTGGGTAGTTGCTTTTGCCACACCGGCGCAGAAAACGCCGCATATGGTTGATTTGACTGATGAAGGAATGACCAGTCACGCTATCACGCTCAATAGTGATAGTTTTGATGATTACATTAAAGTTTATCAACCTGATATCGTGCATTTTGATCGCTTTATGATGGAAGAGCAGTTTGGTTGGCGAGTGGATTTGCATTGCCCTAACGCGCTTAAAATATTAGACACAGTCGATTTGCAATTTCTACGTGGCGCTCGCCATGAGGCACATAAGGCGAACCGTTCGGTAAGTCAGCAAGATTTAGTCAGTGATTTAGCCAAGCGCGAAATTGCTGCTATTTTACGCTGTGATTTGTCCTTAATTATCTCGTCTTATGAAATGGATTTATTAATCAATCAATTTAAAATGGATTCGAACTTGTTGCACCATTTACCGTTTTTAGTTAATTTGAGTGCGCTACCTAATAAGACAAAAAGCTTTGAAGAGCGTCAACATTTTATGACGATTGGTAATTTTCGACATGCGCCTAATTGGGATGCAGTGTTGTATTTGCAATCTATTTGGCCATTGATTAGAAAACAATTACCAGAGGCAGAATTGCATATTTATGGTTCTTATCCGCCACCAAAAGCAACGGCGTTAAATAATCCGAAAACAGGATTTTTAATCAAAGGCTGGGCGGAGAATGCTCATACCGTGATGGAAAGCGCACGCGTTTGCTTAGCGCCGCTTCGCTTTGGCGCTGGTTTAAAAGGCAAATTATTAGATGCGATGATGGTGCAAACGCCGAGTGTGACGACGTCGATTGGTGCTGAAGGCATGTCGATGCCAACAATGCCATGGCCTGGCGTTATTGCTGATGATGTAGCAGGTTTTGTTGATGCGGCAGTGCGATTGTATGGAGACAAAGAGACGTGGCAAGTCGCACAAAGCCATACATTACCGCATTTACAACAGCAGTTTGATGGAGAAAAAATAGCTAAACAACTCATTGAAAAAATCAATCAAGTGCAACAAAATCTTGCACCGCACCGTTTACAAAATTTCACTGGCGCAATGCTCAAACATCACACCATGACTAGCACCAAGTATTTATCGCAATGGATAATGGAAAAAAATAAAGGTGTTTAATCTAAGTCATTCACTTAATGCATTGGGAGCAGTGTCATCTGGATTGCTTCGTCACTTCGTTTATCGCAATGATGTCGTACGACAGCATTTTGTAAACTCGCTACGCATACAATAATTACAAAGTGCTATCTTAATGCAAAAGCCATAAGGTTCTGATGATTCACGATGTCATCGCGAGCGTAGCGCGGCGATCCAGATTTTCAACTCATGGACCCATCAGGGGCCAATAAATGGCGAATGATAGGCCATGTTGTAAAGACATTAACTTTTCTTTGTTTGCCATTGTGCCTTCAGCAAGCGGTCATGACGATTGGGCTCTAATCGTTTAATAAAGCTACATTGCTGACGATGTACGGTTACACCACGATCGCGGGTGACATACGCAATAATGGCATCGGGATAAGTGGGGTTACAACATCTTGCTACATTGGTTTGTAGATTACCGACCCCTTCTAAAATGACTTCCGTTGGTGCTGTAGAGGCGAGTGTTTTTTGTGCAATTTGCTGCGGATTTTTCTCAATCGGTTTTGGATTGACCACCTCTTGAATCGCATTGGCGATTTGATGCTCGCTCACATCGCCACGCCCAATGGCATTTAAGCAATCATCAAGCTTATTAAAATGTAACTTTTGCGCAATTTTTTCTTGATTAATTGCACCAACACCAGAACGATGCAACTCTTTATCTAATTTGGTACGACCTTGAGAAATGTGTTCTTCGGCATGTTGATGTTTAAACCAATAACGCACTTTTGCGCGCGCGCTATTGGTTTTTAAATAACCGAGAGTTGGACTCAACCAATCGCGGCTTGGCACACCGATTTTATGCGTCAGAATTTCTACATGTTGTGCATTCTGCAATTTATAATTTAGAGGCACGATATGTCCATCCACTTTGGCGCCTCGAGTGCGATGGCCTAAATCCGTATGCAACGCATACGCAAAATCAACAGGGGTTGAATCTTTCGGTAAATCAATCACTTTTCCTTGCGGCGTAAAGACATATATATTCTCTTGAAACAGCTCAGTGTTAAATTGTTCAAGCAAATCACTGCTGTCTTTTGATTCTTCATTCCAACTTAATATTTGGCGTAATAAAGTAATTTTTTCGTTGAGTGCAGCATCGGTTTTGCCACCTTCTTTATAGCGCCAATGTGCCGCCACACCAAGCTCGGAATAAGCATGCATTTCATGCGTTCGAATTTGCACTTCTAATGCTAAATTTTCAGGGCCATGCACAGCGGTATGCAAAGAGCGATAATTATTCCCTTTTGGTTTGGCAATATAGTCATCAAATTCACTGGCAATCGGTTGCCATAATGCTTGCACAATGCTGAGCGCTGCATAACATTCTTCAATATTATCGACCAAAATGCGAACAGCGCGCACATCATACAGTTGCTCAAAATTAAGGTTTTTACGCCGCATTTTATTAATAATGCTGTAGATATGTTTAGGCCGACCTGTCACCTCAGCTTTAATACCTGCTTGGGTCAGTTGTTGTCTAAGCTGCTGCTCCACATGCTGAATATATTGCTCGCGGTCAAGTCGACGTGCATCTAATGATTTGGCTACTTGTTTATATAATTGTGGCTCTAAATAACGCAACGACAGATCTTCCAGCTCCCACTTTAATTGCCAAACTCCCAGCCGATTAGCCAGCGGCGCATACACGCCTTGAATCTCTTTAGCAATTTGCTGTTGCATGGCGCTATCCACAGTTGCAAGACTGCGCAAGGTTTGTGTGCGTTCGGCTAATTTAATCAAGACTACGCGAATATCTTGCACCATCGCCAATAGCATTTTGCGCAGGCTTTCCACTTGCTGGTTTTGGGCGTCTTTGTCTTTTTGGTTAACAGGCTCTAGCGCACCAAAGGCTTGCACTTGCTCTATCTGCATTAAACCAGCAACGATGTTGCTAATAGATGAACCAAAACGGCTTTTAAGTGTTTCCTGCCAATTATCAATATGGCGAGGCGTGGCATATAAAATAGCCGCAGTTATGGCTTCTGCATCAAGATTTAGGCTGATCAGAATGGCGGCCGTTCCAGTGGCATGGTGCATGAGTGGAGCGCCCGTTTTTTCTGTATAGTCGCTATAAGCCAAATTTGCCAATTGGCAAGCTTGATTAATCAATTCCACTTCAGTAGGCGTGAATGTGTCTGATAAAGAGGCTATCCACGCCTGCGTCTCCTGATCGGATAATGCAGGAATTTGCAGCGCACTAGAACCGTGAATCATAGGGCGTTAATCTGCAATTCTAAAACCTATTTTAAGTGTGACTTGATAATGGGCAATTTTACCATCCACAAGATGACCACGTGTTTCTATCACTTCAAACCAATCCATATGTTTGATGGTTTTAGCTGCCTTGGCAATCGCATTTTGAATAGCATCATCGGTGCCCACGGTTGAGCTGCCGACGAGTTCGATTTTCTTATAAGTATGTGCTGTTGACATGTGTTTCTCCTAAACGATGGTTAACTTCACCAAAATGGTGATAACTGTAATGATTACCTTTTTATGCAATCATGACCAGTACAATTTCACTGTTGTTTAGCTTGCGTGATAATAATTGGTAACGTTGGCATGCTATGCTGATGTTTTTGATGACTTTAATGATAACGCCATGACAAACACGCCAAATCAAACTTTTATTCCCAGTAAAGATGCCTCTTTAGAATCTTCTATTTCAACCCTACAAGCCAAGTTAGCGGCGTTGGATATTCATGTCGAAGAAAAGTCATGGCTCAATGAAGTCGAAGGCATTTGGTCGGTGCATATTACCAATCGCGATTGTCCGCGTTTATTTACCAACGGCAAAGGCGCATCACAACTTGCGGCGCGCGCCAGTGCTTTGGGTGAGTTTTTTGAGCGTTTAGGCACCAATTATCTGTGGACCGATTTTTATTTAGGCGAAACGATTGCCAATGCTGATTGGGTACATTATCCGAACGAGCAGTGGTTTCCGTTAAAAGGCGATGTATGGCCATCTGAAATGTTGACGCCAGAATTACAACAATTTTATAACCCAGAAGGTAGCGTTGCCGCCAGCCAATTGATTGATTTGAACTCTGGTAACCAAGCGCGCGGCATTTGCACCATTCCTTATACCCGTTTGCGTGATGGCAAAACAGTGTTGTTTCCTGTTAATTTAATTGGCAATATTTATGTCAGCAATGGCATGAGCGCGGGCAATACGATGAAAGAAGCACGCACGCAAGCCTTGGCGGAAATATTCGAGCGCAATATCAAAAATAGAATCATTGCCGAAGGCATTTGTTTGCCAGATGTACCAGAAGAAGTGATTGCTCGCTATCCACGTATAGCAGCAGGCATAAAGGGTTTGCGTGATGCAGGTTATGGCATTTTGGTGAAAGATGCATCGCTTGGTGGCGAATATCCTGTGATGAATGTGACTTTATTACATCCTCAAGATCAAGGTTGTTTTGCTAGTTTTGGCGCGCATCCGCGTTTTGAAGTGGCATTGGAGCGTTCGCTGACTGAGTTAATTCAAGGCCGTGCTTTAGATAGCTTAACGGGTTTTGTGAAACCAGGTTTTGATATGGAAGAAATTGCCGATGCGCAAAATTTAGAAATCCATTTTGTCGATTCTAGCGGTGTGATTAGCTGGGAATTTTTACGCAGTACACCCGATTATGATTTTGTTGATTGGAACTTTGGCACCACAACGGAAGAAGATTATCAATGGAGCGTGAATAAGATTCAGGATAGCGGACATGATTTATATATTGCCGATTTTGAACATTTGAATGTGTATTCCTGCCGCATCTTTGTGCCCGGTATGAGCGAGATTTATCCAGTAGAAGAACTCGAATGGCAAAACAATACCGTTGGCAATCTAGTGCGCCCTTATGCGCAACGCATACAGGATTTAACAGAAGCAGAGTCTGCAAAATTACTGGAAATCTTGATGAATATTAATTTTCAAGATGATTTGCATGTTTATATTTTGATTGGTCTGTGTGCCGATGCCAATACGCCATGGCAAGATTTACGTATTGGTGAACTGAAAACGCTAGCCGCCATAGCAGCAGGTGATGTGGATGAAATTTTAGATGGTTGCGAATGGATTGCGCAAATTAATGATTTACCAACGGCGCGATTGAAAGTGTATAGCTGTATTGCCGACCTTGTGCAAATTGCCCAAGATACCGAAAGCGGCGATATTGCTTTATTTGAATCTAATCTAGCGTTGATGTATGGCCAAGAAACGCTACAACTAGCACTGAGCTTATTTAGTCAAGAAACCCAATATTTTGGACTGAATAATTTAGGCGCTAATTATGAAGGCAGCAAGATGCATCAACAATTATTAGCGGCGTATGAAAAAGTGAGAACGCCGCAGCAGGCTTAATTGGATTTGAAACCGACGCAAATAAAAACTGCATTACATCCACGTAATCAACATCGCGATCGTTATGATTTTGAGTTGTTGATAGCGGCAAACCCGGCGTTAAAATCATTTGTGAAGCCAAACAAATTTGGCGATGCATCCATCGATTTTGCTAATCCGCAAGCGGTGAAGGCGTTGAATCAAGCGTTGTTAAAGCAATATTATGATGTTGCGGTTTGGGATATTCCGCCGCATTATCTTTGTCCGCCGATTCCAGGGCGCGCAGATTATGTGCATTATCTGGCTGATTTGTTAGCTGAAAATCCGCTTGAAAATCAATCTATTCGTGTCTTGGATATTGGCACTGGTGCTAATATGATTTATCCATTAATTGGTCAATATAGTTATGGTTGGCAGTTTGTAGGAGCGGATATTGATGCGAATGCGATTAAGAATGCACAACAGATTGTTGATGCCAATAGCTTAAATGACAAGATTGAGCTGCGATTACAAGACAATAAAAACCACTTTTTTTGCGGCATGATTAAAAAAGGTGAGCGTTTTATTTTCACCATGTGCAATCCACCTTTTCATGCTTCTTTAGCCGAAGCACAAGCGGGAACGCAACGTAAATGGCGAGGTCTTGGTAAGAGTGGTCGATCTGCATTGAACTTTGGCGGACAAAGCAATGAGTTGGTTTGTGAAGGCGGTGAAGAGGCGTTTGTGCTGGCGATGATTAAGGAAAGCAAGCAATTTGCAACACAATGTCAGTGGTTTACCACATTGGTTTCTAAAGCGGCAAACTTGCCTAGTGTGTATCGTGCATTGCAAACAGTAGGCGCGCAACAGGTGAAAACAATCGACATGCAACAAGGTCAAAAACAAAGCCGAATGGTGGCATGGACGTTTAATGTGTCATCATTAAATAATTAGCTAAATAGAGGTAGAACCATGATGAAATTAATGATTGTAATAAGCATTATTATCGCGTTACTGATTAGCTTAAAGCTATCAACCGTCTTGGTCGACAAGTCTGGCTTTGGCAAATCGGTCAGTATTTATCGCATGAAATATATTAAAAAGACGATTCATATCGCTTTGCTGTTTATTTACTCAGCCATATTGGTGATGTTTTTGAGTATCGAATATTCGCAAGTGCTGATTTTTGTTTCGTCTATTTTTGCAGTATTAGGTGTGGCATTGTTTGCGCAGTGGTCGATACTCAGTAATATCACCGCCAGCTTGATTATCTTTTTTGGCTTTCCTTATCGCGTTGGCGATTACATTACCGTGCTTGATAAAGAGGCGGATATTAGTGGTGTGATTGAGGAAATCTCACTTTTTCATGTGTTGATTAAAAGAGAAGGCCAGCTGATTTCTTACCCGAATACCATGATTTTGCAAAAGCCAGTGGTGCAAAATATTCGCGCTCAAGAAGTGACGCCACCAACGGATGCCAGTTAAATGTAAGCTCTATTCATCGCGTTTGTGGGTGATTTGGATTTCTTGTCTATCAAAAAACCCAGCGATATTCAGGCTATTTGCGTTGTGTTAGCTCCAAATTGAGTAATGATGTCTCCTCCTCTATTTTGCATAAAGTGTTGAAACTGTTTCGCCATTGCTGAAGTAAGTCGATTGTTCAGTGACACCACGTGCCAAGCACGAATGACAGGTGTATCTTCTATCTCTAAGACGATAATTTTTTTTGTCCTAATTTCTTCCGCAACCGTATGTAGTGACATAAAAGAAATACCTAAATTGGCTGTTACTGCCAGTTTAATAGTCTCATTACTGGACATTTCCATGCTGATTAATGGCGAAATATTATGTTCAGATAAGAATTTTTCCATGATAAAGCGCGTACCAGAACCTTGCTCTCTTGAGATGAGTTCGCAAGTGTTTAAGGTGGTTGCACTCACCTTGCTTTGTAATGCGAGCGGATGTTGAGGGCTGGCGACAAATCCATGGGGGTGTATTGCAATTGGCGCCAGGTCGTTATTGATTTCTTTAGGTGGCCTGCCCATGATGGCCACATCAATATCACCCTCTTTTAATAATTGAATCAGCTGTTGACGGTTGCGTACCTCAATACGAATTTGAACAGTGGGGTAGTCTGCTTTAAATGCTGCCAGAAGATGCGGTAAAAAGTGTTGGGCGGTACTGACTAAACCAATTTTAAGCGTGCTAAATGCAGTGCCTTGTAAGGTACCCATGATTAATTCTGCTTCATGTAGGGTGCTGACAATGCGCTTTGCATAAACCAGAAAGTATTCGCCAGCTGAGGTTAGGCTGATTTTTTTATTGTCTCTGTTAAATAACTTCACCCCAATATCATTTTCCATCTCTTTCATTTGTAGTGACACTGCTGGGGATGTAATGTGGAGTGCTTTGGCAGTGTTTGAAAAATTTAAGTAATGCGCAGCACTAAGAAAAATTCTGATTTGGCGCAGTGTGATGTTTTTCATGTTAAGTAAAACTTAATATAAATCGATAAAATATTATAGTATACAATAAGATGATTAATCACTATATTGTTAAGCTTCCTTGTTCTGATGTCAGTCATCAATGATGGATTAAAAGATGAGTACTTCCAATATCAGCTTGTTTCAGCATGTCTCTGCGCAAACCTTAGCGCAATCAAATGATGACCGTTTGGCACGCCTGCTGGATGCCGTAGCAACGGCAACTATCGATATTGCTGCATTGGTTGCAAAAGGTGGAACAGCTGAAGTGACCACTAAGCTAGCTAGTCAAAATGTGCAAGGTGAAACGCAAATGCAATTAGATGTGTTGAGCAATGCCATCTTTATTGAGGCGCTGAGAGCGACGCAATTGGTAGCAGGTGTTGTTTCAGAAGAGATTGATGAGGCAGTGGAGTTGTGTACAGATAGTAATGATGCGCCATTTTTAGTTTACTTTGACCCGCTAGACGGATCATCAAATATTGAGGTAAATGGTTGCATTGGATCAATATTTTCAATTGTAAACGCACCCGATAGTCGGCCAATAAGCGCGGTTAATTATTTGCAAAAAGGCAATAGGCAAGTAGCAGCTGGCTATGCTTTATATGGCCCAAAATGTATGTTAGTGCTTACTGTTGGGCAAGGTACGCATGGCTATACATTAGATAGCAATACGCATCGTTATCGATTAACCCATCCTGATATACGCATACCAAAAACGGCAGTTGAGTTTAGTATTAATGCCAGTAATGAGCGATTTTGGGAGCCACCAGTGCAACGTTATATTGCGGAGTGTAAAGCGGGAAAAGATGGCTTGCGATTGCAAGATTTTAATATGCGCTGGGTTGCCAGTATGGTTGCAGATGTGCATCGCATTTTAATGCGTGGAGGGATTTATTTATATCCAAAAGATAACAAATTGCCAGTAAAAGCAGGGCGCTTAAGGTTACTTTATGAAGCGAATCCCATGAGCTTTATTGTCGAACAGGCTGGCGGGGCAAGTTCCACTGGTCGGCAACGCCTGTTGGATATAACGCCCACTGATATTCATCAGCGTGTGCCCGTTATGTTGGGTTCGAGTGCGGAAGTGAATGTCATTGAGCACTATCACAAGCTATTTGATGATGCCGAGCAAGTATAGCGCGCTGAGTAGCAGAGCCGATTGCATCAGTATGAATCTGTATGAAGGAGTTTAGGTTATGGCATTAATCACATTAAGACAGTTGCTTGATCATGCCGCGGAACATGATTATGGTTTGCCCGCGTTCAATGTGAATAATATGGAGCAAATACACGCTATTTTATTTGCGGCAAATGCTGTTGATAGCCCGGTCATTTTACAAGCTACCGTGGGTGCGCGTGATTATGCTGGTGAAGTATTTTTACGCAAAATGATTGCGGCGGCAATTGAGCAGTATCCGCATTTACCGATCTGTATGCATCAAGATCATGGTGTTTCTGCTACGGTTTGTTTAACAGCGATTCGGAGTGGTTTTTCCAGTGTCATGATGGATGGCTCTCTGAAAGAGGATGGGAAAACACCAGCTAGTTATCGTTATAACGTTGAAGTGACAAAGCGGGTAACTGCGTTAGCGCATGCTGTTGGTATTTCTGTAGAAGGTGAACTGGGTTGTTTGGGTTCGTTAGAGACGGGAGAAGCTGCTGAAGAAGATGGCATTGGTGCTGCTGGTCTGCTGGGCCGAGAACAATTACTAACTAGCCCAGACGAAGCGGTGGCGTTTGTAAACGAAACGCATGTTGATGCTTTAGCCATTGCAATTGGTACCAGTCATGGAGCCTATAAATTTAGCCGACCACCAACTGATGACGTGTTATCCATTGCTAGATTAAAAGCGATTCATGAGCGTTTACCCAATACCCATTTGGTTATGCATGGCGCATCTAGTGTCTCTCAGGACTGTTTGGCAACCATTCGTCATTACGGCGGCGATATTAAAGAAACCTATGGTGTTCCCATTGCACAAATTGTTGAAGGCATTAAACATGGTGTGCGTAAAGTGAATATTGATACGGATATTCGATTGGCGATGACGGCTGCTATTCGACAATTTATGGGAGAACACCCAGCAGTGTTTGACCCAAGACAATACTTTAAAGCGGCAACATTGGCCGCTCAGCAAGTGGCTCAGGATCGATTTGAAGCATTTGGTAGTGCTGGGCATGCCAGTAAAATCAAGGCGATTCCAATTGAAGCAATGGCGCATCAATATGCTCAACTGCATCATGCGATTACCTTTTAAAGCAACTACTCATGAAGGCGTATGGTAAGCATGGAAATGCGTAAGCAGCTGATGGTTGGAAACTGGAAATTGCATGGTAATTTGGTAGAAAATGAAACGCTCTTATTGGCACTGGCGACCGAATTAACACAGCTGGACAATGTAGATTGTGGCATTTGCTTACCCTATCCCTATTTGTTCCAAGCGCAAAAAATATTGGCTGATACGCGTATCGCGTGGGGTGCGCAGAATGTGAGTCAGTTTTTGACTGGTGCTTATACTGCTTCTGTATCGGCCAATATGATTGCAGATTTTGGTTGTTCATATGTGATTGTGGGACATTCGGAGCGACGCACATATAGTTATGAAAGCAACCAAACGGCGGTCATTAGAATTAAAAGAGCGGTTGATGCTGCAATAACACCTATTTATTGTGTCGGAGAAACGCTACAAGAGCATGCGGCGGGACAAACGAAACAAATAATTGAAGCGCAAGTGTTAGCGCTATTTGATTTAGATGATAGAACGTTAAGACATGCAAAAGCAATTAACTTAGTGATTGCCTATGAGCCTGTGTGGGCAATAGGCACAGGTTATCCTGCTGAACCAAATCACATACAAGAAATTCACGCATTCATTAGAGGATTAATCAAGCAATATGACGTTTACTTTGCAGAAAAACTAAGGATTATTTATGGTGGTAGTTTGACGCCTGACAATGCTTGCAGTATCTTGCCTTTACCAGATATTGATGGCGGTTTGGTGGGGCATAGCGCTCTGAATGTGCCTGCCTTCAAAAAGATTTGTCATGTGGCATCGCATACAAGCGTATGTGAGATAATCTCGAAAACAGAGATAAATTAATGCGTGTATTTGACATGAATCAAAATCAGAAACTGGGCTATATTTTATTATGTTAAATCTGCGAACTATAGCGGCTTATCAATACTCAATATAATCATGGATATCCAAACAGCTACATTCAGCAAATCAAATGAAATCAGTGATGCCAAAAGTGACGCTGATAGTGTTTTATTGGCCTTAGATGAGCCAGATGAATGGTCTAGTTTTAGCACCAAGGTAGCAAATGCTGAGCATACGTGGGAATCACATTTGGCAGTGGAGGGCATGCATTGCGCCTCTTGTGCGCTGAATATAGAAAAAACAGTTAAAGCATTGCCAGGGATTGTGAGTGCGGAGGTCAATGCAACCAGTGGACGTGCACGTTTACTGTGGTCGTCAGCGCATACAAAGCCTTCAATATGGATTGGGGCGATTAATAAAGCAGGTTATCGCGCCTTACCAGCAGCCGATGCGCTGGTGCGTGATGATAGACGTAAAAGTCAGCGTTTGATGCTTTGGCGTTTGCTGGTAGCTGGTTTTTGTATGTTGCAAGTCATGATGTATACCATGCCAGCCTATTACGCGACGCCTGGTGAGATGACACAAGACACGCTTAATTTGATGCGCTGGGCGTCTTGGGTCTTAACCTTGCCTGTCATGCTGTTTTCTAGCGGCCCATTCTTTAAAAGCGCGCTAACCGATATCAAACAGCGTCAAATTAGTATGGATTTTCCAGTGTCGCTGGGGATTTTGATTGCATTTTTGGTGAGCTCTGCTGCAACCTTTGAGCCAAACGGATGGTGGGGCTCGGAAGTCTATTTTGATTCGTTAACCATGTTAGTGTTTTTCCTGCTCACTGGTCGCTGGATAGAGCTGCGCATGCGTAATAAAACCGCAGGTGCATTGGATGTATTGATGCGGCGCTTACCCAGTAGCATCGAACGGCGTAATAATGAAGGCCAGTTTGAACGTGTGGCGGTGAGGCGTTTGATGGTAGGTGATGAAGTGCGCGTGTTACCTGGTGAAGCGTTTCCAGCAGATGGCACCATTACTTTAGGAGAAACCAAAGCGGATGAATCCTTGCTAACAGGCGAGTCAAAACCTGTGTCCAAAGCCTTGGGCGCTGAAGTGATTGCAGGACGTCATAATTTAAGTTCAGCTGTACAAGTGCTCATTAAGCGCATTGGAGAAAGTACGCGTTATGCGCAAATAGTTGCACTGATGGAGCGCGCGTCAGTAGATAAGCCCAGATTAGCCATATTGGCTGATCGTATTGCGCAACCATTTTTGTTGTTGGTATTGTTGGCGGCGGCAGGCACCGCGCTCTATTTATGGCAAGTCGATCAAAGTCGTGCCTTAATGACGGCGGTAGCGGTATTGATTGTAACCTGTCCTTGTGCACTCTCTTTGGCAACGCCCGCAGCAATGCTGACCGTGTCTGGCAAGTTAGCACGCACTGGTGTCTTAGTGCGTAAAATGCAGGCGTTGGAGGCATTAACCAATATCGATACCATTGTGTTTGATAAAACGGGCACCCTAACATTAGATAAAATGATAGTGGGCAATATTTCAGTTAATAGTCTGTTGACTGAAACAGAAGCATTGCAAATAGCTGCCGCTATGGCACGGCATTCATTACATCCAGTTTCACGCGCGTTAGTAGCGGCAGCAAAAAATGCGGAGACTAACAACACGCAGTTAGTCAGCGGGGTGCAAGAAGTATCTGGAGCGGGCTTAACGGCAAACTCAGCGTTGGGAAATCTAAAGTTAGGGAGCACAAAATTTTGTGATTTAACGGCCACTGAGATTGCGGACAGCGAGAGCTCTATGGTGCATTTAGTGTCCGATAAGGGCTGGTTAGCCAGTTTCGCAATAGTTGAATCAATTAAACCAAGCGCGGCATCTTGTGTGCGTCATGTCACAGAACATGGTCTACAAGTTGCAGTATTATCTGGTGACAAGTTGGCTTCGGTGCGGCGCGTTGCTGAAGCGGTAGGTATTAAGGATGTATTTGGTGATTGTAGTCCGCAA
>CBFHHI010000021.1:0-28175 GCA_965655675.1 Methylophilaceae bacterium | reverse complement strand
GATGAAAGTCATCGCTTATCTCCCGTAGTCGAAGAAATTTTATATCCAGCAATGGAAGATTATCGGCTAGATATTATGATAGGCGAAGGGCCTGCTGCCCGTTCTGTGCGCTTAGACTTGGCGCCATTTACCTTAGTTGGCGCCACCACACGAGCAGGCATGCTCACCAATCCATTGCGCGATCGATTCGGCATTGTGTCACGATTAGAGTTTTATACTATCCAAGAGTTAGGTCGCATTGTTTCGCGTAGCGCAGGCTTGTTGGAGTTGAAGATGACAGATACAGGTGCCGCCGAGATTGCCAAGCGCTCAAGAGGCACGCCGCGCATTGCCAATCGTTTGTTAAGACGCGTGAGAGATTATGCACAAGTCAAATCAGATGGCGTGGTCAGTGCTGAAATTGCAGATGCTGCTTTGCAAATGCTGGATGTGGATAAGCTAGGCTTTGATGTCATGGATAGAAAGTTATTGCAAACCGTGTTAGAAAAGTTTGGTGGCGGCCCAGTTGGCTTGGATAACTTAGCGGCAGCCATTGGAGAAGAGCGGGATACGATTGAGGATGTATTGGAGCCTTATTTGATTCAACAAGGCTATTTAATGCGTACACCGCGTGGCCGAGTAGCAACCAGTTTGGCCTATCAACATTTTGGGTTGGCAGTGCCCAGTCATTTAGCTAATGGCGAGCTTTGGCAGCAGTCATGATTATTTTGTATGATTAATTCACCAGCCTTTCGTTGGCCTATTCGCGTTTATTATGAAGATACCGATGCAGGTGGCGTGGTGTATCACAGCCAATATTTAAACTTTATGGAACGCGCCCGTACAGAATGGTTGCGCTCATTAGGCTTTGAACAAGCAGCATTAAGAGCCTCTTTAGAGATATTATTTGTTGTACATAGTATGCAAATACAATTTAAAAGGTCTGCACGATTTGATGACTTACTGTCAGTTGATACGCAATTAAGTCATTTAAAATTAAGCAGCTTTGAATGTAGCCAAATCATTTTAAGAGAACAAGAAACGATCATTCAAGCGCAGGTTAAGATTGCCTGCGTGAATGCCACAACTTATAAACCAACGGGGATTCCCGCCTCAATAAAACGCAGTATGGAGTCAATATGAATGCAGTAAATGACATGTCATTAATCACTTTAATCACTGGTGCTAGTTTACCCGTACAAATCGTGATGCTTATTTTGTTAGTTACCTCTCTTTTATCATGGTGGTATATTTTTCTGAAACTGTTCACCATTAAAGATGCGGAAAGAGATGCCGACGATTTCGAATCTACTTTTTGGATGGGGGGCAATTTAGATGCATTCTATGAAGCGGTGACTGCTAATAAACGTCGCGGCAAGTTACAAGGCATGGCCAATATATTTGAAGCTGGCTATGACGAATTTAGAAAACATAAAAATGATGGCGACCAAGAGTCTGCCGATATTGTAGAGGGTGCAAGACGCGCAATGCGTGCCACCTTTAACCGTGAAATGGATAATTTGGATGCGCACTTGCCTTTCCTTGCTTCTGTTGCATCGGTTAGCCCGTATATCGGTTTGTTTGGTACCGTTTGGGGCATTATGAATTCGTTCCGTGGTTTATCTAATGTGGCGCAAGCGACATTGAGCCAAGTTGCCCCAGGCATTGCAGAAGCGCTCATTGCAACAGCTATTGGTTTATTTGCCGCGATTCCTGCTGTAATCGCTTACAACCGTTACGCAGCCAGTGTTGATAGGCTTGCAGTGCGCTATGAAAGCTTTATCGAAGAGTTTACCAATATTTTGCAGCGTCGTGCTTAAACAGGATTGTTCAGCAAAAGGAGTATTGAATGGCAAGAACACGTAAACGTCGCATGATGAACCAAATCAATGTTGTGCCTTATATTGATGTGACATTGGTATTGCTGGTTATTTTTATGGTGACCGCGCCAATGACTAATCCGGGCGTCGTTGACTTGCCCTCTGTTGGGCAAAGTTTGCAACAAATGGCGGCGCCAATAGTGGTGACAGTTAAAAAAAATGGCGATACAGAAATAGATGGGAAGGCATTGCCTCTCGATCAAATGCTGGCTCAGGTGAAGTCTCAACTTGATGAAGAGTCACGTTCAGTTGTGGTAGCTGCAGATGAGAAGACTGCATATGGAGATATGGTGAAGGTGATGGATTTACTGAAACAAGCAAATATTGAAAAGGTCGGCTTGCTATTAACCTCACGCTGATATTGATTGTTTATGTTTAGAACTCACGAATCCGCAATTGCTTGGAAAGCTGGCTGGCTAGCGCTACTGGTGCATGTCATCTTGTTAGGCGCCTTAATCTTTTCATTTAATTGGAAAGCGGCACACACGGTTGTTGCTGTGAGCGAGGTTGAGTTGTGGGATGTATTGCCCAATATCAGTAATATACCAAAGCCAAAGGTGATGCCCAAACCAATACCAAAAATTGAACCAAAACTTGAACCAAAGCCTGAACCAAAGCCAGTTGATTCACCGAAAGTGGACAAGCCAACCATTGAAGAACCTAAAGTTGAGGAATCTAAGCCAGAAGTGGATATTGCTTTAGAGAAGAAAAAGAAAGAAGCAGAAAAACTGGCAGAACAAAAGAAAAAAGAAGAAGCGGAGCGAAAACATCAAATTGCAGAGTTGCAAAAAGAGCTCTTAAAAGAAACGGATATAAACCAAAAAGAAAATAATGATGCACTTAAACAATTACAAGCTGAAATGCGTGGGGAAATCAGTAAGCCAACCCTAGCTGCGAATCAAGGATTAGTAAATGAGTACATGGCTAAGATTCAAGCAAAAATACGTGGCAATGTGAATCGAGCGCTATGCGGAGATGGCAATCCTGAGCTCACTTTTAAAGTCAGTTTAATGCCTAATGGCGAGTTCATTAGCTCTCCTATATTAACAAAATCAAGCGGTAATCCGGCATGCGATAGTGCAGTTGAGCGCGCAATCATCGCATCAGAACCATTTCCGTTGCCGACAGATCCTGACGCGTTCAGTCAGTTTAGAAACTTAAATTTAAAATTTAAACCCAATGCCATGCTACCTTAATTAAAGCTTGCAAGCTGCAACAGCTTAATTACAATGACAGGCGTGGACTTTGGTAAACTCAGTAACTTTAATTTGGAATAGATAGCGACATTTATGTATATGATGAGATGGATCATTGTTGTGGTGATTGCCTTTTGCAGTATGACAGCCAAAGCCGCACTTGATATCGAAATTACAGGTGGTGGCGCGCAGCAAACTCCAATTGCAGTGGTGCCATTTGGCAATGGCAAAAGTATTAAAGAAGACATGGCGAAGATTATTAGCGATGATTTGTATCGGAGTGGCTTATTTAGACCGCTTAACATCAATGGTATGCCAAACTTGCCTACTAATGCCGCACAAATTCAATATCCAGAATGGGCGGCGCTACAAGCGCAAGCCATTGTTGTGGGTAATGTTACAGCGTTATCTGATGGTCGTTTGAATGTTTCATTTCAATTGGCAGATGTGCTAAAACAACAACCATTAGTCGATATGGATTTTCAGCTTCAAGCCAAATATGCACGCATGACTGCACACAAAATAGCAGATGTGATTTATGAGAAATTAACAGGTCATCCTGGTGCCTTTGCGAGTCGAATTGCCTATGTTAAGAAGTTAGGTGAGCGGCATTTTCTCTATGTTGCTGACTCAGATGGCTACAACGCACAGGCCTTAGTTAACTCAAATGAGCCGGTGATTTCTCCCGCATGGTCGCCAGACGGGTCGAAAATGGCTTATGTGTCTTTTGAAAAAAAGAAGCCGATTGTTTTTATACACACATTAGCAACTGGTGACCGTAAAATTGTTGCTAATTACAAGGGTAATAATAGTGCACCTGCGTGGTCGCCAGATGGTAAGAGATTAGCGATTGTGTTGACTTATGGCGCCAACTCGCAAATCTATACGATTAATGCTAGCGGAGGTGATCTGCAAAGAATAACAAAAAGTCGAGGCATTGATACTGAGCCAGTATTTTCGCCTGATGGTAAGTGGATTTACTTTACTTCAGATCGTGGTGGAAAGCCACAAATATACAAAACAAGTGTTAGCGGTAGCGGTGAAGTGAGTCGCGTGACATTTGAGGGCGCTTATAATGTTAGTCCACGTTTTGCGCCAGATGGTAGTAAGCTGCTTTATATCCGTAATGACGGAGGGCGCTTTAGGGTTGCCATGCAAGATTTAACGAATGGGCAAGTGCAATTGCTAAGTGATGGCAATCTCGATGAGTCGCCTAGCTTCTCGCCCAACGGGCGCGTTATTCTATATGCAACAAAAGTCGGCGCAAAGGGTTCTTTGGCATCCGTGTCATTTGATGGTAAAGTACGTCAAAGCCTTAGCGAAGCGCGGGGTGATGTTCGTGAGTCAGCATGGGGTCCAATGCTCAAATAATTTTTTTTATTGAGTAAATGCAATATAATTTGTTTAGAAAAACCGTAACGAAAAAGGAGAAAAGTATGAAAAATGCAACAAAAATCCACTCTAAATTATTAATGGCGCTTGCTATTTCAATGTTCTTGGTTGCTTGTAAAAGCACACCAATGAAAGACGATGCTGCTGTCGAAGATCAAAGCACATCAGCATCAACAAGCGATAGCTCAGATGTGAAAGGAGCAGTCATCGATAGTGCAAGTTCTGACGCCAGCATGAATGAGTTAAATGACCCAAACAATATTCTATCAAAACGCAATATTTACTTTGATTTTGACAGTGACGCAATACGAGTTGAATTCCGTCCCAATATCGAAGCGCATGCTAAATATTTGCAGGCAAATAGTAATGCAAAAGTAACACTGCAAGGCAATGCTGATGAGCGCGGTACACGTGAGTACAACTTGGCTTTAGGTCAGCGTCGTTCGGTTTCTGTTAAAACGGCACTTAATTTGCTTGGCGTGCCAGACAGTCAAATTGAAACGATTAGCTACGGCGAAGAGAATGCGAATCCAGCTTGTACTGATGATGCTTGTTATCAAGCCGATCGCCGTGTAGAAATCGTCTATCCAAACGAATAACGGGCCAAGCGATGGATAAACTGCAAGCAAGTCTTGCAATAAGCTTATGCGCATTATTTGTTAATGCGCAAGCTGCACTGTTTGATGATACCGAAGCACGAAAAAAAATATTAGATGTTGAAGCAAAATCTCTGGCTAATCACGAGATGCAAGCTGCTGAAATTGAAGATTTAAACAAGCGCTTGGGTGTGCAAACTCAAGGCCTGCTGAATATGCAAAATGAAATTGAGTTGCTTAAGCAGGAGATTGCTGAACTGCGAGGCACATTGGAGGTTGCGAATCATGCGCTAGCAATGGCCGAGCGGAGGCAAAAAGATTTGTATGCTGATACAGATGCGCGTATTCGGAAATTAGAGAGTGGCGCGCCGCTGACAGGCCTTGATGACAATGCTGAAATTTCAGGGCAGACAGTTAATGCTGATGCTGAAATCTATAAAGCCTACAAGAATGCTTATAACTTAAGTCAAGAAAATAAGCACAAGGAAGCATATGAGGCTTTTGATGTCTTTATTACCCAATATCCAGATAGTAAATATTCACCAGATGCACTCTATGGCTTGGGTTACTCTCAATTTGCATTAAAAAACTATCAAGCTTCCATGGCGAGCCAACAAAAGTTGCTATCGATTTATCCGAATAGTGCAAAAGCGCCTAATGCAATGTACAGTATTGCCAACAGTCAAATACAGCTAGGGCAAATCAACAATGCAAAAAAAGTGTTGCGCAATTTGATTGCAAAATACCCAACTGCAGCTGTTACACCAAATGCACAGGCTCGTTTGAAAGTGTTGGAGTCGATTAAAGCGGATGGTCAATAGTGAGTTAAGCTTTTTTGCTTTAAAATAACGCCAACATTGCTGTTGGCGTTTTTTATTAAGCATTAATTTGAAGATGAAACTATTTGCATGTCGTTAAAAGTCTACGAAATATTTTATTCACTACAAGGTGAAAGCTCACGTATTGGATTACCTACCGTTTTTGTGCGGCTAACAGGTTGCCCAATGCGATGTACTTATTGTGATACTGAGTATGCTTTCTCCGGTGGCAGCAATATGGAGATTGCGACAATTTTAAGTCGGGTACAATCTTTTGGTACGCAATATGTCACTGTGACTGGTGGAGAGCCACTGGCACAAAAAGAGAGTTATCTTTTGTTGAACAGCTTGTGCGATGCAGGTTTTGATGTTTCACTAGAAACGGGAGGCGCAATGGATATTGCGCCTGTTGATCCGAGGGTTTCTGTTATTTTAGATATAAAGACGCCAGGATCTAACGAAGACAAAAATATGCTTTGGCGTAACTTAGATGCGATCAAAGCGAAAGATGAGATTAAGTTTGTCTTATGCGGACGTGATGATTATGACTGGGCAAAACAAAAAATGAGTGAATTAAATTTGGTAGATAAATGCCCTATTTTATTTTCGCCTAGTTATAGTGAGCTAAATCCTACAGATTTGGCGGAATGGGTATTGGCGGATCAGTTGCCTGTGCGGGTGCAGATGCAACTACACAAAATTTTGTGGGGTGAAAAACCTGGCGTGTAATGCTGCTATTGTTATAAGGTAAAGTGTGTAGCCATGAATAAAAAAGCAGTCGTGCTCTTATCGGGTGGATTAGATTCTGCAACTTGCTTAGCCATCGCAAAATCGCGAGGTTTTGAATGCTATTGCTTAAGTCTGGATTATCATCAGCGCCATATTGCAGAATTGCAAGCAGCAAAACAAATTGCTATCAGTTTGGGGGCAGTTGAACACAAGACAGCTCAGCTTGATTTGAGTTTATTTGGCGGTTCAGCGCTCACCGATAATCAAATTGATGTGCCAGAACATGCGTCGGAAGGTATCCCTGTAACCTATGTACCTGCACGTAACACGATTATGTTATCGTTGAGTTTGGCTTGGGCAGAAGTGCTAGGTGCGCAAGATATTTTTATTGGTGTCAATGCATTAGATTATTCTGGTTATCCAGATTGTCGTGAGGAATATGTAAAAGCATTCCAGCAAATGGCTAATTTAGCCACCAAAAGCGCCGTTGAAGGACAGCAAATAACGGTACACGCGCCACTGATTGACATGTCTAAGGCTGAAATTATTGCTGAAGGAACATTGTTAGGCGTAGATTACGGCATGACGGTTTCTTGTTATCAAGCAGATGCAATGGGGCGTGCTTGTGGTGTCTGTGACTCTTGTCGATTGAGAAAAGAAGGATTTATTAAAGCAGGCATTACTGATCCAACAGCTTATAGACACTAAGCTTAGATTTAAGCACTGTTTTTTAAACAATATAAAACGTGGTTTTGTACAAAGTGGATTTTAATTATTCTTTGCTATCTGAATTAAAGTAACGTATAATCCGCGCCTTTCTGCAGAAAATTTATTTAATAAGAGAATATATATGGTTGTTATTCGTTTATCACGTGGTGGCTCTAAAAAGACCCCATTTTTCAATTTAGTTGTGGCTGATTCTCGCAATCGTCGTGATGGTCGTTTTATCGAACGCGTTGGCTTCTATAATCCATCTGCGAGCGGTGCGGCTGAAGCGTTGCGTGTTGATCAAGCGCGTGTTGATTATTGGACTGGTGTAGGTGCTCAGCTTTCTGACACTGTTAAGCGCTTGGTTAAATTGCACTCAACAGGCCCTGAAGGCATGGCAAAAGCAAAAGCAAAAGATGAAGCTAAAGCAGACGCGGCAAAGGCAAAGGTAGCGGCAGCCGAAGCAGCTAAAGCAAAAGCTGCTGCGGATGCAGCAGAAGCTGAAGCTAAGGCAGAAGCCGATGCTAAAGCAGAAGCAGAAAAACAAGCTGCTGCTGCGGCCGAAGCAGCACCAGCTGTTGAAGAAGCGCCAGCTGAAGAAGCTGCTGCTGAAGCAACAGAAGAACCTAAAGCTGAGTAAGGCTTAAGCCGTTTTCAATGAAAACGGAAGCAGAAAGCTTGGTTATCATGGGGCGCATTGTCGCCCCGTATGGCGTTCAAGGCTGGGTAAAAGTATTACCTGATACTGAGGCATTAGATGGCTTGTTAGACTATCAAACTTGGCAAATTGGCAAGGACGGTAACTGGAAGCAGATGAAACTAATGTCTGGCAAAGTACACAACGATGTGCTGGTGGTGAAACTTGAAGGTGTTAACGATAGAGATGCTGCCTTTGCTTGCAAAGGGATGCAAATTGCGGTGCCAAGAGATGCTTTGCCAGAGCTAGACGATGAAGATGGGTTTTACTGGTCTGATTTAATCGGATTAGCAGTGACTAATCAGCAAGGCATCGCGTTTGGCAAGATTGTTGATGTGTTTGAAACTGGCGCCAATGATGTGATTGTTGTCCAAGGTGAGGTGGAGAGATTGATTCCATTTGCAGAGCACACAGTCATTAAAGTAGATATTGCGCAGCAAACGATGTTGGTTGATTGGGATGAAGACTATTAACTGTTAAGTTAATAGTGTTAAACAGATGATTGTTGATGTTATTACCTTGTTCCCAGAAACGTTTGAGGCGATAACAGCACATGGTATAACAGCCCGTGCATTTGAGAATAAGCTTGTTGATTTAAGGTGTTGGAATCCACGAGATTTCACGACTGATAATCATAAAACGGTTGATGATAGACCGTATGGCGGTGGCCCTGGCATGGTGATGTTGGCGGAGCCGCTAGAAAAAGCAATAACAGCAGTAAAGCAGAAACAAAGTGAACAAGGTTTGCAGCCTAGAGTGATTCACTTATCACCGAGTGGAAAAGCATTAACGCACCAAAAAGTGTTAGAACTGAGCCAGTTAGATAGCTTAGTTTTGTTAACAAGTCGGTATGAAGGCATTGATCAGCGCTTATTAGATGCGCATGTTGATGAAGAAATATCAATTGGTGATTATGTATTAAGTGGTGGTGAGTTGCCCGCTATGGTGTTGATGGATGCGATGATTCGATTGTTGCCTGGTGTATTAGGTGACGCGGCATCGGCAGAGCAAGATTCGTTTGTAAATGGTTTGCTAGATTGTCAGCATTACACGCGACCAGAAGTGTATAAGAATGAAACGGTACCTGATGTGTTGTTATCAGGTAATCACGAAAAGATTAGGCAATGGCGGTTAAAGCAATCGCTAGCGCTAACAAGGGCAAAACGCCCGGATTTATTGGCCGCAAGGTCGTTGACGAAAGAGGAAGCTCGGCTGCTCAAAGAAATAGAGCAGGAACAAGCATCTTCATAATTAAAAGGAGCACAAAGTGGCAGATATTATTAAAATGTTAGAAGAGGAAGAAATTGCCCGTCTAGGCAAAAATATTCCAGCTTTTGCACCAGGTGACACATTAGTTGTTGGTGTGAACGTGGTTGAGGGCACTCGTAAACGTGTGCAGGCTTTTGAGGGCGTTGTCATTGCAAAACGTAACCGTGGCCTTAACTCATCATTTATCGTACGTAAAATCTCTTCAGGCGAAGGCGTTGAGCGTACATTCCAAATGTATTCACCGTTAATTGCTAGTATCGAAGTGAAACGCCGTGGTGATGTTCGCCGCGCAAAACTTTACTACTTGCGTGAGCGTTCAGGTCGTTCTGCTCGTATTAAAGAAAAACTAGTATTAAGAGATAGAGAAGTCGCAACAGATTCATCAGCAGATTAAATCGTTGATGTAAATCAAAAGCCTCAAAACTAAGTCAAGTTTTGAGGCTTTTTTGTTATTTATCTAGTTGCGAAACCTACTTATTTCCAGTTTAATTTGTCTATGCAAGTATCTACCCACTCGTTGCAATTTGATGCTGTGATTGAAGCGCCTTTTGGCGCCGTTGGCGTTGCTATTCATCAAGATCAAGTCTCAACTGAATTATTGTTTGGGGAATACACGCCTCAATCAGCAACGCACCCGTTAGCTAGACAAATTGCTGAGCAAATCAATGCGTATTTTAATAGTGCCGCTTATGTGTTTGATCTGCCACTCAGACTGCATGGCACACCTTATCAGCAACGTGTTTGGCAAGCTATTGCTGCGATTCCAGTCGGACAAGTATTGACCTATCAAGCACTCGCGCAACAACTTGGCTCTGGCGCACGCGCGGTTGCTAACGCTTGTGGCGCTAATCATTTGCCTTTATTGATACCATGTCATCGCGTTCTCGCTAAAAGTGGTTTAGGTGGCTTTATGTGTGGACACCCACAAGGAAAGCTAATTAAAACGGCACTGCTTAAACATGAAGGAGTAAATCTTTGACTGTTGTAAGCACTTCACAAGATATGCAGCAACTAGATGTTTTTATTGACCATCTGTGGCTAGAAGATGGTTTGTCAAAAAATACATTGGAAAGTTATCGTGCTGATTTAGCACAATTTGCAGGTTGGCTACAACAGCAACAAAGCGATTTGCTAGCAGCGAATCAGGCGCATATCCAACAGTATTTAGCTGTCAAATTTCCACTCAGTAAACCGCGTAGTATTGGCCGTCTCATTGCGAGTATGCGTCGCTTTTATCGCTATTGTTTACGTGAGAATTTAGTCGAAATAGATCCCAGCCTGCAGATAGAGTCACCAAAACTGCCGCGTAGCTTGCCTAAAAGCTTGAACGAGCAAGAGGTAGAAGATTTGTTGAACGCACCTAATAGCAATCACCCTATCGGGTTGCGCGATCGTGCGATGTTAGAGTTGCTGTATGCCAGCGGATTGCGTGTGTCTGAGCTGGTTAATATCAAAGTGAGTGAGGTCAGTACACAAGATGGTGTGGTACGTGTCACAGGTAAAGGGAGTAAAACACGATTAGTACCTATGGGAGAAGAAGCGGCTGACTGGATTATTCGCTATATGAGACATGGTCGAACAGCATTGTTGCAGAAAAAAATGAGTGATAGTTTATTCGTGACCAACCGTGCGGCGCCAATGACGCGACAGGCTTTTTGGTATTTAATCAAACGTTATGCAGTACAAGCTGGGATTAATAAACCAATGTCGCCGCATGTATTGCGTCACGCATTCGCTACCCATTTACTCAATCATGGTGCCGATTTGCGCGTCGTGCAGATGTTATTAGGCCATTCGGATATTTCAACCACGCAGATTTATACGCATGTGGCGAGAGAACGGCTTAAGAGCCTGCATTCAGTGCACCACCCACGAGGTTAGTGCTAGCTTCCTCATCAATCACTGTTGCAGCTTCCCATTCAGCAATCATCTTTTTAGCTTCTGTATAATTGTCATCATCAACGCTAACCGTGACTAAATCTGCAGCTGGCAACTCACCCATACCGCCTTGTAAATACTCGCCTTGAATAAAAGCGCGAATATGACATTGCTCAAGTAAGCTTTTAATCATATTGGCGTCTAAGCTGTTAGCAGCGTGATAAATAATAATCACTTTTTAACTCTCTCAATTATGACGCCTAGTGCTTTTAATCCAGTTAGTATATTTGGTTTTGCTACTTTAATTTTCACACTTTCCGCTTTAAACTCCTGCAGAATTAACTGGCAAACATGCTCTGCTAAGGCTTCTACTAATTTAAAGCTATTGTCGCTGAGCGTTTCTCTAATGCGCTTAACAACTTCGCCATAATCAACCGTATCTTCAATAGCGTCGCTTTGGCAGGATTTAGTTAAATCGTAGCCAATTTCAATATCTAGAATGATGGTTTGCGGTTTTAATCGCTCCCAATCAGGTACGCCGAGTTTGGTTTGTAGGGCAACTTGCTCTAAAAATATGGTGTCCATAAAATTTGATGCCTAAGATTGGGCTATGGTTTAGAATGATATGGTAGATTTTAGTGTATATCGTTTGTAAACACTAATCATCAGATATAAAAAAGATCGTTTTAAAAGGCCTGTTATGAATCAATTTGGTTTTATTCCCGTTACCTTGCTGCCTGTGCTTTGGATAGTTGGCGCTTATTTATTGGGCTCAGTTTCGTTTGGTATTGTAGTGAGTAAATTATTTGGGTTAGCTGATCCGAGAACAGTGGGCAGTGGTAATCCAGGCGCAACCAATGTATTGCGTAGCGGCAAGAAATCAGCGGCTTTATTCACTTTATTGGGGGATGCACTCAAAGGTTGGTTGCCAGTGTGGTTAGCATTGCAATCTAATCAGTTGATGTGGGTGGTGAGCTGGGTTGGTATTGCGGTATTTTTAGGCCATTTATACCCGATTTACTTTAAATTCAAAGGCGGCAAAGGTGTTGCAACTGCATTAGGCGTGATGTTGGCCATTTCACCTTTGTTGGGACTTGCTGCATTGGTCACATGGATGATTGTGTTTGCATTTAGTCGTTATGCCTCATTAGCCAGCATTGTGGCTGCTTTATTTGTGCCTATTCATTCTTACTATTATTTACGTCCTTATAAAGACTTTTTTTTCATGTTATTAGTATTGTCAGGCTTGTTGATTTGGCGACACAGAGGCAATATTAAAAAGCTATTGAATGGCACCGAAGATGGTTTTAAAAAGAAGAAGTAATTGTTAAGGCGTCATTAACTCAGCTAAATCCCAACGTGGACGTACGCCAAAACGATAATCTTGCGCTTCAATTTGCATCGCTTTTAGGCGTTGTGCCCCTGCAAAAGCAATCATGGCGCCATTGTCAGTACAAAACTCTAATCTTGGGTAGCTGACTTTACACAGTTTACGCTGAGTTGCTTGATTTAAGCGTTCACGTAACCTCGTATTGGCACCAACGCCGCCAGAGACGATTAAGTTATCTAAACCAGTCTCGCGTAAAGCACTCATGCATTTAGTGGTTAGTATTTCAGTGACTGCCTCTTGAAACTCCCAGGCAATATCAGCCTGTGCTTGCGCATCTAAAGGTTGCACTTTATTGACTAGCGTGAGCACTGCTGTTTTTAATCCACTAAAGCTGAAATTTAAATCTTTGCTGTGCAACATTGGCCTTGGCAGGGTAAAGCGCGCTTTACCTTGCAATGCTATCTTTGCCAATGCAGGACCACCTGGATAACCTAATCCCAATAATTTAGCTGTTTTATCAAAAGCTTCGCCTGCGGCATCGTCTAAGGTATCACCTAATAATTGATATTGTCCTATGCCATCAACACGCATGAGCTGGCTGTGACCCCCTGAGACAAGCAATGCGACAAATGGGAACTTTGGTGGGTTTTCTTCTAACAAAGGTGCTAATAAATGCCCTTCAAGATGATGCACGCCAATACTAGGAATGTTTAGCGCAAAGGCCAATGATTGCGCAATGCTAGTGCCAACGAGTAGAGCGCCTGCCAATCCTGGTCCTTGGGTGTAAGCAATACCGTCAATATCTTGTAGTGTTTTATTGGCTGTTTTGAGCACTTGTTCAGTCAGTGGTAGCGCACGTTGAATATGGTCGCGCGAGGCTAGCTCAGGCACCACGCCACCAAAGTCGGCATGCATCGCTACTTGTGAATGTAAGGCATGCGATAATAGGCCATGCTCGGTATCATAGAGTGCGACACCAGTTTCATCACAAGATGATTCCAAACCTAAAACTAACATGCGAATATTGCCATATAAAATTTGCTTAAACTGAATTAACGCGTTAGAATACGCGGTTTTCGATGCTACATCAATGTAGTGTTGATTTTTAAATAAGAATTTTTTAGGAATGGTGATTTAATGTCTTCAATTCGCGTTAAAGAGAATGAGCCGTTTGATGTTGCGCTACGCCGCTTCAAACGCTTGATTGAGAAAACTGGTTTGATTAATGACTTACGTGCGCGTGAGTATTATGAGAAGCCAACATGGGAGCGCAAGCGTAAAGCTGCAGCTGCTGTTAAACGTCAATATCGTCGTTTACGTAATCAACAACTACCAACAAAACTTTACTAGTTCATTAGTTCGCTGATGACGTTAAAGGCTCAGATAACTGAGGACATGAAAACTGCGATGCGTGCTAAAGATAGCACGCGTTTAGGCACGATTCGATTGTTGCAAGCAGCCATTAAGCAACGTGAAGTAGATGAAAGAGTTGAACTGAACGATGCAGATGTGATTGCTGTGATAGAGAAAATGCTGAAACAGCGTCGTGATTCTATTACTGCCTATGAGTCTGCAAGCCGTGCAGATTTGGCCGATATCGAAAAAGCAGAAGTGGTGGTATTGCAAACTTACTTACCAAAACAGTTGACCGATGATGAAGTAGCTATCTTGTTAGAGCAAGTGGTTGCAGATACGGAAGCGGCTGATATGAAAGATATGGGCAAGGTAATGGCGGCGATTAAGCCATTGGTTGCCGGTAAGGCAGATATGGCTAAAATATCTGGCTTGATAAAATCTCGATTGGCCTAGCGTTTAATCGAAGTTACAAAAGGAGCGCATAGCTCCTTTTTTTTATTTGCGCTATCATCACACAACCTCATAAGATTTTAGACCATGATTCCTGAACAGTTTATCCAAGAATTGCTTAACCGCGTCGATGTCGTGGATGTCGTGGATAAAAGTGTTCCACTAAAAAAAGCAGGAGCAAATTATTCTGCATGTTGCCCTTTTCATAACGAAAAATCACCCAGCTTTACTGTCAGCCCAACTAAGCAGTTTTATCATTGTTTTGGTTGCGGTGCGCATGGGACGGCCATTAGTTTTTTAATGGAATACAATGGTTTAAGTTTTGTTGAAGCGATTCATGATTTAGCTAAACAGGTTGGCATGGTTGTGCCGCAAGAAACGCGTGATCCCGATAAACCTGCAAAACAAGTGATTGTTGGTTTGCAAGAGGCGTTGCAACAGGCGGCAGTTTATTACAAGGCAGAACTTAAAAAATCATCCCGTGCGATTGAGTATTTAAAAGGACGCGGTTTAAGTGGTCAAATCGCGGCTAAGTTTCAGGTTGGTTATGCGCCAGCGGGCTGGCAAAATCTACAAACGCTTTTTCCACATTATGATAATGAGGTTTTAGTCACTGCAGGGTTGGTGGTTGAAAACGATCAAGGCAAACGATATGACCGTTTTCGTGATCGCATCATGTTTCCAATTCATAACCAAAAAGGTGAAGTGATTGGTTTTGGTGGGCGTGTGATTAATCCTGAAGATACACCAAAATATTACAATTCTCCCGAAACGCCTGTTTTTCAAAAAGGGCATGAGCTGTATGGTCTGTTTGTGGCACGTCGCGCGATTAGGGATGTGGGGCGGGTGTTGGTGGTAGAAGGTTATATGGATGTGGTTGCGCTGGCACAGTATGGAATTGATTATGCAGTCGCGGCTTTAGGGACTGCAACAACGCCTATGCATGTTACGAAATTGATGCGGCAAACCGATGAGATTGTGTTTAGTTTTGATGGCGATGGCGCAGGTAGAACAGCGGCTTGGCGTGCGGCAATCAATGCTTTGCCAGCATTAACGGATGGGTTAAAGCTTCGTTTTATGTTTTTACCAAATGGACATGATCCTGATTCGTATGTGCGTGAGTTTGGTAAGGATAAATTTGAAGCTGAAATCCACAATGCTATGCCATTGTCACAGTATATTGTACAGCACTTGATTGAGCATAATCCTTTGCATTCTGATGAAGATAAAATAACGTTTTTAAAAGAAGCTGAGCCGATTTTAGGACAAATTAAAGCGCCAATTTTAGCTTTGATGTTACGTAAAAAAATTGCTGAGCTGGCACAGCTAACAGGAGAGGAGATGCAAATACATTTAAAGCTTCCTAGACCTGTTGCAACAAAAAAAGTGATGCAAAGACAGTCAAGAACACCAATATCTTTAAAAAAACGATTTATTCTAATGGCGCTCATGCGTCCAGATCTGGTGGTTAGCCAGGATTTAACCTTGGCTCAAACTAGCATGGGAGAAGATACTTTTTTAAAGCAAGTGTTGTCTGTTTGTTTAGCCAATCCGAGCTTTAAGCCCGCAGCAATTCTGCATAGTATTAAGAATGTTGATATGAAGCTAATGGCAGAAATTGAAAGAGAGTTACATCTGTTGGAAGAAAATGTGGATTTTGCTCTTGAATTTAATGGTGCGCGCGCCCAGCTATCAGGTGAAGTGCAGCAACTGAAAGAGACTGAATTATTGAATCACATTAAAGAAAAACCAGTTAGCGCATTAACCCTAGAAGAGCGGGAGTTGTTGAAAAAGCTGGGAATGAAATAAAACAATGATTTGTTTTAAAGTAATCGGTTTGATTGGCGATGATATTGCTGTGTTTTTGTCTATTAAAGCATGTTAATAGAAGTAAAAATCATGTATAATCGTCGGTTACCCGAAATTAATCATTACTCTCGTTTTGAACTGTTTGTCGCCGATACTTAAAGAGAATTGAAGGACGTGCATGGCTAGACCTAAATCAAAGAAAACCTTGGAAAAAGAAAAGCAAAAGCTTGCTACAGAAGCATTGAAAGATCCTGCAGCCGTTGCGCTGGATGCAGAGACAAGACGCACGCGATTAAAAACCTTGATAGTACTAGGTAAAGAGCGTGGCTATTTAACCTATGCAGAGATTAATGATCACTTGCCAGATGATGTATCGAATACCGATCAAATAGACGGTATTATCGGCATGATTAATGACATGGGTATTCAAGTATATGAGCAGGCGCCTGATGCAGAGGCCTTGTTAATGAACGATGTGCCGACCCCAATTGCGGATGATGATGCAGTAGAAGAGGCTGAACAAGCGTTGGCGACTGTTGACTCTGAGTTTGGCCGTACGACAGATCCTGTGCGTATGTATATGCGTGAAATGGGTACTGTAGATTTGTTGACGCGTGAAAGTGAAATTGAAATAGCACGCCGTATTGAGGATGGCTTAAAGCACATGGTGCAAGCGATTGCCGCGTGCCCAACCACGATTACCGAACTGCTGAGTATTGTAGATCGCGTTGAGAGTGAAGAGATTAGTGTCGAAGAGCTTGTTGATGGCTTAATTGACAATGATATTGGTTTGGATGAAGCTTTTGTTGCAGATGCGGCAGTTTCTAAAGCCGATGATGATGGTGACGATGACGATGAAGATGATGGAGATGAAGAAGAGGCTGAAGCAAAAGCTGAAGCGATTTCTGCAGAAGCGTTGTCGAAATTAAGAGAAGAAGTGATTGCTCGCTTTGCTGTGATACGTGAAACCAACGCCAAGATGAATGCAATCCGCGAATCAAGAGGCTCTCAAGATCCTGAGTATAAACAGTTACATGAAGTCGTCTTGCAAGAGTTAATGGTGTTCCGTTTCTCTGCTAAACAAGTTGAGTTGTTGTGTAATCAAGTGCGTAATTTAGTACAAGATATTCGCACGCATGAACGCAAAGTGTTAGAGTTTTGTGTGAATAAGTCTGGCATGCCAAGGCAGCACTTTATTAAAAGCTTCATTGGAAATGAGGTAAACCTGAACTGGCTGGATGACGAGCTTGCTTCAGACAAACCCTATACTGAAGTCTTGGCTCGCTATAAAGATTCGGTTATCGATCAGCAAGATCGCTTGATTTTTTTACAAGAAAAAGTTGGTTTGCCTATTAAAGAATTAAAAGATATTAATAAGCAAATGACAACAGGCGAAGCAAGAGCGCGTCGTGCGAAGCGCGAAATGATTGAAGCTAACTTACGTTTGGTCATTTCGATTGCGAAAAAATACACCAACCGTGGTTTGCAATTCTTGGATTTAATCCAAGAAGGTAATATTGGCTTGATGAAGGCGGTTGATAAGTTCGAATATCGCCGTGGATTTAAATTCTCGACTTATGCCACTTGGTGGATTCGGCAGGCGATTACTAGATCAATTGCTGATCAAGCGCGTACGATTCGTATTCCTGTACATATGATAGAAACGATTAACAAAATGAATCGGATCAGTCGTCAAATCTTACAAGAGACAGGACAAGAGCCAGACCCAGCTTTATTAGCTGAGAAAATGGAAATGCCTGAAGATAAGATTCGTAAGATCTTAAAAATCAGCAAAGAACCAATCTCAATGGAAACGCCAATTGGAGATGATGAAGATTCTCACTTAGGTGACTTTATTGAGGATACGACAACATTGGCACCAATGGATGCTGCGGTGTATGGTAGTTTACGAGATGCAACTTCTGAGGTGCTAGAATCGCTTACACCACGCGAAGCAAAAGTACTGCGTATGCGCTTTGGTATTGAGATGAATACGGATCATACACTTGAAGAAGTCGGCAAGCAGTTTGATGTGACGCGTGAGCGGATTCGCCAAATTGAAGCAAAGGCGCTGCGTAAATTAAGACATCCTACGCGCTCTGAAAGATTAAAAAGCTTTTTAGAAACAGGGCAGGATTAATTGAAATATAAGTTTTTGGCCCTCTAGCTCATGCTTGGTTAGAGCAGCGGACTCATAATCCGTTGGTGCCGTGTTCGACTCACGGGGGGGCCACCATGAATTGTTAACAATGCAAAATTTGTTTTCTTACAATTACACATCAGAGGAGCATGAATTGAATACAACATTAGTACTCGAATATCTTAAAAAGCATGGACAGAAGCTAGATAGAGAAATTGCGCAACAGACTGGCATTTCTCTTGAACAGGTACATGACTCAATTACACAATTGGAGTCAAGTAAGGCAGTATCTAGTTGCAGTGTTACCAATTTTGAAAATGGCGTTGCAATCGAAGGACGCTTGTGCAGAATTTCTGGCTATATACCGCCAGCAGCACCCGGTAGAAAGTCATCACCACAGCCCTCATCATAGGGATTTAAATGCACGCAATGTTATTGCTGCACAGTAGAAAATTAAAAAACGGCTTACATTTATGTAAGCCGTTTTTTATTGATTTAAAACTTCAGTATGGAGGTGTTTAATCTCTAAAAATAAGCGTAGTATTTTTGATATTAACCGAACAATCAGTGAGGAATACATGAGTGTCATATATAAGTTATTTAAATCAATAACTTATATTATTTTTATTCATGTATTTTTTGGTTTCATGTTTCAGTGAGCTGGGTAAAGCGAAGAATAAACATGAAGAAAAAGAAAAAGATTAGTTTTTTCAATGCAATCACTACAGGAGCTTAATATGAATAATATCGTCGATTTTAACCAGCTTAATCCTAGCACTGAGCAAGTAGATACCCGTTTCGATAGTGAATTTGGTGTCATGTGGTATCTGATGCGACCAACACCAAGACCGTGTTTTAATAAAACTTGTTTGCAGAGCTTATTGCAACGACAAACTGCTTTACTTAATACACAGGGTCAGATTGGATACGGAGGTGCTTTGCATCAAGTGAATTATCTCGTACTTGCTTCGCTTGAAGAGGGGGTATTTAACTTGGGTGGCGATTTGTCTATTTTCAAGCAACTTATTTTAGCCAAAGATCGTGCTAGTTTGGCTGAATATGCGGCTTTATGTATTGATAATTTGTGGACTTTTTATGATATGCCTGCGCCAATTAGGACAGTTTCCTTAGTGCAAGGACAAGCAATGGGTGGTGGCTTTGAGGCTGCATTGTCAGCGCATGTAATGATAGCTGAAAGAAATGCGTTAATGGGCTTGCCAGAAGTCTTGTTTAATCTTTTCCCTGGTATGGGTGCATTGAGCTTTTTATCACGTAAAGTGGGTATGCTTGTCGCTGAGCAAATGGTGCGATCTGGTAAGATTTACACGGGTGAGGAATTATATGCATTGGGTGTGGTGGATGTGTTAGCTGAGGATGGTGAGGGTGAGTGGGCGCTTACACAATGGGTTAAAAAAGATTATCGTTCTTTAAATGCTTATCAAGCCATTAATAGAGCAAAACAATCGATTAATCCATTGACGTATCAAGAGCTACATCATGTGACTGAAATATGGGTAGATGCTGCCTTGCGACTCGATGAGCGCAATTTAAAAGTGATGGAACGTTTGATACGCGCACAAAATGCAAAAGTAACAAGTACGGTAAAAGTAGATGAGGTGCAGAAAACGGCCTAAGCGCTATTAGGATGCTCTTTTAAATTCTTAAGATAATGGTCAATTGCGATCGTTGATTGAGAAAAAACGATGCTGATGGTGTTGAGCATTTCTTCAGATTGGCCAACTGTTGTAGCACTGTTTATTTTACTTAGTTTTTCAATAGACAGTGCTAACTTGGATGCGCCGATACTTAAACTATTGCCTTTAAAGGCGTGGCAAAGCACTTGCAATTCTCCATAATTTCTTTGCTGAGTTGCCGTCGTGATATTGCTAATCATGTCAGCTGAGTCTGTGATGTAGTTTTTTAATACTCTATGCATAAATAGATCGTCACCTGCACCAATTTTTTCAAGTTCGGATAGTGTATTTTTATCAAGTGCGATACTCACTTCCTCTGAAACAGTCTCAGTTTTGCTACGCCGATTGAACTTGAGCACGTTATTAATCCAATAATCTGCGATATTAGCCGGCAGACGAAGTGCTGATTCAATGGCTTGATATAAGGTTAGCGCGTCGATTGGTTTTGTTAGTATTGCATCAAATCCTGCATCTTGAGCTGATTGTTTGGTTGCGGGCGTGGCGTCGGCGGTAAACAAAATGAAGCGTGTTTTTCTTTCTGTGGGTTGCGTAAATCGATATAGTTTTAACGCATCAATACCATTCATCCCGGCCATGTTTAAGTCGGTAATTACTAAATCAAATGTTTGCGACTCCAGTAAATCCAACATATCCTCACTAGTTTCGGCAACGCTAACCAGATGCCCAGGCAAAGATAGCAATTGTGAGATAATTTTTTGATTCGTTTTTTCATCCTCACATACTAAAATATTCAGCGGTTTCTGTAGGGCATAATGTGATTTATCCCTTGATGTATAGCGCTTGTCTAAGGCAGTAGTGGATGATATCTGAAACTTATCTTTTTCTAACGATAAATCGAACCAAAAACGTGTTCCAATCCCCTCTGTACTTTGCAGTTTTAGCTTGCCTCCCATCGCTTCAATCATATCTTTCGCTATCGTAAGACCCAAACCACTGCCGCCGAATTTGCGTGTTGTGCTTACGTCAGCTTGGGTAAAACTTTCAAATACTTTATCCTGCATGTTTGCTGGGATGCCAACCCCAGTGTCTACCACTTCAAATCTGATTGTTGCATGATGCGCGTTATCTTTGATTAATGTCACATTAATCGTGACTGTTCCTTTTTCGGTGAATTTTATGGCGTTTCCCATTAAATTAGCGAGGACTTGGCGCAATACAACAACATCACCTTTTACGGGCATCAGTTTGTTTGAAACATTACCAATCACCTGAATGCCTTTTGCATGGCTCTGAATTTTAAAAATCTCTACGGTGTCATTAATCGTATCTTCTATAGAAAAGGCAATACACTCAATATGTAGCTTCCGCTCTTCTATTCTGGTGAAATCTAATACATTATTCAGCAGAGATAATAAGAGTTTAGACGAGCTTTCTAGTGTTTTTAATAAATCGTGTTGTTCATTGGTTAATGGTGTGCTTTTAAACAAAGTACTAATACCAATAATGCCGTTGAGCGGTGTCCGAATTTCATGGCTCATATTGGCAACAAATCTTGTTTTGGCTGAGTTTGCTTCTGCAGCTTTTTTCCTTTCAATTTCAGCCTTTTGGGTGGCATCATGTAGGCGTGAAATGAGTTTTGCGACGTATAGCGGTAAAATAATTAGCATGGCAATCAAACTTTGCACAATTGCTGTATGTGTTTGCCAATATGGATTCACATTTGAAACAACTATAAATCCTATAATGCTGAGCACTTGCGCATGATAAAGATAGCGATTGCCATATCTAAAGCCATTGCCAAATATCACCCATAGATAAATAGCAACTAGCATTACGCCAACATCAGATGTCAGTGACATAAACAGAGAGGTTGCCACTATGTCTAACCAAGCGCCTGTAAGACGTCTAATAACTGGGTTAAATCTATTTTTAAGAATTGCTACAATCAGTAGCAGAGATAGCAAAATAATAATAAAGCTTAGCTTTAAAATAAATGCTTGGTTATCTAATGGTTGATTCAAATTGGCCAGGATAATCCAAGTTAAGACGACCAATTCGACCGCAATACGAATGATTGCTTGTTCAATTTCTAGCGGGTCGCATTTGGTCATTGCATTTTTATACCAATTATTTAGGATTGTGAGCATATTGTTAATGAATCGCTACTTGTTGATGGTGATAAAAGTGTTTGCTTTTGTTAAGCAAAAATTCAGCCACTTTTTTTAAATTGCTTGCTACGACTGGCTTTGTTAGGCAGGCAGTAGCGCCAGCAGAAATCAGCGCTTTGTATATGGCTTTATCCTTGACAACAGTGATGACAATAATTGACAGGGCACCGACCAGCTTGGCCTGATGAATGGCTTGCACAAATTGAATACCATTCATTTGAACCATACTAAAATCGGTAGTAATGAGATCAATTTGCTTATGCTTGGCCCATTTTAGCGCTTCAATTGGATTGGTCATGGTAACAATATTGAGGTTAGGATGTAGCGATCTAAGAATAGCTTGATGAATGTCTAATACCGTGGGCTGATTCAACAATTCAGATGGTTTGTTTAAATGTTCTCGCACTACGCATATCGGTGACATTCATTATATATTTAATAAATAGCAATCGTTAATGCAAGTGTATATCTGCTATTTTGGTAATTGCTTCAATTTTTTTACGAATCGATAGCGTGACAGCGGTTAGATCGGGGTCAAAATGTTTACCACTCTCTACCTCTAAATATTCAAATGCTTTATCCATCGTCCACGCTTCTTTATATGGCCTCTTGCTCGTTAATGCATCAAGCACGTCCGCAATGGCAACAATACGCGCCGAGAGTGGAATCTGGTTGCCTCTCAGCTGATACGGATAGCCCCTGCCATCGTAGTGTTCATGATGTGCCAATGCAATTTCACCGCCCATTTGCAGGTATTTTGATGGACTATTTCGAAGGATTTCATAACCAATAATAGGATGCTTACGCATGATCGCTCTTTCATCGGCGTTTAAAGTGCCTTCTTTTAACAAGATATAATCGGGAATGCCAATTTTACCAAGGTCGTGCAAAGGAGCAGATAATTCAATCATGTTTGCATCATCTTCGTTAAATCCTGCTGCCTCTGCTATCGCCTTGCTATAAAGCGCCATACGCTGTAAATGCATCGCCGTGTCATAATCTCTATATTCACCAGTACGGGCTAAACGCATGAGTGTTTCCTGCTCTCGCACGCTAATTTCAGCAATGGCCAATTTCACTTTTTTCTCAAGTTGGTCACTTCTATTTCTGAGTGTTAAATGTTGATGGCGCATCGTGAGGAGATTTTTACATCTGGCAGTACATTCATAAGCATCAACGGGTTTACTGATAAAGTCAGCAACGCCTGCATCAAGAGCAGCATAGCGTATTTCGGTATCTTTTTTAACAGTAATCATCAAAATGGGCACGCCCGCATAATTGGGAAGCATTTTAATGAGACGGATAAAATCGATACCATTCATTCTTGGCATTAAAAAGTCAACAAACACCAAATCAGCAACATTTTGGGTTGCCCACTCTAAGGCGCTTTCAGCATTGCTTTTTTCGACTATTTTAATATGAGTACTAATGCTACGAATAACTTGCGATAAGATGGTTCTGCTCGTTGATTGATCGTCAACAATCAGTATGGTGCTGTGCTCAAGTGATTGCAAGTCTATCATCTCTTCTACCCTAAAAAGTGACACTGACTATTGTCTGTGGATGATTAATTAAGTGAGTCTTATTATTAGATTAAGCGATGTCGTGTGTTGCCATTTAACACAACTACATTCATTCTTTTACTGACAACGTCAATTTTGACATAATTACGTCAAAAAAGTAGCAATAATTTTAACTAAATGATGAACGTGGCTTTAAGTCAAATGCAATGCAGATGCGGTTTTCATCTGCATCAAACGGAATGGTACGATGGAATAGCGAAGATGGGAACAGCACAATATCACCAACATTGGGTAGTAAGCATCTAGTTGGGAAATCCAGTTCGCTTTTTGGTGGTTGAATTGGGTAATTATCACCGTGAATGCCATATTCAAAAGCGCCCTCCATGCCTGCACGGCTTGGCATAGATAAATAAACGGCACCACTAATCCAGCCAATTTCATGGATATGTGCAGTTAAGTGCCCGCCGCGTTGCATATTGACATACCACGAACTGGTGAACTCAAGCTCTTCAGGAAAGTCTTGAATGAGCGAGCAATTGGCATGTGCAAATTGTTTTTTGTAATTGATGAACTCTTGCTTAATGAGCGTTGCTAACTGTTTAAATGAGTCTTCAGAGCGCTTAAATAAATTGCCTGCAGATTGCTTGCCATGATGCAACATACCTTGCACACGTTGAGCAATATCCGCATGCTCAATGTCATCTAGTAGTTGTTTGAGTAAAAGACTATTAGGTTCAGCTAATGCTGGAATACTGTTTTGATAGACAAAATCAAACCCATTTTTGCAAAAGTTGTATCTGTCTTCTTGATCAAAGTTGGTTGCATAGTGTTTGGCTAAGGTCGCGATAAACGGCGAAGTGTGTTGTGTATTACTAACAACATTGTCTAGTATGTGTTTAAAATCATCAAAATACGCTCCCTTATACAGCGAGTACATTTGACGTGCTTGCCAGTCATCAAGCTGAGAACGCTCAAAATAGCTTGCGGCTTCACGATATTGCTTTGCCAGATAATAAAATTCTCCCATATTATAATTAGCATTGGGATGATCAGGATTGCGTGATAGCGCCGCTTGGTAATGTTTGACTGCACCATCCATGTCACCATAGTCACGCAGTGTTTCACCTAAGTTATTATAGGCATCAGTGTAGTTAGGAAAAAGCGAGATGGCTTTTTGATAACTGGCGATAGCATCAGATAAGCTACCTTTATCGCGCAATGCCGTGCCTAAATTGAAGTGGCCGCGCGCGTCTTGTGGATTAATCTTCAGGCCTTTTTGATAGCTAGACACCGCTTCCTCTAAGCGACCTAATCGCTGCAATACAGTGCCTAAGTTACCATGCGCTTCAAAAAAAGTGGGTTTGCGTTTAATGGCTTGTTGATAAGCATCGATAGCCTCTTCAAGCCGATTTTCATGGTTTAAGGCAATCCCCAGATTAAAATACAAATCAGGCGAATTGGGTTGCAGCTTTATCGCATGTTGGTAGCTACTAATAGACTCTGGAAATTTTTGTTGACCATCTAAAGCTAACGCTAGGATGTGATGTAATATAAAAGCTGACGGATACTTAGCGATTAAGTTTTTTGCTGTTTGTTCAGCTAGCGCCAGCTGGCCGTTATTCAGCTGTTGAATGAGTTGTTGAGTCTCTTGTTGACTAGGTTGTGGTGTGCTTGCCATGTTATTGATTGCGTCGTACTGTTTTGATATGTCGAGTCATCATATTACTCAATATACTGTTGAGTTAAAAGTGGTTGTATGCGGCATCGGCGCTTTCCAGCCGAGAAGCTAATTGTTTCAGCAAGCGCATCGCAATATTTGGATAGTCCGTCAACATCGTGTCAATATTTTCTGCATAGATAACAATAATATGCGCTTCTGCGGAGGTTACAATCGCGCTATTGGCTGTTGGATGTTGCGTCAAAATCGCCGTTTCACCAAAATATTGTCCTGGCGTGATGGTGTGCAGTACAGTGTCATCTATCGTCAAATCAACCGTGCCAGAGACTAAATAATATAGATTGCGCTCTGTATTGCCAATACTAAAAACACAGTCATTTGTTTTTAGGGTAATACCATAACGTTCCATCAGTGCTTCTATATAATTTCGCTTATCAGAGGCCTCATCAAATAAACCTTTGAGTAATAATACATCTTGTTTTCGCAAGGTAGCAATCAATACTGATCCCAATAAAAAAACAGCAAAGTTGACATATAGCCACGTAATAGACACAAACATATTCTTCATGCTGCCAAATACTGCGCCATAATTGGGATTAAGCGAGAAAAATACAGTAAATGCCGGTCGCATCAAAAGCCATAATAAAGCTGTTAATAACGCACCCATTAAAATATGACGCATAATAACGCGCATCGGAAAAAACATCTTGTAGAACAATGCAATGAATAACGTTGTCATCGATAGTGTAATAGTGTCACCAATAAAGCTAAGTGTCTTTTTTGGTAAGAGTTCGGCCAAAAATTGCACAATCCCTTCTACCACATATCCTGCAGCAGTAAATGAGAAAAACAATAGCAAAATGCCAAGCACAGAAGCAATATCTGCAACTTTGCTTCTAAAAAACGACGGTTTCTCTGTGACGGATGAAATATGATAAAAAGAAGTGCGCATTGCTCGTGCAAGTGGCGTAATCGTCCAAAATAGAACAAACAGACCCACTGCGCCCCAAGCAGCCTTGGTTGTTGAGGCGTTATACACTTCAGTCATAATTTTTCCACTAAAATCTGGCATGATATTGCTGGTTAGAATGGCCAGTTTGACAATGGCATAGTCAGATGAAAACACTAGGCGACTTAATAAATAAAAGATGAGTAATACCATCGGAATCAGAGCAAACAAAGCATAAAACGACAGCGATGCAGATAGGCCTAGCACATTGTGCCTGCCAAAGCCCGCTAACGTTTCACGGAAAACAAACAAGAGTGTTGCATATTCTTTTTTAGAGTAGGCAATCAGTGGTTTGCTGATAGCAGGGTGCTCTGCAAATTTTTTGATACTCGCTTTCACTGCGCTTAATTTGTTCAAAGTCATCTGCTTAATGTTGTTTTATCACTCGATATTTTACAATGCTTTAAATTTTTCTGTGGCAGCAACGAGAGCAGAGGTAATGCCTGGTTCCATTGCAGAATGCCCAGCATCTTGCACGACAATATACTCTGCATGTGGCATCGCTTGTGCCAGTAGCCAAGACGTATATGGCGGGCATACCATATCATACCGACCTTGTACAATCACTGTAGGAATGCTTGATAATAAAGTAGCACGCTTTAATATTTCTTCACCATTAATGAAGCATAAATGACGAATATAGTGAATTTGTACGCGAGCACGTGCAATATCAGCGAGTTGTTCTGCTATACGCTCCTGTGCTGTTAGTTGATTGCTAGGTGTTGATTTTGCAGCGGTTGAATCTAAGCGCATGATGCTGTTTTCGTATTGATTCCACGCAATAGCTGCAGGATAACTGACAGCGATCTCATCAGAGGCGATTCGCTTTTCAAAAGCAGTTAAGACATCCATCTGCTCATCTATTGGTAAATAATAAAGTAAGGTTTGCCATACATCTGGATAAAAATGTTTAATATCACCCAAAAACCAATTTAATTCGGATTGGCGGCTAAGAAAAATTCCGCGTAATGTCAAAGAAGTGACATGCTGGGGATATTCAGTCGCATAAGCTAGTGCAAGCGTGCTACCCCATGAACCCCCAAATACATGCCAAGAGTCTATCTTTAAATGTTGGCGCAACACCTCTAGATCATTCACTAAATCAGCTGTCGTATTATTCGTTAATCCCCCTTGCGGTCGGCTTTTGCCACATCCACGCTGATCTAGCAAGATGATACGATAGTGAGCTGGGTCAAAAAAGCGTCGCTGACTCTGATTGCAGCCGCTCCCAGGGCCTCCGTGTAGGAAAACAATGGGCTGACCAGCTGAATTGCCTGACTCCTCGAAATATATCTCGTGTAAATCATCCATTTTTAGCCAACTCTGATGGTAGCTATCTATTTCAGGGTATAAATTGTAAGTGGCTGGACACATTTTAAATGAACGCTTTCTATATGATTTTATTATGTTATTTTATTTTACACGATTAATAATAAAAAATTTTTTGTTAATATGTAAATAAATTGTAACTAAAGTGTTGCATTTATAAATTAATTGTTTTATATTTCAATCCTCACATGAGAATGTGAAATAAAGGTACGTAAAAAATTTAAAGTTTTAGGGTAAGTAATTTTGTTGTTAACCTAGAGTGTAAATTTAAACCGTACTTCTTTAAACCCTTAGTAATTAACTTTGGAGAAAAACATGCAAGTAAATAAAATTAAGCTAGCTTTAGGCTTAGTAGCTGCAACAATGGCAATGCCAATGGTTGCTTCAGCTGCTGCAGACCAAGAAGCGGCAATGAAAAACGCTAACAACTGGGCTCATCCTCGTGGTCAACACGATAATTCAGGCTACAGTGCATTAGCGCAAATCAACAAAGGTAACGTAAAAAACCTTAAAGCTGCTTGGACATTCGCTACTGGTGTTAACCGTGGTCACGAAGGTTCACCAGTTGTTGTTGGTAACATGATGT
>CBFHHI010000020.1:0-29221 GCA_965655675.1 Methylophilaceae bacterium | reverse complement strand
GCAATGTTCTAAAGCTAATACCAAGTAATTTAGCGGCTGCGGTTTTATTATTATTGGTTTTTTCTAGTGCTTTTAGAATTTCACGCTTTTCAATATCTTCTAGATAGTTGGGTAAACTAGTGTCATCGCTTTTACTAGTATTCAATTGTGCCGTATTAGCAGGTGTAATGACTGCATCAATTAATAAATCGTCAACATTGATTACCTCACCGTCAGATAAGGCAAGCGCGCGCTCTAGCATGTTTTCTAACTCGCGTACATTGCCCGTAAATGGATGTGAGGCAATCCGTTTGCTTGCTTCTGCAGATAAGGTTGGTATAGCGATAGACTGTGTTTTGCAAAGTTTTTCTAGAAGCTTTTGCGTTAGCTCTGGAATATCTTCAGGATGATCTCGTAAAGAGGGCATTTTGAGTTGAATCACATTTAAGCGGTAATACAAATCTTGTCTAAACTGACCGATTGCCATCATCTCTGTCAGGTTTTTATGGGTGGCACTAATGATGCGAACGTCGACGGCTTCTTCAGTGGTGTCGCCTACTGCGCGCACCTTCTTTTCTTGGATGGCGCGTAATAGTTTAACTTGCATCAGCAAGGGTAAATCAGCCACCTCATCCAAAAACAATGTACCGCCATTGGCGGCTTGAAATAAGCCAGAAGTGTCTTTTATCGCCCCAGTGAAAGCCCCTTTTTTATAGCCAAAGAACTCACTTTCCATTAATGATTCTGGAATGGCACCGCAATTAACCGCCACAAAAGCCTCTTCTCTGCGCGAGCTGTTTTGATGAATCAGTCGCGCTGCAAGCTCTTTACCGCTGCCTGACTCACCACTAATATAAACGGGTGCTTGACTGCGCGCGAGCTTTTCTATCATTGCTCTGACCTGATGAATGGCGCTAGAGTTGCCAATTAAATCTGCTGTATTTTGAGATGTTTTGCCATCCGTGCCCGAAAGCTTCAGCGCTGATTCGACCAGAGGACGCAATTGTTTCAGTGAGATTGGCTTGGTCAGATAGTCAAAAGCCCCTGCTTTAAGGGCGGAAACGGCATTCACTGCACTGCCATAAGCAGTAATCACTGCAACTGGTAATCCATTGTATTCATTCGATATATACATAACCAACTCTAATCCTAAACCATCAGGTAAATGCATATCGGTAAGACAGAGATTGTATTCTTTGTTAGCCAGCATATGCTTAGCATCACTCATGTTACTAGCACTATCAGCGTATATACCCATGCGCTCTAGTGTTAATACCAGTAGTTCACGAATATCAGTTTCATCATCAACTACTAAACATTTAAATTGATCTGACATAGTTACGTTCTAGCCTTTTTCATTTGAATCACAAACTTTGCCCCGCTATTTGTTGGATGGTATTGTAAATTTGCGCCATTTGCTTCTGCAAGCTCCCGACTGATATACAAGCCCAAGCCATTGCCTGTCTTTTCAGTCGTAAAAAATGGCTCAAACAAGTGGTTGCTTACGCTATCCGGTATGCCATCGCCATCATCTTTAATTTCAATCGTGACACTAAATGGTTCATTCCCAGGATGCACCTTCATATGCAAACTTGCCTCTTGTTGCAGGCTGTGTCGCCATCCATTTTTGCAAAGATTCCATAAAATTTGATTTAAATGTCTACGGTCAAAAAGCACAATGTCATCATGATGTTCTTTTGTAAGCAGAAATTGTTTTGCCGATATGTTTTCAACCGCACAAAATTCCTGATGAAATTCAGTAATAAATTGTTTAAGCGCGATTAACTCCTGGTTAGTGCGATCTCGCCGATTGAGTTCAAGGATGTCTTTAATAATTTGATCAACACGCGCTACATTATCACCAATGATTTGCAACAAGCGTTCATTGGCTACCGTCATCTCTTCTTCCTGCAGCAATTGGTTTGCATGACTGATAGAACTCAGTGGATTGCGAATCTCATGCGCTATCTTAGCGGTTAAGCGACCCAATGCAGCAAGCTTGACTTGGTGTGATTGTGTTCGCACTTGTGACCAGTCTTCAATAAATACAACAGCGCCTTGGTTTCGATGTTCTGCAACAGGCAGAAAACTAATCCGTAACTCACGAGAGTGAACATGAACAGTTGAAATGTTTGGCATGGCGTTGTCAGCCACTTGCTCATTGCTAAACCATCGTGTAAGTAATATTGCAATTTCAGGGGCAATACGCTCGAGACTTTTTTCTTCCCAGTCAGCATGTTCTAAATTCAGAAATGCATGTGCTTGTAAGTTATGGTGCTTAATAAATAAATCTTGATCAACGACAATCACGCCATCTTTCATCCTGTGGGTAATCAGCGCGTTTATATAAGATAAACTTTTTAAGTCCAATCCCCGTTGTGAAGCGAGTTCTTCACTACTTTGCATTCTCTGAGCGAGGCTATGCGCAAGCCAAGCAATTGCAAAACAGGCAATGCTTAAAATGACAGCTACAGTATAGTCATGTGTTACATCAGGATGAATCAATGCGCTTAAAAATTGTTGTAACAAAATGCCGATACTCGCTATCGCTGCATAAAATAAAGACAAACGACCATCGCTAATTAAACTGGCGGCTGCAATCGCAATGACTAACAATAAGCCCATCACACTGTGATTTGCCGTATTTGTTTGTGTTAATAGCAAAATAAACAAAATATCCAAAATAATTTGAAGCGGCAGAGTTAATTCTAATTTTGGTTTTTCAAACCAAGTGGCGACCGCAGAAATGATACTGAAGGTAAGATATAGGAGAGCTGTTCTGGCAAAAGCATCATGATTGATGACATCCCAATTCAAGATGATGGTGTGGTTGAATAATAAAGTGAAAGCAACTAATACCCGATAGCCGTTATAAAGCTTGAAGCTAATCCAGTGTGATTTGATCAGTTTTTGATTATCTGGAACGGATATTGACGCCATATAAATGGTTTACTTTGGTTGGCAATCAGGGTTGTTGCAATAAACTGCATTGCCAATAGTGTGCGCTTCACTTTCAGGGATATGTAAGCCGCAGTGATTGCATGCGACTATTTTTTCTGATGATAAAGTCTTATCTATTGTGGTGTCGTTAGTGCTAATAAACTTCATAAAACGCTGTAACACAAGATACAGAATCCAAAAGAAGATAATCAATAATAAAATTCTTAGCATACTAATAATCATAACGGTAAAGCTAGACTAAGGGTAGTAAATAAAGTGAAGTATAGACCATCCAAGTGCAGGCTAGAAGCGCTTATGCTGTTATACTGTCGCTTGGTGAGCACAAGATCCATTCATGGCAACTTCAAAAGAATTATCAGATTTTTTACATAGCGTGGAGCGACGCGCCTTCAAGCAAACGGTTTATGCCGTTCGCGATGAGCATGCTGCGATGGACATCGTGCAAGATGCTATGCTAAAGCTAGCGGATAAATATCCTGATAAACCGGTGGCAGAATATCCAATGTTGTTTCAACGCATTTTACAAAATACAATGCGTGATTATTGGAGGCGACAAAAGGTACGATCACTATGGACAACGTTGCTTTCGTCTTTTAGTGGTCAAGACGATGATGGGGAGCCTAGAGATCCATTGGAGACCATGGATGTAGGCGATGGTGCCCAAAATCCAGCTACGCAATTAGAAAATAGCCAAACACTACGTGTCATTGAGACAGCGTTAGAAAGGTTGCCTGCTCGTCAACGAGAAGCCTTTGTATTGCGTTATTGGGAAGAGATGAGTGTTGCCGAGACGGCAGAATCGATGGGCTGTTCAGAAGGTAGTGTAAAAACGCATTGCTCGCGAGCGTTGCATACAATGGCATCATTGTTAGAGCAAGAAGGTTTAGGTATAGTCAAAGAGTTGAACATTTAAGGGGGTAGCGTCATGAAAACAGATAATACAAATGACGAATATAATGCACATTTGGAGGCGCAAGGCCAACAAATTGCTAAGTTGCTAGATGCAAAATCACAGCGCTTAAGTATGCGCACATTACAGCAATTAGAAGAGGGTAGGCGCCAAGCAATTAACCGCCATAAAAAACATGCCGGATTAGAAGCGAATGGCGATGGTACGCTTAGTCAATGGATGACATGGGCCGATCATCATCGCATTGGACTGATGGGCTTGGCATTATTGGTGATTGTTGCAGTTTCTTTGACATCACAGAACTTGGGGACAAATGAAACAAGTGACGCATTCTTGCTTGGGGCGGATTTGCCACCTGAAGCCTTTGTGGATAAGGGGTTTGAACCAGCATTAAATCAGCCTGTTAGACTCTAAGAATAGGTACATCAATTAAAGGTATCTCAGTGATGAAAAAGTGTTGTTTGTTTGTATTGTTGTTAGTGATGCATGTGCAAGCCGCGCCATATGCAGCACCCTATGAAGTGCAACTGGACGAAGTGCAACCAGATGAAGTGCAAGTACTTGAATTGCAAGTGCATGAATTGCAATTGGCCATGACAGATATTGTCCGCGTTAATACGTCATCGAGCAATGAGGCATCTTCTAAAAAATGGGCTCAATTGACAGAAGAGCAGCGCAAGGTGCTTGCGCCCTTAGCAGACGAGTGGGATACGTTGCGATCTTGGCAGCGTGAAAAGATGCTTGATATTGCCGAAGATTATCCAAAAATGGATATAAAAAAACAAAAACGTGTTCAGAACCGACTCAATACATGGAGTCGAATGACGCCATATGAGCGTGAGAATGCGCGCAAGCGGTTTCATAAATTCCACAGTTTGAGTCCGGAACAGCAGCAGTTATTGCGTGATAAATGGGCTGAATATCAGAATTTACCAGAACATCTGCGTGAAGAAATGCGTAAGCAGTCTGGCGAAGTTTATTATGATCCTGAGTTAGATTAATCTTGCTATTTTGGTGTTGTTAAAATACCCACTGAAATCTTGAGTGGGTTTTTTTATGGGTTTGGAATCTATGAATCGTGTTGGTTTAGTTAGTCTTGTCGGGGCCTGTACTTATGAGATTTTATCGCTCATTGCACTTTGGCTGTTCTCTACTGCAATCTTTGTATTCCTATTCGGGGCTGCAGAAACGGGATTCAACAGGTTTTTTTTACAGTTGATACTATGGCTGGTGGCAGGTGCATACTTTGTGCGCTGTTGGATGACCAGGGGTCAAACGTTAGCAGCACAAGCATGGAAGCTCAGGGTAGTAAGTGAAAGTGGTCAACCATTAACGATGGTGCAAGCGATTTCGAGATATGTATTGGCAAGCTTTTCTTTATTCAGTTTTGGCCTGGGTTTTTTGTGGGCTATTCTTGATAAAGAGTCACTATTTTTGCATGATCGAATGTTAAAAACACGTTTAATTAAAGTGCTTCCCATTACCCAAAGCTAGCGTCGTTCAATCATTAAAATAAGCGCTAAACCAGCCAATAGAAATAATGTTGTTGGCGCGATGGCGCTCATTAATGGTGGCCAATCGTTCAGAACGCCTAAATGGCTAAATACGCGGTTCATGATTTGATAGACGACACCAAGTAATATACCTACAAATATTTTGGTGCTCGTGCTGGATGCGCGTTGCTGTAAAAACCCAAACGGGAGTGCTAAAACCACCATCACGATGCAAGCAAGCGGATAAATGACTTTTGCCCAAAGTGCAACTTCGTAACGTGTGGTTTTTTGCTTATTATTGGCTAGGTGTGAGATGAATGCGTACAAATGCCAAGCTGACATTTTTTCTGGTGCAACTAGTAACACGTTTAACAACTCTGGACGAATCGCAGACTCCCATTTAGCCTGACTGAAAAATGTTGTATTTATCTGCGATTGGTCAGTTTCCGTTGTGCTACCAAACTTGGTTTGAAAGACATCACTTAATTTCCATTGACCATTTAAATAATCTGCTCTTTTCGCATTACTAATGGCGGTTAATTTAAATGTTTCATCAAACTCATAGATGCTGATTTCTAATAAAGAGGCATCTGGCAACACAGTCGCTACATTGATAAAGCTTTTATTATCTTTCACCCATAAACCTGATTTGAAATCTTGTGCCACAACAGCATCGGTTGCTTGGATACGCATACGCTGAGCTATTTTTTCACTCACAGGGGTGATGAGCTCGCCAATGAGAAAGGTAATGATAGTGAACAAAAGCCCCACTTTTGCAAGCGTAAAGCCAATATGTACGATGGATAGTCCACTGACACGCATAATGATGAGTTCAGAGCTACGACCTAATGTCCCCAAGCTCACCATCATGCCAATTAAGACAGCAACAGGAGCGACTTCGTAAATATGACCAGGCACACTCAATAAAACAAAAGTAAGCATGTTCGCTATGTTGTAGTTGCCGCGACCGAGGTTTTCTAATTCTTGAATAAAATCAAAAAAGGAGAACATGGATAATAAGCCTAGCATAATCATTGAAATGCTGAGCGCTGATTCTTGCCATAAATAGCGATGAAGAATACGCATGATTAGTCTGCTATTTTCTTTTTGCGCCCAAGTAATCTCTGCATGAAGTGCGTGATTGTGGCTGGTAAGATAGGGAGTAAATAATTACGACGATAGAATAAATAAATAGCCAGTAATGCAAATAACACGTGCACTGGCCATAAGCCAATGAGTGGATGAATTTTGCTTTGCGTTATCCACGCTTCAAAAATATTGAGCATATTGTTGTAGATAATAAAAATGAATACAGCTAACATCACATTGAGAGAGCGACCAGCACGGGGGTCAACAAAGCTGAGAGGAATAGCTAACAATACCAAAATGATAGCAGATACAGGAATAGCTAATCGTGATTGTAACTCTGCTATATCTCTAGGATTTTCACTCAACAATAGGGACTGAGATGGCATTGTTTCAGTTTTTGCTATTGGTTGTGCAATCTCTTTTGTTTCAAGCCGCAACGCATAACGTTCAAATTCAGTCGATGACATTTCTGCTGAGTTAGGCTTGCCTTGATAACGTCTGCCATTTTCTAATAAGATAAAGCGATCGTCATTTTCTGCGGTATACCGACTGCCTTTACTGGCAACAATAATACCTGTCTTTTGATGCTGCGTTGATTGAACAAATACATTTTTCACCACATTGCCTAACTCATCAAAACCTTCTATAAAATAAACACGCTCGCCGTTATTGGATTCTTTAAACACGCCAGGGCTAATCGACGATGATTCGTCACGGGCTTTGAGTTGTGTTTCATACTCGGCCACTTTTTGGTTGGCCCACGGCATCACAAAGAAGCTGAGTAATGTAATGATGATAATAACTGGTGTTGCAAAGTTAAGAATGGGGCGAATCCATTTCGTAATACCTAAGCCAGATGTTAGCCATATGACCATTTCAGAATCTCGATACCATCGAGTTAATGTGAGTAGCACGGTCAAAAAAATAGTGAGCGATAAGATGGCTGGTAAAAAGCGAATCAAATTGAAGCCAAGTATAGTAGTGAGTGCGTCGTGAGGGATGGAGCCCTTGGCGGCTTTTCCTACAAGAAAGCCTGCACGCTGCGCAACAACAATGCCAATAAGAATGAAGAATAAGGCGGTAGCTGAATAGATAAGCTCTTGCGCTAGTGATTTTTTAAAAATTTTCAATTGTTAGATTACGCTTTTATTTCACATCAAAACACTGGATAATTGATTTAATATTTTCAGATAACAGTATAAGGTTTAACAGATGGAATTTAGCATAAAAAATGGCAATCCTGAAAAACAACATCACGATTGTTTGATTATTGGTGTGTTTGACAACAAAAAATTGACAGCATCAGCGACATTATTAGACACCGTTTCTGGAGGAGCCATTAGCGCTGTTGTTCAGACGGGCGATATGAGCGGCGAACTAGCCACAACATTATTGATGCATCAACTGCCGAATGTAGCAGCTAAACGTGTGTTGTTAGTGGGGCTCGGTAAGCAGAATGAATTTGGCGTCAAACAGTTCTTAAAAGCAACGCGAGCTGCTGTGAAGGCGCTACCAACCGTAGCAAAAGAAGTTGGTTTTTATTTAACTGAGTTGCCAGTCGCCACAATTACTTTGCACGAAAAAGTAGCAAAAATAGCACAAACCGTTATGGATGCGACTTATCAAATCAACGCCATAAAATCTAAAAAGCCAACAGCTATTGCGTTAAAAAAAGTAGCCATCTTCGTAGAGAAATCGCAAGAAACGGAAGCCAAAATTGCGTTGGCGCAAGGTTTGGCAATTGCTGAAGGCGTGAACTTGGCAAAAGACTTAGGTAACTTACCTGGCAATGTTTGTACGCCTACCTATTTGGCAAAGCAAGCTAAGCAGCTCGCTAAAGATTATGGCTTTAAAGTAGAGGTGCTCGATAGAGCGCAAATTGAGAAGTTAGGAATGGGCGCATTTCTAGGCGTGGCACAGGGTAGTGATGAGCCTATGCGCTTAATCGTGTTGCAGCACCATAAAGGTAAAAAAGAGCAAAAGCCAGTAGCACTTGTGGGCAAAGGCATTACGTTTGACACGGGAGGTATCTCACTCAAGTCCGGTGCTGAAATGGATGAGATGAAATACGATATGTGCGGCGCTGCAAGTGTGTTAGGCACCTTTAAAGCCATTGGTGAGCTTGATTTGCCAATTAACGCAGTTGGCATTATCCCCGCATGTGACAACATGCCTAGTGGTAAAGCTTTGAAGCCTGGTGACATCATTACCAGTATGTCAGGCCAAACCATAGAAGTGCTGAATACAGATGCAGAAGGACGCTTGGTGTTATGCGATGCTTTGACTTATGCAGAAATGTTTGAGCCAAGTACTGTAGTTGATATTGCAACATTAACAGGCGCTTGTGTTATTGCACTCGGCCATCATGCATCAGCGGTTTACAGTAACCAAGATGCATTAGCAGCAGAGCTGATTGCGGCAGGAGAGTATGCAGATGATAGAGCATGGCATATGCCATTATGGGATGATTATCAAGCGCAGCTAGATAGCAATTTTGCTGACATGGCGAACATCGGTGGTCGTGCTGGGGGTAGCATTACAGCAGCTTGCTTCTTATCCAGATACGCAAAAAAATATGACTGGGCACATTTGGATATCGCAGGAACTGCTTGGAAATCAGGTAAGGCAAAAGGCGGTACAGGTCGCCCAGTACCATTATTGACAACATTTTTAATTAAGCGTGCATCAGGCTATTAAATTTAGTATCACATGACGCGTGTAATTTTCTATTCTAATGTTGCTGATAAGCATGCTGCTTTATTAGCGTTAGTAGGTAAAGCGCTGGCGAAAAGGCATTTCATCACGTTGTTTGCTGAAAACGAACAGGCTGCAAATGGGTATAGTGAAACTTTATGGCGAAGTGTTAGTGCTAGTTTTTTCCCCAATGTGTTGGCATCGGATGCGCTAGCGACTGAAACACCGGTTGTGATTAATTGGCAAGATGATCAGCTGTGCCAAGATGATATTTTGGTTAATCTGACACAACGCCAATTGACAGTTTTTAGTCGCTTTAGGCAGTTAGTTGAGTTGGTAGGTGCGGATGAGCACGATAAAGTCTTAGCAAGACAACGCTTTAAGTTTTATCGAGATAGAGGCTATGAAGTACAGCATTTTAATGAAGCGCAATTAAGTGATTAAAACAGTAATCTATTTGAATAGGTAGAGCAATTTTGGCAGAAGAAAAAATACCAGTATTAACCGAGGTTTATAAACCAAAAACGAGTGTGAAATCATTGCCAGAAGCAAGTGATGCTTCTGAAATTACTAGTGATTTGATTAGTAAGGTGACGGCAAAAATCAAACCCAGATTAGAGTCTGAAATTACAGCGTTTGTGTTAGATGAGCTTAAAGCTGAAATTAAGAAAGCGCATATTGATGTGATTGCATCAATACAGAATTTTGTTGATAAAACAAAAGCAGATCTTAAAACAGAACTGCCTAAAATGTATCTAGATAGCGTAAGGCTCGCACAAGTGGATACGGATGCTATCAAGAAAGCAGCCTTAGATGACGTTCTTGAGTCAATACGCAAAGAGATGGTTGATTTTCAAGAGAGTGTTGTTCGTGAACATCAACAGCAAATCAATGAAACGTTAGCCTCTATCGCCAAACGAGCTGAAGACAGTGCATCGGAGCAAATTGGTATTATGCACAGCAGAGTGGGCACCATGCAGCAGGAGGCTTTTGCTAAGCTTAAAGAAGATTTTAATGCAGAAAAAGAGCTGATGCTCAAGGCGGCAGCGGATCAAATTGAGGCAACATTCTCAAATAAAATGACGACAGAGCAGCAAGCCTTGCAAGCGAGTATTGAAGCAATGATCAATCAATTCTTGCCCGATATAGAGCGTCGCTTGCATGCGCAACTCACAACAGAGTTGCAGCAGTTATTAGTAAAGGTTAAGTTTGTACTTGCTGAATAATGGATTAATCTAAGCGCTGTGCGTAAGCCTCGGCCGTTAGTAAATCTTGCGTGTTACTCGTATTGGTAGGTGTGAACTTGAAAAGCCAAGCTTGGTAAGCATCGTCGTTAATGGTTTCTGGCAGATTCACTAATGTTTCATTAATTTCTGTTACAACCCCATCCATGGGAGCGTGTAAGTCTGACCCCGTTTTAACCGACTCCACAAGACCGCAAGCTTGCCCCGCTACTAATGAATCGCCTACTTTTGGTAGTTGAAGATAGACAATATCGCCAAGTAAATCTTGTGCATAGTCGGTGATACCAGCAAGCCAGTTGCCATCATCTGTTTTTTGAACCCATATATGTTCTGCAGTGTAATCTAAGAAAGTTGGTAATTTCATCATTAAAATTCAATTAACTATTGAGTTTGGAAATAAAGTGCCGTTATTCTCTCATAAATAATGAATGCTAGGGCAGGTGTCAACATTGCTGAGCGGATAGAACTTAAGACTCTTTTTGTAAACCCAGAATAACTGATTGACGCATATCAGTTTTGTAGATAACATAAGTTATCATTTTGATGTAACTAAGGGCAAATTGTGAAGTTCTTTTCTAAAAAATACATGTTATGTGTTGTTTTGACTTCTCTCGTATCTCTGCCAATTACTTTTTTGGTTGCCGATGCAAATGCGCAAGATGGCGCATCTGCTTCAAACCACAAAAATAATATTAAAAAAGTAAATTACCAAAATAGTCATACACGTAAAGAAAAGCTAAGGGAGCGTCAGTTAGCTTTGGCAGAGCAACGTGCAAAAGACTTGGGTGAATATTACGATGGAAGCTCATTGCCGCATCTCGCTTCTGATAAGGCCTTGGTTGTTAATCAAAATACGGGTGAGATCAAGTATGCTAAAAACAGTCATGTGGTGAGTCCAATTGCCTCTATTACTAAACTAATGACCGCCATGGTTGTGTTGGATGCTAGACAATCATTTGATGAATTAATTGATATTTCAGAACAAGATGTAGATACAATTAAAGGAACAAGATCCCGGCTAGCAGTTGGTACCAAATTAAGTCGTGGCGATATGTTTAGGCTAGCATTGATGTCATCAGAAAACAGAGCTGCATTTTCTTTGGCGCGTCATTACCCAGGAGGAAAAAGTGCTTTTGTAAAGGCGATGAATGTAAAAGCACTATCGCTAGGCCTTACACATTCAAATTTTGTTGAACCTACAGGGTTGATGTATCAAAACACATCAACAGCAGAAGATTTATATAAATTGGTTGCTGCTTCTTATCAATATCCAGAAATTCGACATGCGACAACAACAACCTCATATCATCTTGCCATCGATGGACGAGCAAATGCACTGGAATTTAAAAATACCAATAGCTTGGTACGAGAGGGAGAGTGGGATATTGGGCTATCTAAAACTGGGTTTATTAACGAGGCTGGTCGCTGTTTAGTGATGCAAACAACAATGGATGGCGAGCCGGTAATTATGATATTTTTGAATGCAGATGGAACAGATAAGCGCACAGGTGATGCAATTCGTGTGCGTAAATGGATTGAATATAACCATGCAAACACTGTTGCTAGTAATACACGCGGTGTTCGCGCTTTGCAGGCTAGCCCTAAATTGGTCATGAGCGGCGAGATTTATCAGAACTAAATCATTAAATCTACATGAATGACTTTGTTTAGTGCTTATTTAAGCGTTTAATAAAAAAGTGGCTTGCCCACTTTTTTATTGTTATCACTTCTCCGTCTTTTTGGTAGTTGCTTTACTTTTGACGGTTTTCTTTGCCGCTGTTTTTTTAACCGTGGTTTTTTTGGTCACTTTCGCTTTGCTTGGTGTTCCTTTTGCTTCTTTTTCTGCTAATAAGCCAATTGCTTCCTCAAAGGTTAACTCTTCGGGAGCCACACTTTTTGGCAAAGTAGCCCGTATCTTCTTGTGCTGAACATAAGGACCGTAACGACCATCAAATACTTCAACACGCCCTTCACCTGAAGGATGTTCGCCCAAATCTGCAATAGGCGCTGGGCCTTTATTGACTTGCGCGATTAATTCAACAGCTTCTGCTTGATTAATAGTAAATACACTTTGTGTTTTGGGTATTGATTTAAATTTGCCATCGTGATTAACATAAGGCCCAAAGCGCCCGATATTTGCTACAATTTTTTTATTCGTTTCAGGGTGTAAACCCAAGTCACGCGGTAATGAAAGCAACATATTCGCCACATCAATATTCACATCCGCAACAGCTATTTCTTTTGGAATGCTGACACGTTTCGGTTTCTTTTTCTCACCTTCAACCACCTCACCCACTTGAATATAAGGGCCATACGGACCATTCATCAAAAAGATATCTTTTTCAGTTTCTTTATCTTTTCCAATAACAACCGGGTCTGATCCAACTTCTGCCGCTCCATTAGCACTACGTTTGTAATCACATTTTGGTTCGTCGTTATAACCAGTGCAGCCAATAAAAGTACCATAGCGACTCAATTGTTTCTGTAGTTGTTTCCCACATTTTGGGCACATTTCATCAATCAGTTCATTACCGGGGCGATCAACATCAGCTTTGCTTGTTACTTGATGATTAAAGCCTTGCCAAAATTCATCCATAAGAGGAACCCACTCTTGCGTTCCTTCAGCGACGTTATCAAGTGCATTTTCTAAGTTAGCGGTAAAATCATAATCTACATATTTAGTAAAATGCTCAGTTAAAAACTTATTCACTACACGGCCAACATCGGTTGGCGTAAATCGTTTTTTATCTAGCAGCACATATTCGCGGTCTTGCAATGTGCTAATAATGCTTGCATACGTGGAAGGGCGTCCAATGCCATATTCTTCAAGCGTTTTAACCAAACTAGCCTCACCATAACGCGGTGGCGGCTCTGTAAAATGTTGGTCACCATAAATCTTGTCAACATCCAATACCTCGCCCGTTTCTAAACGCGGTAATTTTGCTTCTGCATCATCATCCTCTGCACTATCGGTACCTTCTTTATAGACGGCGATAAAGCCTGGGAAAATTAATGTTTGGCCGCTCGCGCGAAATAGATTGGCTTCAGAGCCAACGCTTAAATCAACACTCACCGCATCAAAAACAGCGGGTGTCATTTGGCAAGCTAAGGTGCGTTTCCAAATCATTTCATAGAGCTTAAACTGCTCATCATTTAAATATTGGCGAACAGCCGTAGGCGTGCGTGAAATATCGGTTGGACGAACCGCTTCATGCGCTTCTTGCGCATTCTTTGCCTTGGTTTTATAAACAACAGGCGTTTTGGGCAAATAGTCAGCATCAAAATTCTTTTTAACATGGTCGCGGATTTGTGTAATCGCTTCATTAGCTAAACTTAATGAGTCAGTACGCATATAAGTAATTAAACCGACAGTACCACTGCCAACATCAATGCCCTCATACAACTGCTGCGCAATGCGCATGGCGCGACTGGTGGTAAAACCAAGCTTACGCACTGCTTCTTGTTGTAAGGTGGAAGTGGTAAATGGAGGCGCTGGGCTGCGTTTGCGTTGCTTTTTCTCAACCCGAGAAACCGTTGTTTTACCTGCGCTAGCCAACAATAATTTGCCAACAATATCGGCTTGCTGGCCATGATTAATCACGGTAAATTGCTCAACTTTTTCACCATTTAATTGAATCAGTTTTGCACTAAAACTGTGATTATGTTTAAGCGCATCTAAATGAATACTCCAATATTCTTGGCTTTGGAAAGCTTCAATTTCTAACTCGCGCTCAACAATTAAGCGCAACGCAGGGCTTTGCACGCGACCAGCAGATAAACCACGACGAATTTTTTTCCATAATAATGGCGATAAATTGAAGCCAACTAAGTAATCTAAAGCACGTCTGGCTTGTTGCGCATTCACCAAATCCATCGCAATATCGCGTGGGTGATCAATCGCATATTGCACAGCGGTTTTGGTAATTTGGTTAAACTCTACCCGTTTTAGCAATTTGTTTTTTATCAGATTTTTTTCCGCTAAAATTTCGGCAATATGCCAAGAGATGGCTTCGCCTTCACGGTCCGGATCGGTTGCGAGATAAATGCTATCAGCCGCTTTTACCGCTTTAGCAATCGCGTCAACATGCTTTTTATTGCGCTCAATAATGTCATATTTCATCGCAAATTGGTTATCAGGATCAACCGCGCCATTTTTGGGAATCAAATCACGCACATGACCATAAGAAGCTAACACTTCAAAATCATTTCCAAGATATTTCTTAAGTGTTTTGGCTTTAGAGGGCGATTCAACAATGAGTAATTTAGACATTTATGTAAACTAAGTTAAAGATATTATTTGATAAGTTGTTCTGATAATAGCAAGCAAAGTTGGATTTGCACAATGAAATACTAAATACCGCTAGCAAAAAACGTGAAATTAGGTTTAATTACGCTCTAATTACGGCTAAATTCTATCTTTTTTCCATCTATATTCGAGATATTCAATGCCGCACCCTCAGTGGCAATATCCCCAAATAATGGATCTTCATCATCATTGTTGGCTTGGCTCAGGCTTTTAAAATCATATAAATCCGTATCGGCCAAATGCGATGGCTCAATATTGCTAATCGCACGGAAGATATTATTCACCCGCCCAGGTTGCTCACGCTCCCATGCTTGCAACATCTCTTTTATTTTAACGCGCTGCAAATTCTCTTGGCTACCACATAAATTACACGGAATAATCGGAAAATCCATTCCACGTGCATAGGCTGCAATATCCTTTTCGCTACAATATGCCAATGGCCTAATCACAATGTTCTGCTTATCGTTAGTGGAAAGTTTAGGTGGCATCGACTTCATCTTCGCGCCAAAAAACATATTCAAAAATAAAGTTTCCACCATGTCATCACGGTGATGCCCCAACGCAATCTTATTTGCTCCCAGTTTTTTGGCAGTGGTATAAATAATGCCACGGCGTAACCGTGAGCACAGGCTGCATGTGGTTTTGCCTTCAGGAATCTTCTCTTTCACCACAGAATACGTATCTGCTTCCACAATGCGATAATCCACACCCAACTGCTCAAAATAGGCAGGCAAAATATGCTCAGGAAAACCCGGCTGCTTCTGATCCAAATTCATGGCAATAATCTTAAACGTAATCGGTGCCCGCTCCTGCAAAGCCAACAACATCATCAACATGGTAAAACTATCCTTACCGCCACTCATGCACACCAGCACCGTATCGCCATCTTCAACCATGTTGTAATCGCCAATCGCCTTGCCCGTGGCGCTAATTAACTGATTGCGCAGACGAATAAAATTACTAGAGGGCTTTTCAGGTAAGTGTTTGATCATAAATTTAAAGAACGACCACCATCCACCGCCAATACATGCCCAGTGATAAACGGCGCATCAGCCGCTAAAAATTTCACTGCTTTGGCAATATCGGTTGGGTCGCCAATGCGTTTGAGTAAGGTCTGAGAAATGACACGTTGACGATAGACTTCATCAAATTGTGGATTGTTTTCTGGCCATAGCACTGGGCCTGGCGCGACTGCGTTCACGCGGACTTCTGGGCTGAGTTCTTGCGCGAGGGATTTGGTGAGTGTCACTAAACCAGCTTTAGCAACGCTGTACACTACATAACCTTTTTTAGGGTTTTCAATATGCATATCAGTAATATTAACAATGCAGCCGTGTGCTTTTTGCAGGTGTTTGGCGGCGGCTTGGGCAAGAAACGTTGGTGCTTTTAAGTTGCTACCAATTAAATCATGCCAGTTTTCTTCATTGATATTGCCAATTTCTGTTGGGTGATAAGTGGAAGCGTTATTAATTAGAATATCTAATTGACCAAAGCGAGTGATTGTCTCTTTGACTAAACTATTTGCAATGGCAGGGTTGAGTAAATCGGCTTGGATAATGCTAACGCTATCAGGGCGTTGCAAATTCAACTCTGCTTGCAGCGCTTTGGCAGCCTGTTTTGAGGTGTTGTAATGGATCATCAAGTGTGCGCCATTGGCATGTAGCTCACGACAAATTGCGGCACCAACACGCTTTGCGCCACCTGTGATAAGGACAACTTTATTCTGTAAATTTGTAATCAATTGCATACTCGGTTTCTAGTGAAAAATATTATAATGACTTATGTCCGCTTTACCTACTCCGTCAGCAGAATCGCACTACTATAGCCAACAGTTGTGCGATTTAGTTCATAAAAAAATAATAGCATCAGGTGGTTGGATTGATTTTTCTGAATTGATGCAGATGGCTTTATATACGCCCGAGCTTGGCTATTATACTGGTGGCTCGCAGAAGTTTGGCACCATGCACAATGGCGGTGGTGATTTTATTACTGCGCCGCAATTAACCCCATTATTTGCACAAGCCCTTGCGCGGCAAGTGGCGCAAGTGGTGTCGCTTACGCAAGGCGATGTGTTGGAGCTTGGGGCTGGCACAGGCTTGCTGGCGGCTGATTTGTTATTGGCTTTAGCGCGTTTAGATCAACTGCCCAATCAATACTACATCTTGGAAGTGAGTAGTCACTTGCGGCTTATTCAGCAAGAAAACTTAAAAGAAAGATTATCTAGTGCACTATTTGAAAAAGTAGTTTGGTTGGATACGTTGCCGATTCACTTTGTTGGCATCATGATTGGCAATGAAGTGTTAGATGCGATTCCTGTTCATTTGCTGGTGAAAAAAAATGATGCTTTATATGAGCGTGGCGTTACGTTTGATGAGAGTCTAACGTGGCAAGATAAGCCATTGCAAAATGTGGCGCTGAGCAAGTTGGTTGATGCAGATGCATTGCCGAATGATTATGTAACCGAGGTCTGCCCAGCCGCTAATGGATTAATTCGTAGCTTAGCTAGTGCATTGCAGACAGGTGCAATTTTGATGATTGATTATGGTTTTTCGGCGTCTGAATATTATCATCCGCAGCGTAATGAAGGCACATTGATGTGTCATTATCAACATTATGCGCATAGCGATCCGTTGATTAATCTAGGATTGCAAGATATTACCGCGCACGTTAATTTTACAGCGATTGCTGAGGCTGGTTTAGCACAAGGCTTAAGCTTGCATGGATATTGCAATCAAGCGCAGTTTTTAATGAGCTGTGGCATTTTAGATTTGCTTGGTTCTGTTTCGCCAGATGATGTGGCGACTTATATGCCAATGGCGGCCGCGGTGCAAAAATTATTATCGCCAGCAGAAATGGGTGATTTGTTTAAAGTGATTTCATTCACCAAAAACGTAGCCGAAAACGAGGATTTGTTGTTACTTGGTTTTGTCAGTGGCGATAAGTCGCACACTCTCTAGTATAATCTCGGCCATGACAGCATCGACAGAACAATTAGAGCGCAATCTTGATAACACTCATCGCCCCATTCGCAGCTTTGTGTTGCGACAAGGTCGTTTGACTAAAGGCCAAGAGCGGGCGTTAGAAACAGGCTGGCCTATTTATGGTGTTGAATATCAGCCAAATCTATTGGATGTAAACCTAACATTTGGACGAGCGCAATCTAAAAAGATTTTGGAAATCGGTTTTGGCATGGGAGATGCAACTGCAAAAATTGCACAAACCTTGCCCGACCATGATTTTTTAGCGGTAGAAGTGCATACGCCAGGCATTGGCGGATTGTTAAAACTAATGCAAGAAGGCAATATTGATAATATTCGGATTATTCAACACGATGCGGTCGAAGTGTTGCAAAACATGCTGGCTGATGCAAGTTTGGATGGCGTACATATTTTCTTCCCTGACCCGTGGCATAAAAAACGCCATCATAAACGCCGTTTAATTCAAGCAGATTTTATTAAATTGCTGTGCAGTAAATTGAAAGTTGGCGCATATATTCATGTGGCAACCGATTGGCAAGAATATGCTGAATGGGTGTTGGAGGTGTTGAGTGCAGAACCTATGCTAAAGAATACCGCGCAAGATTATGCTGAAAAGCCAAGTTATCGACCGCTAACTAAATTTGAAAATCGTGGTATTAAATTGGGCCACGGTGTTTGGGATTTAGTTTTCAGTCGCGTCTGATGCAATCGTCTCAGATTGCTTTGGAAATAACCAGCCACCAATCATTTTTTCGGTTTCTTCTACCCCCAGTTTTTTAGAGCTAGAAAACAGTTGTACAGTGATGTTGTCGCCCCAAACTTGATTCAATTCTTTTCTCACTTTTAACAATGTTTGTATTGCTTCGTTGCGTGAGAGTTTGTCGGATTTTGTGAGTAAGACATGCACAGGCTTTCCGCTGTGACAAAACCAATCTAACATTTGTCTATCCAAGGGCGTTAGTGGGTGGCGGCTATCCATCACCAACACCAGTCCAAATAAACTCGTACGCTCAGTTAAATAGCTTGATAAAACGCCTTGCCAATGTTTACGTACACTCTCAGGTACTTTTGCATAACCGTAGCCAGGCAAGTCAACTAAAAATTTATCATCACCTTTTTCTGGATTTAAACAAAAAAAGTTAATGAGCTGCGTGCGGCCAGGTTGTTTGCTGACGTAAGCCAAACGATTATGATTAGCTAAGGTATTGAGTGCGCTAGATTTTCCTGCATTTGAGCGTCCAGCAAAAGCAATTTCAACTCCATTTGGAGGGGGCAAATCACTGAGCTGATGGGCGGAGATATAAAACGCTGCGTTTTGAAAGAGTGACATGGTGAAATTTAATTTGTAAATGGCATATAGTAGCTAAGGTCCAAATGCTATCACGAACGGGTTAACTTTGATAAAATAAGAACCTTAAATTATTTAAATATCTGGAGCATGTATGCGTATCAGGGGCTTATCCTTATTCATTTCATTTTTAATGGCTTCTTTGATTGTTAGTGCTGAAGAAGCGCCAGCAGAAAATGTGAGTGCTGCTGAACAAACAGCAAAAACAGTTTGCGCTGCTTGCCATGGTGCTGATGGCAATAGCGCAATTACATTAAATCCAAAATTAGCTGGACAGCATTCCGGTTATCTAGCTAAACAGTTGTACGATTTTAAAGCAGGTAGGCGGGCGAATGCCGTGATGGGCGGTATGGTGGCTAACTTAACTGACCAAGAAATGCTCGGATTAGCTAATTTTTATGCTGGCCAAACGCCTAAACTAGGTAAGGCTAAGTCAAATGGTGCAGGGTCTTTAGGTGAAAAAATATACCGCGCTGGCATAGCGGCAACCAATGTACCCGCATGCGCTGCGTGTCATGGCGCTAATGGTGAAGGTTTGCCAAAACGTTTCCCACGCTTATCTGGGCAGCATGCGGATTATACGGCGCAACAGCTTAAAATATTCCGTACTGGAGAGCGTGCTAATGCACCTATGATGCAAGCGATTGCAGCCAAAATGACGGATGCTGAAATGCAAGCTGTAGCTGATTATATTGAAGGCTTGCGATAGTAGATTTCTCAAATATCGATTAATCATCACTTTTGTAGTTAATTGCATTTAGTTGAGGGAGGGGATAAATATCAGCGAAATAAGAAAATAAGCACTAACAAAATAAGCACTAAATAATAAATATGATGCAGTAATAAAAATAATAAAAAGGATGTTATATGAATAAGAATAAAGGGTTTACGCTAGTTGAACTGGCAATTGTGTTGGTAATTATTGGTTTGTTGCTGGGATTTGTCCTCAATGGTCAGCCATTGATCGAAAGTGCCAAAGTGAAAAAGTTGGCGCGAGATTTCCAAAATGTACAGTTGTATATGCATGGCTACCAAGACAGATTTAAAGTTCTTCCTGGTGATGATCATGCAGCTGATGTGCATGTCGGAGGTACCAATGCTGCTAATGGCGCCCGTAATGGCCTAATTGAAGGCAATTGGGATACCGCCAATAATGACGATGAGTCGTGTGTTATATGGCAGCATATTCGGCTTGCTGGATTATCTTCTGGAACAGCAGTGGTTAATTGTGCTGCTAACAATCAGTATCAACCTAGAAATGCTGATGGTGGTTTGATTGGTGTGCAGAGTGTTGCAGACTTTACCGAAATAACCGGTATGCGAGGAGCATACGTGGTTTGTTCTGATGCTGTGTTGGGTAGATTGGCAGCGCAAATTGATGCAACGCTTGATGATGGTATCGGTAACAGCGGCTCAGTTAGAATGCGCGTCCGAGGCGATAATGCAGCTGAAGGTGTTGCCGTACCAATTGACGGAGCAGCCTATGTTGTTTGTATGTCGTTTTGAATAAAAATTGTTAAATAGTGCGTGCGTTTTTATAGCCTTTCGTTTTCAATTGTATTCAATATGAATTAGAATGCACTTCAATCTAAAAGTCCAAATTGAAACAAATTATATTCAATGACCCAAAATATTGTAGAAATTGACAATCTCACGTTTGGTTACAAAAATCGCACGCTGCACAAGGGCATTTCCATGTCGTTTCCGCGTGGAAAAGTCGTGGCTATCATGGGCGGTAGTGGCAGTGGTAAAACAACATTATTACGCTTAATTGGTGGCCAAGTTACACCATCTGCAGGTGAGGTTAGAGTGGCTGGGCAAGTGGTGCATAAGCAAAATAGAGAAGGTATTTACCAATTGCGTCGCAAGATGGGCATGTTATTTCAGCAGGGCGCTTTATTTACTGATCTTTCTGTTTATGAAAATGTGGCTTTCCCCATGCGAGAACTCACGGATTTGTCAGAAAGTATGATTCATGATTTGGTGCTGATGAAATTGCATGCGGTTGGTCTACGTGGTGCGCATAGTTTAATGCCTACTGAGTTATCAGGGGGCATGGCTCGCAGAGTGGCGCTCGCTAGGGCTATTGCACTTGACCCAGATATTATGATGTACGATGAACCCTTTGCTGGTTTAGATCCAATTTCGATGGCAGTTATTTGTGACCTTATCCGCACATTAAACGATGCACTAGGCACTACCTCTATTGTAGTGACGCACGATGTGGAAGAAACCTTTTCATTTGCCGATTATGTCTACTTTGTAGCCGATGGAGTGGTAGCAGCAGAAGGCACGCCAGATGATTTGCGTCAATCTAGCTTGCCTTTCATCCATCAATTTGTTCATGGTGAAAAAGATGGGCCTGTTCCTTTTCATTATCCATCTGCTGATTACAAGCAAGATTTATTAGGGTAAGTAAAGCATGATACGTTCTAAGGTTCTTATCGGTCTAGTCCGCTTTTTTCGTAAACTAGGTCGCGATTTTATCGGTAATATTTGGCGACTAGGCGCTGGTGCGCGCTTATTCGGTTTGATGCTTCTCTCTTCAGGAGAAAGTTTTCGACGGTTTAGATTAGTGATACGTGAGGTTTATTTTACTGGCGTTATGTCGTTAGTGATTATCTCAGTATCAGCGTTTTTTGTAGGGATGGTATTGGCTTTGCAGGGTTACAATACCTTGCAAAAATATGGATCATCAGAGGCAATTGGTGTGCTGGTTGCATTAGCGCTAGTGCGTGAGTTAGGTCCAGTTGTTACTGCATTATTGTTTGCAGGTAGAGCGGGTACTGCTATCACAGCTGAAATTGGGTTAATGAAGGCCACTGAACAGTTATCGGCGATGGAAATGATGGCGATTAGTCCCGTTGCTCGTGTGATAGCGCCAAGGTTTTGGGCAGGCGTAATTGCTTTACCTATATTGGCTGCGCTGTTCTCAATGATAGGCATATTGGGCGGTTATCTAGTGGCTGTGCCATTAATTGGCGTTGATGCTGGCGCTTTTTGGTCGCAGATGCAAGCGAATGTTGATTGGCGCTTTGATATTCTCAATGGTGTTATTAAAAGTATTGTTTTTGGTATTGCGTGCACGATGATTGCTCTTTTTGAGGGATATGATGCCCCGCCTACGGCTGAAGGGGTTAGTCGAGCAACAACAAGGACAGTGGTCACATCGTCATTGGTTGTATTGGCACTGGATTTTGTATTAACTTCGTTTATGATTGTGTAAGAATAAGGGTGGAACCAGTATGGAAAGAACAACGATAGATTTATGGGTGGGTATATTTGTCGCACTAGGTGTTGCTGCATTGTTTGGCTTGGCCATGAAAGTGGGTAATTTAACCACTAGCCACATCGGTGAAACCTATATGGTAGAGGCTGCATTTGAGAATATTGGCGGATTAAAGCCCCGCGCTCCAGTGAAAAGTGCTGGTGTAGTGGTGGGGCGTGTTGAAGGCATCCGATTTGACACAACGACTTATGAGGCGATTGTGAGTTTAAATGTTGATAAAAGTTATCGTTTCCCGGCAGACACTTTTGCAAACATTTATACAGCGGGTTTATTGGGTGAACAGTATATTGGTTTAGAAGCAGGTGGCGATGAAGAGGTGTTGAAAAACGGTGACAAGATTGCTCATACGCAAGATGCAGTGGTGTTAGAGAAAATGATTAGTCAGTTTTTATATAATAAAGCGTCAGAGTCAGCGCCGACCACAGCACAATCAACTAAATTAGATGGTGATGCGTTAACAGACACTGTGGAAGACTTGATTCCTTAATTGAATCGGCTTGCCTTTATTTAGAGATAATAGGATATGAATATGTTAAAAAACTTTTTTGTTGCATTCAGTTTGTTTTGTTTTAGTTGCACTGCTTTCGCGGCCGAGGCGCCAGACGCTCTGGTCAAACGTACCGCTGAAGATGTGTTGGCTATCATTAAAGCTGATACTGAAATTCAAGCTGGAAATCAGGCTAAAATTTTCGCATTAGCGGAAGAGAAAATCTTACCAAACTTTAATTTTGAGCGAGTATCTCGATTAGTATTAGGTAAAAATTGGACAAGAGCGACGCCCGATCAAAGAACGGCTTTTCAAAAAGAATTCCGTACCTTGCTTTTGCGTACCTATGCGACTGCATTATCTAAATACCAAGATCAAAAAATTGAATTTTTACCTTTGCGTATGTTAGATGATGCTAAAACAGCCTCTGTCAAAACAAAGATTATACAAAATGGCGGCCAACCAATACAGGTTGACTACTCTTTGGCGCAAGAAAATAATACTTGGAAAGTGTACGACATTGTCATAGAAGGTGTCAGTTTAGTGACGAATTATCGTGGTCAATTCTCTCAAGAAGTTCGTCAGAACGGCTTGGATAGTTTAATTAAAAAGTTAGCAAGTAAAAATGCTGACGCAGCTTAGTCGTTTTTTTTAAAATCATGACTGCAATTATTCATAAGGCAAATCGCTGGGAGATTTCGGGCGATATTGGAATGGACAATGCGAATAGCTTGTTAGTATCGAGTAAAGCATTGGTGTTGGTTGATGCTGTGGAGATTGATTTTAGTCAAGTTGGTGAAGTTGATACCTCTGCTGTCAGTTTAATGTTGGAGTGGCAACGAAGAGCGGCGGCAGAAAATAAGAAAATCACATTTGTGAATTTACCTAAAAATCTGACTAGTTTAATGGATTTATATGATGTTACAGGTTTGATTACTTAAGCGTATCCATTTAAAGCTTGGTTTTAACAATCTTGACCCCATCTGCGTAGGATGGGGTTTAGTTTTATAAGTAATGTATAGTTTTATCATGTTTTTGAGAAGGTTATCTTGACGGTTCCAGCAATAAAAATTGAGCATATTCAGAAAAATTTTGGCGTTTTGCAGGCGCTAAAAGGGCTAGATTTGACTGTACATCAAGGCGAGTTTTTTGGCTTGCTTGGGCCGAATGGTGCAGGCAAATCGACACTTATTAACATTCTTGCTGGTTTATTAAGGCCTAGCGCTGGCAAGGCCGCCATCATGGGGCATGATGTTGTCAATGATTATCAGGCAGCGCGACAAGCGTTAGGTGTTGTACCACAAGAGCTGGTGTTCGATCCTTTTTTTAATGTGCGTGAAATGTTGCGTTTCCAAGCAGGTTATTTTGGTCGAGGTAAAGAGAATGATGCTTGGGTCGATGAAATTATTGAATCTCTTGGCTTGAGCGATAAGGCGCACACCAATATGCGCAGGCTATCTGGGGGCATGAAGCGCCGTGCGTTAATTGCGCAAGCTTTGGCGCATAGACCGCCAGTGATTGTGTTGGATGAGCCTACTGCAGGTGTCGATGTTGAGCTTAGACAGCTGATGTGGGCTTTTGTCAAAAAGCTCAATAGTGAAGGTCACACCATTATTCTAACTACACATTATTTAGAAGAAGCTCAGGAATTATGCTCGCGAGTGGCAATGATGAAACAAGGTGAAATTGTTGCTTTAGATACTACTGCCAACTTATTGAGTAAATTTTCTACTAAAAACTTGTGTATTAAATTGAAATCAGGCGCGTTGCCAGAAAGTTTACGACCGCTGCTGAAACACAGTGAAAAAGCGACATTTACGTTGGCGTTGACCGAGTTAAATCAAGTTGAATTTGCATTAACTGAACTGCGTAAAATCAATGCAGAAATTGATGATATGCAATTAATCGAGGCAGATTTAGAGGATGTATTCTTGTCCTTAGTGGGTGGAAAATGAGTTTAATAAACGAACACACAAGAGGGGTTTATACGCTTTTTAAAAAGGAAGTATTGCGATTTTGGCGCGTGGCTTTTCAAACGATTGCCTCTCCTGTCATTACTGCTTTACTCTATTTGCTTATTTTTTCCCATGTATTGGAAGGTAAGGTTCAAGTATATGGTGAAGTGCCCTATACCGCATTTCTAATACCTGGGCTAATGATGATGTCGCTATTGCAAAATGCCTTTGCCAATAGCTCTTCTAGTCTGGTGCAGTCAAAGGTAATGGGTAATCTTGTTTTTGTATTATTAACGCCATTGACTTATTCGCAGTTCTACCTAGCTTTTCTTGCCGCTTCCATTTTGCGCGGCTTGGTAGTTGGTTTAAGTATTTATTTGGTAGCGCTTTTCTTTGTTGATTTGCCAATAGTGCATGTTGGCTGGGTTGTCACATTTGCTATTCTAGGCAGTGCTTTGCTAGGCACGTTTGGCATCATTGCTGGCATATGGGCAGATCGATTCGATCAAATGGCAGCATTTCAAAATTTTGTCATTATGCCGCTAACATTTTTATCTGGCGTATTTTATTCTATACATTCATTGCCGCCTGTGTGGCAAATGATCTCCAAATTTAATCCATTCTTTTATATGATTGATGGTTTTCGATATGGCTTTTTTGGTAAAGGCGATATTTCTCCTTGGGTGAGCTTTGTTGTTGTTTTAACCTTTTTGGCGGTATTAGTAGTGTTGACCCTAAAAATGTTAAAATCAGGCTATAAGCTACGTGGTTAGTAGAAAGGTAAATGTGTTAAGTGCTGCGCAATTAGAAAGTTATATTACCGCCAATTTGGTGTGTGATTATATTAAAGTATTGGGAGATGATGGAACACACTTTGAGGCAGTTATCGTGAGTCCTGCCTTTGAAGGAAAAAGCATGATACAACAGCATCAGCTAGTGTATGCCGCCCTTGGCGACCGCATGCGTGCAGAAATACATGCGCTCTCAATGCGAACATTAACCCCTGAAAAATGGGCTGAGACAAATGGAAATAATTAATTAGGAAATATGATGGATATACAAGCAAAAATCAAAGAAACAGTGACAAGTAACCCAGTAGTGCTTTACATGAAAGGTAGCCCAAAGTTTCCACAATGCGGCTTTTCAAATTTAGCCACGCAAGTGTTAGATGCGTGTGACGCACAATATCTTGCAGTTGATGTGTTGCAAGATCAAGATGTCCGCGAAGGAATTAAAGTGTATGCAAACTGGCCAACAATTCCACAACTATATGTTAATGGAGAGTTTGTTGGTGGATCAGATATTATTAAAGCGATGTATGAAAGCGGCGAGCTGCAAACATTATTAGCTGGTGTTAAATAATTGGATAAGCTCATTATTCAAGGCGGAGTACCGCTGAACGGAGAGGTAGTAATTTCTGGCGCTAAAAATGCAGCACTACCTATTTTGTGCGCATCTTTATTGGCTGAAACCCCACTGCAGTTAAGCAGTGTTGCAGCGTTGAAGGATATTGATACCACACTTAAACTCCTTGATATTATGGGCGTTAAAGTGACGCGCGATGCTGATAAAGTAACGTTAGATGCGACTGAAGTCAGTTCTTTTGAGGCGACTTACGAGATGGTAAAGACCATGCGTGCCTCCATTTTAGTGTTAGGACCTTTATTAGCACGGTTTGGAAGCGCGCGCGTTTCTTTGCCTGGCGGATGTGCGATAGGCTCGCGTCCTGTTGATTTGCATATTAAAGGTTTGCAAGCAATGGGTGCGGCAATTCATATTACACACGGCTATATTCAGGCCAGTACATTACATCTGCCAAATCGCCGCTTGCAGGGCGCGCGATATTATATGGATCTAGTGACGGTGACAGGCACAGAGAATTTGATGATGGCTGCGTCATTAGCGTCGGGAACGACCATATTGGAGAATGCCGCCAAAGAGCCTGAAGTGGTTGATTTGGCTATCTGCTTGAATAAAATGGGCGCTAATATCAAAGGTGCTGGTACAGATGTGATTACCATTGAAGGTGTGGAGAAACTCAGTGGAGCCACACATAATATTGTTTGCGATCGAATTGAGGCGGGTACTTATATGGTCGCGGCAGCCATGGCGGGTGGTGAAGTCAAACTCAATAATGTACAAGCAGATTTATTAGATGCCGTGATTGATAAATTGCGCGAAGCAGGTGCTGAAGTAACCGTTGATGGTGAAAGTGTTACCGTTAAAAGCAATGGAAAGTTAAAAGCAGTTAATATCAGAACAGCACCACATCCCGCTTTTCCTACTGATATGCAAGCACAATTTATGGCCATGAACGTGATAGCTGAAGGCGTGTCGAAAGTGACTGAAACGATTTTTGAGAATCGATTTATGCATGTGCAAGAGTTACAACGCCTAGGCGCTGATATCAGTGTTGATGGTAATACTGCTTTAGTTCAAGGCGTGTCACATTTAGACGGTGCCACCGTAATGGCAACCGATTTACGGGCTTCAGCTAGTTTGGTGTTGGCTGGCCTGGTGGCAAGAGGTGAGACAATTATTGAGCGTATTTATCACTTAGACCGTGGTTATGAATTCTTGGAAGACAAGCTCACCGCGTTGGGTGCTAAGGTTAAAAGAGCCCATTAATTAGAGAAAAAAAATATGATTACGATTGCTTTATCTAAAGGCAGAATCTTTGATGAAACTGCACCATTGTTAGCTGCAGCAGGTATCCATTCTACCGAGGAGCCTGGCGCTTCAAGAAAACTGATTTTAGGAACGAATCGACAAGATGTGCGTCTGATTGTGGTACGTGCATCAGACGTGCCAACCTATGTGCAATACGGTGCGGCTGATATTGGGATTGCGGGTAAAGATGTGTTGGACGAGCATGGTGGTGATGGCTTGTATCAGCCTTTAGATTTGCAAATTGCAAAATGCAAAATGATGGTAGCAGTACGAAAAGGCTTTGATTATGAAGGCGTTATTCGTCAAGGTGCGCGATTAAAAGTGGTGACAAAATATGTTAAAACCGCTCGCGAGCACTTTGCTGAAAAAGGCATGCATGTTGATCTCATTAAATTATATGGTTCAATGGAATTAGGGCCTTTGGTTGGTTTGGCTGATGCGATAGTCGATTTAGTGAGTACTGGAGGCACGCTGAAAGCCAATAACTTAGAAGCGGTTGAGCATGTGGGGGATGTAAGCTCGCGTTTAATTGTCAATCAAGCTTCTTTAAAGTTAAAGCGTTCTGTATTACAACCGATATTGGATGATTTTGCGCGCGCTGTTACAGCTAATACAGCAATAGATAATTAGGTTTAACTATGAATATTCGACGTTTATCAACAAAAGATCAGGATTTTGATGCAGTGTTAAAAGCGCTGTTGGCTTTCGAAACCGCACAGGACGACAAGATTGATACAGTCGTGGCTGATATACTTAAAGATGTCAAAGCGCGTGGGGATGCTGCCGTACTAGCGTATACCAATCGTTTTGATGGTACCAATGCAGCTACGTTAGCAGAGCTTGAAATTAGCAAACCAGAGTTGCAAGCCGCGTTGTCTGCTTTGCCAAATGTGCAACGTGAAGCATTGCAAGCTGCGGCTGATCGTGTGCGAAATTACCATGAAAAACAAGTGATGCAGTCATGGAGCTACACTGAGCAGGACGGTACTTTGCTCGGTCAGCAGGTAACCGCTTTGGACCGTGTAGGATTGTATGTGCCAGGCGGGAAAGCGGCTTATCCTTCCAGTGTGTTGATGAACGCTATTCCTGCAAAAGTGGCTGGTGTCCAAGAATTAATAATGGTTGTGCCAACACCCAATGGTGAAAAAAATGCATTAGTGTTAGCAGCTGCTGCGATTGCTGGCGTTGACCGTGTATTTTGTATAGGCGGCGCACAAGCCATTGGCGCATTAGCTTATGGTACAGAAACAGTGCCGCAAGTTGATAAAGTAACAGGGCCAGGTAACGCTTATGTAGCCGCTGCTAAACGTCGAGTTTTTGGTGTGGTTGGCATTGACATGGTAGCAGGACCATCAGAAATCTTAGTAATTTGTGATGGAAAAACAAATCCAGATTGGATTGCGATGGACTTATTTAGTCAAGCTGAACACGATGAGTTGGCCCAGTCTATTTTGTTGTCACCTGATGCGGATTTCTTGGATAAAGTAGAAGCGAGCATGCAAAAGTTAGTACAAGAAATGCCACGTAAAGACATTATAGGCACCTCGATAACGGATAGAGGTGCACTGATTTTAGTCGAAAGCTTAGATGAAGCGATTGAAATCAGTAATTATATAGCGCCGGAGCATTTAGAGTTGTCGGTAGAAAACGCATTAGAAGTGAGTAAAAAAATTAAACATGCAGGCGCTATTTTCATGGGCCGGGATACTTGTGAAGCGTTAGGTGATTATTGCGCAGGCCCAAACCATGTGTTGCCTACATCTGGCACAGCGCGTTTCTCCTCACCGCTTGGCGTGTATGACTTTCAAAAACGCAGTT
>CBFHHI010000019.1:0-29806 GCA_965655675.1 Methylophilaceae bacterium | reverse complement strand
ACGGGGTGTCCTTTCTCAATCGACTTAGTGCTTTAGCACTTAGCGAGATTGGGGATGCCCCTTGCGGGTATTCTTTCCCCTATTTCTTTTGGACAAGCAAAAGAAATAGGGTCGCCGTCGCGCGAAATGGTTTAAGCAGGCATTTTGCAGAGCAAAAGCTCGCGAAAGCGACTTGGTAGGAAATGAATCAAATATTACATACGGCGGACTGTAAACGAGTTCGCCATACCAGCCTTATTTTGTTGATTTACATACCGTAATATTTAGATCGGCATCACTGAAAGAGATGCGCTCTTTATCTTTATGGTTATTACTTAGGCGCAAACGTAAACGCGTCACTAAAAAACGCCTCTTCTTCCAATCCATGCACTGCAAATTGCTTCTGCGCATCATCCACCATATTCGGTAGCCCACATACATACACCTCAAAACCACTTAAATCAGGATGATCTTCTGTAATGGCTTGTTGCACATAGCCTGTTCTACCCGCCCAATCTGGCGTTGGTTTTGAAAGCACTGGCACATAGTTAAATGTGGGGACGTGTTGTTCCCAGCGTCTGCACAAATCATCCATATACAAATCCACTGGCTGTCGACCGCCCCAATATAAGGTCATGGGGCGTTGAATATCGTTGTAGAGCATGTGTTCGATAATGCCTTTAATTGGTGAAAAACCTGTGCCTGTTGCTGCGAAAATAATCGGTTTGTTGGATTCTTCTCTGAGATGAAAGCTACCAAATGGCGCTTCTATGCGCATGATGGCTTTTTCTGCTAGCTCATTAAAGACATATTCAGTGAATTCACCACCTTTAACCAAACGTAAATGCAGTTCGAGTCCATAATCGGCATGCGGTGCATTGGCGATGGAGAAGGCACGGCGCTTGCCGTTTCTTAAAATAAATTCGATATATTGGCCCGGTAAAAATTGTAAGCGCTCACTGCTTGGCAATTGTAGATGCAAGGCCATTACATCGGGGGCGAGCAATTCTTTTTTGGACACTCTTGCAGGCAAAATACGCGGTTTTATACCCGCTTCCATCGACTCGCGCACATCAATCACCAAATCTTCTAATGGTCTTGCGCAACAAAATAATGCGTTACCTGCCGCGAGTTCAGCTTCAGTCATGGCGCTGGCTTGATAATCATCATGCATGACTTTGCCTGAGCATAGTTTGCCTTTGCAAGAGCCGCAAGAGCCTGTACGGCAGCCATATGGTAAATTGATGCCGCTTTCAATAGCGGCTTCTAATACGGTTTGGCTTGGCTTTACTGCAAACACATGACCGCTGGATTGTATGGTGACTTTTGCCATGTTGAGTTCCTGAATTTGGTTGACTTCCTGAATTTGTTCGTTTTATTTGTCTGTATCTTTGTCAAAAGAAATAATGGTTGCATCGGGCTTAGGTTCTTTTATTTCCTCGTATTCACCCTCAATAACATCATCATTGGCTGAGCGAGTATTGGTTTTTTGATAATGCCCTTCAAATCCATGGTTGTCTGTTCCTGAACCACCTGATTGATAACTGCTTGCATTGCCATCGATACGGGACTGTTTTATTGGGATGAGCAGTAGGATAACGGCAATAATATCGGTAATCACGCCTGGGATAACCAATAAAATACCCGCTACTAAATTACGCGCGCTACCCATAATGGTTTTAAAAGGATTGCCGCCAGTTTGTATACTTTGCATCATTTTGGCAGACATCATTTGTCTTTCACCTTTAATGAGTTGTAAGCCAAGATAAGTAATAACGACCAAGTATAATAATAACCACCAGCCATATTCGTCAGCCAATTCTAATAGCAGATAAATTTCTGCAATGGGAAAAGACAGTAAAATGAGTAAGATAAATAAACGCATTCAGTTCCTTAATTGATGAAAAGATTAATTACAATAAACAATGTCTAAACATCCTAGTTCAACGCAGCCTATTCTGAAAAAGAATAAAGGCCAAAAAAATAGTATCCAAAAAAATAATATCATAGTGGTGCTGGTACATGTGCCAGATTTAGATTGTGCTAAACGTATTGCAAATGCACTCATTACCGCTAAACTAGCCGCCTGTGTAAACATAGGTGCGTCTTGCCAATCCATTTATGAGTGGCAAGGCATAATAGAAACACAAACAGAGTTTCCATTAGAGATTAAAACACAGCAAAATTGCTATCAGGCAGTAGAAACCCTGATTGTAGAGATGCACCCATACGAACTTCCTGGCATCATCATACTCAATGTAGATGGTGGTTATCATCCCTATTTACAATGGGTGAATACGCAACTTTCAATAGGATAACAATGTTAAGACGCTTTTCAGCTTTAGTAGTTTCTCTCGGTATACTGTTCATAGTAACGATGCCGCTTGGCTTTGTTACCACTAGCCATGCAGAAGGCAGCAGTGGCTTTAGTTTGTTCACTGATGATGCAGATGAAAAATTCCTGCATCCCGATGAAGCTTTTCAGCTTAATGTGACTGCCAAAGACAGCAATACTCTAGTAGCAAAATTTACGGTTACCCCAGGTTATTATCTTTATAAAGACCGTATTCAATTTGAAATTAAAGAGGCAAGCTCAGGCACAATTAGCGCGGTTGATTTGCCAACAGGTGATATTAAAGATGATCCTAATTTTGGACGGCAGGAAGTGTATCACCATGATTTTGTTGCTACTGTTTACATGAACAATGCGGCGCAAAATGTGGTGATGCACGCGCGTTTTCAAGGTTGCAGCGAGAAAGGACTATGCTATGCGCCTCAGTTAAAAACATTCAATATTGATCTGTCTGACGCTGTGATAAATAGCCAGAATGCCAGCGCGCCAATCAGTGAAGAAGATGAAGCCACCAGCTTATTAAAAAGCGGCAAATTGTGGTTAATTGCAGCAGGGTTTTTTGGCTTTGGTTTATTGCTGTCATTTACTCCATGCGTATTGCCGATGATTCCTATTTTGTCAGGCATTATTGTTGGCGATAAAAAATCGCATAAAAAAGAAACGAGTCGTCTACATAGTTTTAACCTGTCCCTGGCTTATGTATTAGGCATAGCCTTGAGTTATACCATCGCAGGGATTGCAGCCGGCTTATCAGGTCAACTACTGAGTAACGCATTGCAAAGCCCGTGGATGCTAACGGCCACTGCGTTAATTTTTGTTGTATTGTCTTTTTCTATGTTTGGTTTTTATGAATTGCGTTTGCCCAGTGCAATTGAAGAGCGCATGGTTAAAACCTCAAATAAACTCAAAGGCGGTCAATTTATAGGCGTGTTTATGATGGGTATTATTTCCGCCTTAATTGTCAGCCCCTGTGTTGCAGCACCTCTGGCGGGCGCTTTGATTTATATTAGTCAAACGCGCGATGTTGTATTAGGTGGCGTGGCTTTATTTGCACTATCCATTGGTATGGGTGTGCCACTATTACTGCTTGGCGCATCAGCTGGCCATGTGTTGCCCAAGGCGGGCGTATGGATGACAGCGGTACGCAATTTGTTTGGTGTCATCATGCTAGCGGTGGCCATTTTTATCGTTTCACCCATTATTCCACCCAGTGTCGCCATGTTATTGTGGTCAGCTTTGCTGATTATTCCTGCTATCTATCTACACGCATTGGATAGCTTACCGTTAGACAGCAACACTGGCCGATCACATCCTTGGATGCGCTTTTGGAAAGGCATTGGCATCATGCTATTAATAATTGGCATCACGATGTTAATTGGCGCAGTTTCAGGTGCTAAATCACCTTTACAACCCCTTGCTGGTCTCAGTTTGCAGAACAACAAACAAGTCGAGTCACATTTGCCTTTTATTCGCGTAAAGAATACCGCAGCGCTTGATGCACGCATCGATAGCGCTAAAGGTAAGATTGTCATGCTGGATTTTTATGCTGATTGGTGTACAGCTTGTAAAGAGATGGATTTATTAACCTTTAGTGACCCTGCCGTACAAACCGCTCTTAAAGATGCGGTATTATTACAAGCAGATGTGACAGGCAACACACCAGAAGATCTGGCTTTATTACAACGATTTAATTTATTTGGTCCGCCAGGTATTATTTTCTTTAACCGTTCTGGGCAAGAAATTAAAACCATTCGTGTGATTGGCTATGAAGAAGCCCCTAAATTTTTAGCGACTGTGCAACGCGTTAATGCGCTAAAACCAGATGAATGTAACCCACTTATTACTTGTTAACCTGAATATATCTTAAGCAATCCATCATTATGCTAAACAAACTTATTTCCCCTTTAAGCGCGGCTGTTTTATTCGTAATCATCGCAGCAACTGGCTATTTTATCTCTGAAAAAATGGATAAAAAGGTTGCTGCTATCTCACCTACTGCCGAGCTGTTCGCTACCACGCTTCCCGACGAAAACGGATCGCCTCAAGCACTCAGTCAATGGCAAGGCAAAACCATCGTGCTTAACTTTTGGGCAACTTGGTGTCCACCTTGCCGCGAAGAAATGCCCGAACTATCTGCATTGAATACCGAATATCAAGATAAGAACGTCATTGTCATTGGTATTGCATTAGATGATGTTAGTTTGATTAAAGCGTTTACTGAAGAAAACCAAATAAGCTATCCATTGCTGGCAGCAGAAGATACGGGTGCTAATCTTGCATTTCAGCTAGGCAACAACAAAAGTGCACTACCTTATACGGTCATCATTCAACCTGATGGTACAATTGCTCAGACTTATTTTGGGCGAATCTCCAAGGCACTTTTGGAGGATGCATTGCTTCAATTACTCTCTTAATATTTCACTTTTCTATTCAATTGCTTAGCTTAGGTTTCAAACACTAGTTAGTTATTTAACTTCGCTGAAATGTTGTAAATAAGCTGGACAAAATAGCTTAACTTCGTCAAACTTGCGTATTATGTATAATATTCGTCTAGTCGCTAGGTAATAGAAAATGGCAGCAAAATCAATTTTGGTAGTGCACGGCCCCAATCTAAACCTACTCGGTGTACGTGAACCTGAACACTATGGTCACGCAACATTGGACAGCATTAACGATCATCTCAAAACAACAGCGCAGGCTGCTAATATTGCATTAGAAACCTATCAAAGTAATGCCGAAGCTGACATTGTCACAAAAATTCAACACTTAGCAACAGAAAAAGTGGATTTCATTATCATCAACCCTGCTGCGTTTACACATACGTCTGTTTCTATTCGCGATGCAATTTCTGCTGTCAATATTCCATTTATCGAAGTACATCTATCGAATGTATTTACACGCGAAAGTTTTAGGCATCATTCTTATTTTAGTGATATAGCAGTGGGCGTCATCAGCGGTCTAGGCGCTGACGGTTATGATGCTGCACTACGTTTTGCGATTAACAGACTGAATAGCAAATGATAAAAACAAGTTTATTTGAGGAGTTACCATGGATTTACGTAAATTAAAGAAACTAATCGATTTAGTTGAAGAATCAGGCATTTCTGAACTAGAGCTTACTGAAGGCGAAGAAAAAGTACGCATTAGCCGAGCAACACAACAATTTGCACCGCAACCTATACAATACGCTGCACAACCTACACCAGCGCCTTCAGCAGCTGTTGCGGCTACGCAGACCCCAACAGAATCAGCACCAGAAGCGATACAAGGCCACGTAGTAGAATCACCTATGGTTGGTACCTTTTATCGTGCTTCTTCGCCTGAAGCAAACTCATTTGTAGAAGTGGGAGATAAAGTTGAAGTTGGTGATACTCTTTGTATTATCGAAGCCATGAAATTGCTGAATGAAATCGAAAGCGATAAAGCAGGCGTGGTGAAGAAAATATTAATTGAAAATGGCCAACCTGTTGAATATGGTGAGCCTTTGTTTGTGATTGGTTAAAGTATGTTTGAAAAAATATTGATTGCAAATAGAGGTGAGATTGCACTACGCGTGCAACGCGCCTGTCGGGAAATGGGGATTAAAACAGTTGCCGTACATTCAGAAGCTGACAGAGAAGCAAAATATGTCAAACTGGCAGATGAATCTGTTTGTATTGGGCCTGCCGCTTCTAATTTAAGTTATTTAAATATTCCTGCTGTTATTAGTGCGGCAGAGGTAACTGACGCACAAGCGATTCATCCAGGCTATGGCTTTTTATCTGAAAATGCAGACTTTGCTGAACGCGTAGAGCAAAGTGGTTTTACTTTTATCGGGCCTAAAGCGGAAACAATTCGACTGATGGGTGATAAAGTTTCAGCAAAAGAGGCGATGAAAAAAGCGGGTATTCCATGTGTACCCGGCTCTGATGGAGAGCTGTCAGATGATCCTGCTACGATTGTAGCAACAGCAAAAAAAGTGGGTTACCCAGTCATTATTAAAGCAGCTGGCGGCGGCGGCGGTCGTGGCATGCGCGTTGTGCATACCGAGGCAGCGCTGATTAATGCGGTGAACATGACGAAAGCAGAAGCACAAAGTGCTTTTGGTAATCCAGTTGTTTACATGGAAAAATATCTAGAAAATCCGCGTCATATCGAAATTCAGGTACTTGCAGACAAATTTGGTAATGCTGTTTTCTTAGGCGACCGTGATTGCTCTATGCAGCGCCGTCATCAAAAAATAATTGAAGAAGCACCTTCACCACTACTAGCCACTCGCTTGCGCGATAAAATTGGTGAGCGTTGTGCAGAAGCTTGTCGCAAAATTAAATATCATGGTGTAGGCACTTTTGAGTTTTTGTATGAAAACGGTGAATTCTTTTTTATTGAAATGAATACCCGTTTGCAAGTTGAGCATACGGTTACTGAAATGATTACTGGTATGGATTTGGTACAGCAACAAATTCTAGTCGCATTCGGTGAAAAATTAAGCATCCGTCAAAAAGATGTGCAGCTCAATGGCCATGCCATTGAATGTCGTATCAATGCAGAAGATCCGTACAATTTTGTGCCGTCACCTGGCAAAATTGATCGGTTCCATATGCCTGGCGGACCTGGCGTGCGTATTGATACTCACGCATATGGTGGTTATGTTGTACCGCCCTATTACGATTCGATGATTTGCAAATTGATTACCCATGGTGCAACTCGAGAACAAGCCATTGCACGTATGCGTATTGCATTATCTGAGATGTCGGTGCAGGGCATTAAAACCAATATTGCTTTACATTCAGACTTAATGGCTGATGCAGCTTTTCATTTAGGTGGCACTAGCATTCATTATCTTGAAGAGAAACTGGGTATTTCGAGTAAATAGTAATGGCTTGGCTGTTACTTAAAATTCAAGCAAACGATCAAAATGCAGACACCATTAGCGATGCACTAATGGACTTGGGTGCGCTATCTGCCAGCATTGAAGATGCCCATGCAGAAACGGTTGCAGAGCAGGCTATTTTTGGCGAGCCCGGCGATCCGCCGCCAGGCATTTGGCAGCAAAATATAGTGACGGCAATGTTAGATGAATCTGCTGATGTCAAACAACTACTGCAAGCACTGCAGGATGTAACGCATATTCCCCAGTTTACTTATGTGACAGAAACCATAGAAGAACAAGATTGGGTGCGCGCAACGCAAGCGCAGTTTGATCCGATTCACATCACCGATGACTTGTGGATTGTGCCAACATGGCACACCAGCCCTAATGAACAGGCCATTAATATTATTCTAGATCCTGGGCTTGCCTTTGGTACTGGCAGCCACCCTACTACTCATTTGTGTTTAGAATGGCTGACGCAACAGCACGATTTAGGTGATGTATTGGATTACGGATGCGGCTCGGGTATTTTGGCTATCGCAGCTAAAAAACTAGGCGCCAAGCATACAGTGGGGGTGGATATTGACGAGCAAGCAGTGATTGCTAGCCGGTTTAATGCAGAGCAAAATGCAACGAGTGAGATTGCGTTTTATGATGCAAACGATTTTGGCAATCAAACCTTTGATGTTGTTGTCGCTAATATTTTATCTAGTGCGCTGATGGTGCTAGCACCTGCACTTGCTAAATATTGTAAAAAAGGCGGGAAAATTGCATTATCCGGCATTTTAGCAGAGCAAACCGATGCGCTGATTGCTCGTTATTCTGAATGGTTTACAATGGATGCTCCGACACAAAAAGATGCATGGATACTGCTGACTGGCATTAAAAAATGAAATACGTCACTGCTTGCCCCAATTGTGGCACCCAATTTTTACTCAATGATGAGCTGATTAAAGCCTATCGGGGTAAAGTGCAGTGTGGTAATTGCGAACATGTATTCAATGCAAAAAATAGATTAACCGAAGTTGCTGATGAGATCAGCAGCACCGATGAAGACCAAGCTTACCTAGAAGACGAAACTGCTACGCAAACGTTAATCAGTGAAGAGGCGATGAGTAGCGATGATGTGAAAAACACGTTGGACGACATAGAACCGACACAATCGTTACCGACTGAATCAGCAATAGAAAAGAGTGATGCAAAAAAACCTGATGCTATTGCATCGTCCGAAGTTGATTATTATATTAGCTCTCCAACTGATGAAATTGAGCTGGAAAGCCAACCTGACTTAGAGGAAAAGAGTGTCAATCTAGATGCTATTTTTACCAACAAACACAATGATAAGAAGCTAGGCAATCAGTACACTTTATTGATTAAGAGCATCAGTTTTTTATTGTTTATCATATTGATTTTGCAAAGTATTTACTTTTTACGAAATGATATTGCTAGACAGTTTCCAGTCATCAAACCGCTTCTTGAACGCGTGTGTATACCACTTAAATGCACAATTGATTTAGCTAAGCATTTAGACTTCATTACGATTGGTGACTCTGACATGCAAGAAGATGACCTCTATCAATCTGTGATTAAATTTTCCAGCTCTATTAAAAATAATGCGCGGTATCCACAAGCTTACCCAAATATTGAGCTAACACTCACTGACAGTGATGATCGTGCGGTTATTACAAAATTAATTACGCCAAAAAGCTACCTAGACTCTATCGATAAAATTAAACAGGGTCTTGCATCACAGGAAACTGCGGCAGTACGGCTTTCGCTGCATGTGAATGACTCTAGCGTTGCCAGCTATCGTATTTTATTGTTTTACTAAATATCGGATTGCAATAAAGTGTGATTGACTTGCACAATCGCTTCTACTAGCTTTTCAATCGCCTCTACCCTCACATAACTTTTACGCCAAGCAATGGCAATTCTTCTCGTTGGAATTGGTTTGGTAAACGGAATCACCTTCAACAAGGGATTGTCATACCTTGCAACAGTGGCCGTTGCTGGCAATACTGTGATGCCTAAATTTGAAGCGACCATGTTGCGAATGGTTTCTAATGAGTTGCCTTGCAATACCTCTCCTTTGCGTGACAATTCAGGGCACGCCTGTGTCACTTGATTACTAAAGCAATGCCCACTATTGAGCAACAATACTTTTTCTTCAGACAGCTCTTCAGGATTGATCTGTTTTCTATGCGCCCAACGATGGTTAGCTGGCACAACCACAGAAAAATCTTCATCATACAAATTACGTATCTCAATACCAGGCACATTAAAGGGTAGCGCCACCACGGCGGCATCAATCACACCTGTTTTGAGTTGTATTTCTAAGTTGGCCGTCAAGTTTTCCTCTACTTCAAGCGGCATATTGGGGACGGTTTTACGTAAAACAGGAATAATCTCAGGCAGTAAATAAGGGCCAACTGAATGAATCATGCCAAGCTTAAACAGACCTTGCAAAGGATTGTTACCCAGCTTGGCTATCTCTTTTAACTTAGTCGCTTGTTCTACAAGCACCTGGGCTTGCTCGATAATTTTGCCACCAATTTCCGTAATGCTTACCTCACTGCGACTGCGCTCAAAAATTGAGACGCCAAGCTCTTCTTCTAATTTTTTAATACCTAAGCTTAAAGCCGGCTGTGTAACAAAACATTTTTCAGCAGCACGCCTAAAGTTTCGCTCTTGAGCAACTGCCAGTACAAATTTTAATTCGATAAATGTCATCACATTGGCTTAATAAGTTTGTATCGCCATCATACATCGATTAATTTTTCTTATCAATGGCATCAGAATATACAATTATCCAAATCAAAAAAACAGCCCTACAATGATTTTCATGCATCGTTACTTGCGATGTTTACAAGGAGAGACACATGAGTCAATATGAAATAATCAGTGCTATGATAACTGAACTACTAGCACAATATGGTCATACATGTTAACGCCAACCTGATAAACTGAAAGGATTTTAATATGGAAAATAAACCATCTACTTCTGCTGGAAAGTGTCCAGTAATGCATGGCGGTAATACCACTACTGCCACATCAAACATGGATTGGTGGCCAAAAGCGCTCAATCTCGACATCCTTCATCAACATGATTCAAAAACGAATCCTTTAGGTGAAGATTTTGACTACGCTGCCGCGTTCAAGCAATTAGATTTAAATGCAGTAAAGCAAGATTTACATGCCTTAATGACTGATAGCCAGTCATGGTGGCCAGCAGACTGGGGCCATTATGGTGGCTTAATGATTCGCATGGCTTGGCATGCTGCTGGCACCTATCGTATTGCTGATGGCCGAGGTGGCGCCGGCACTGGCAATCAGCGTTTTGCACCTATTAATAGTTGGCCAGATAACGTCAATCTTGATAAAGCGCGTCGATTACTATGGCCGATTAAAAAGAAATATGGCAATCAATTATCTTGGGCGGATTTAATCGTATTAGCAGGCACCATCGCCTATGAATCAATGGGATTGAAAGTCTATGGTTTTGCAGGTGGTCGTGCGGATATTTGGCACCCTGAAAAAGATATTTACTGGGGCTCTGAAAAAGAATGGTTAGCACCCTCAGCTAGCGAAAATAGTCGCTACTCAGGTGAGCGTGATTTAGAAAATCCATTAGCCGCTGTCATGATGGGCTTAATTTACGTAAACCCAGAAGGCGTAGATGGCAACCCAGATCCACTCAAAACCGCGCATGATATTCGCATTACATTTGAGCGCATGGCAATGAATGATGAAGAAACAGTTGCACTGACTGCTGGTGGCCACACCGTTGGTAAATGCCATGGCAATGGTGATGCTACGCTACTTGGAGACAGTCCAGAAGCGGCTGATGTGCATGAGCAAGGCTTTGGTTGGCACAATCCAAAAGGCAAAGGCTTTGGAAGAGACACGGTGACTAGCGGCATTGAGGGCGCTTGGACAACCCATCCTACCAAATGGGATAATGGTTACTTCGAGATGTTATTGAACCACGAGTGGGAACTCAAAAAGAGCCCAGCGGGTGCATGGCAATGGGAGCCTGTCAACATTAAAGAGGAAGACAAACCTGTTGATGTGGAAGATGCCTCTATTCGATACAACCCTATTATGACCGATGCAGATATGGCGATGATTAAAGACCCAATTTATCGTGAAATTTCTGAGCGTTTTTACAAAAATCCAGATTATTTCTCTGAGGTGTTTGCCCGCGCTTGGTTTAAATTGACCCATCGTGATTTAGGGCCTAAAAGCCGCTACCTTGGTCCTGACGTACCCGCTGAAGATTTAATCTGGCAAGACCCAGTGCCCAAGGCAGATTACCAGTTAACTGAGGCAGAAATTGCAGACCTTAAAACGAAGTTATTAAATAGTGGCTTGAGCATATCAGAGCTGGTCGCCACCGCTTGGGATAGCGCACGTACTTTCCGCGGTTCAGATTATCGTGGTGGTGCGAATGGAGCACGCATACGCTTGGCACCTCAAAAAGATTGGGAAGGCAATGAACCCGCTAGACTAGAAAAAGTGTTAGGTGTGCTCGCTAATATACAAGCAGGTCTAAGCAAAAAAGTAAGCATCGCAGATTTGATTGTATTAGGTGGTACAGCTGCTGTTGAAAAAGCAGCGCGAGAAGCTGGTGTGAATGTGACTGTGCCGTTTGCTGCTGGTCGCGGCGATGCAACAGATGACATGACAGATGCTGCGTCATTTGCCGTACTAGAGCCTATCCATGATGGCTATCGTAACTGGGTCAAGCAAGATTATGTTGTGTCTGCAGAAGAGTTGATGTTAGATCGCACGCAATTAATGGGGCTAACAGCGTACCAAATGACGGCACTGGTTGGTGGTATGCGCGTACTTGGCACTAATCATGGTGGCACTAAGCATGGCGTGTTCACTGAGCATGAAGGCGTGTTGAGTAATGACTTTTTTGTTAATCTAACGGACATGGGCAATGTATGGGAACCAACCAGCAATCAGCTCTACAACATTCGTGACCGTAAGACAGGCAAAGTGAAATGGACAGCCACGCGTGTTGATTTAGTGTTTGGTTCAAACTCAATTTTACGTTCTTACGCTGAAGTTTATGCGCAAGATGACGCAAAAGAAAAGTTTGTGAAAGACTTTGTTGATGCTTGGGTAAAAGTAATGAACGCTGATCGATTCGATTTATAACTATTAAGTTTTAATTAAAATTAGCGGACACTTTAAACATATTAAAGTGTCCGCTTTCTTATTTGTACTCTATTAAAAATAGTTGACTACAACCAAACCCAAGTCATGAAATACATGAATATAACTGAGTTTATAGTTGAAATAACTGTATATTGATCTATATCAATATGCAGTTTTTTGTAAGTAATAAATTAAGCTTATTCATTGAGCAGAAAAGAAAAGGCGTTATGTATGAAGAAGAAATTTATATTATTGTTAATAGGATCTATCTTTTTAGTGGCTGGTTGCAAAGATAATAAGCAAACTACAGAGCACGCTACAAATGATAAAACGACAACTGTGGCAGTCGAATTTGAAACTAACGAACCAATTCAGCCAATTCAACCTGTAGTAATTAAAAATCAAAAATATGTCGATTTAGGTCGTAAGTTATATTTCGATCCGCGATTATCTAAATCAGGATTTATTTCTTGTAATTCTTGTCACAATTTATCAGCAGGTGGTACCGATAATTTAAAAACATCGATTGGTCATAACTGGTCAAAAGGCCCCATCAACTCACCTACAGTACTGAATTCAAGCTTGAACTTAGCGCAGTTTTGGGATGGTCGTGCCGCGGATTTACAAGAGCAAGCAGCAGGCCCTATTGCCAATCCGGGTGAAATGGCTTTCACGCATCAGCTTGCTGTTGACATGTTGCGTTCAATACCTGGTTACGTAGACGAATTTAAAGATATTTTTGGTAATAGAGAAATTACTATTAATGAAGTCACTCTCGCCATTGCCGCTTTTGAAGAAACATTGGTTACACCAAATTCACGCTTTGATCAGTGGTTAAAAGGCGATAAAGAAGCAATAAACTCCATGGAACTTGCAGGTTATAATTTATTTAAAAACAGCGGTTGTGTTGCTTGTCATAATGGACCTGCAGTAGGTGGTAACTCTTTTCAAAAAATGGGTGTAGTTGAGCCATATCATGCTTCCAGCCCATCAGAAGGACGTTCCGCAGTAACAGGTAACGATGCTGATCGCTTTAACTTTAAGGTACCTACTTTGCGAAATGTAGAGTTAACTTATCCTTATTTTCATGATGGCGAAGCAGATACATTAACCCAAGCCGTTGACATCATGGGTAGATTGCAACTTGGCAGGACATTTACCGCTGAGGAGAATGCAGAAATTGTCGCATTCTTAAAAACTTTGACAGGGGATCAACCGACATTCCAACTACCGCAGCTACCGCCATCATCAGATGCTACACCAAGACCACAGCCATTTGCTGAGTAAATATAAGGAGGCCTAGCCTCCTTATCAGTCTGGGTAAGTAATTACTTCACTCTCAAACGCATCAGCTGGCATTGGCTTTCCATATCATAGCCTTGCCTGATATCACAGCCCATACTCAACTCTTTTGATGGGGAAGCTGCTTGATCATTTAACGTAAGCTCAATGATTTACCATTATTGACATATTACTGTCATCAACCGCGAATATACTATGCATTGATGTAACTCCCCCTCTCTAGCCCGCGCAAGCGGGCTTTTTTTGTCAGTTTATTATTTATAATTTATTATGTATACAAGACACTGAGGCGTATAAACTGCCTTAAAATACTCGATCACTGTAAAGGAAAAATCATGAAAACTTGGATTTGTACGGTATGCGGTTTAATCTACGAGGAAGAAAAAGGCTGGCCTGAAGATGGTATTGCCGCAGGCACAAAATGGGAAGATGTTCCCTCAGATTGGATGTGTCCAGAGTGCGGTGTGTCTAAAGCTGAATTTGAAATGGTTGAATTTTAAAGCTAAATGCTCTATTTTAAATAGGGGCTTAGCAGTTCTCTATTTAACTACAATCTCATCACAAGGAAACACCATCTATCAGCATCAGTATTTTTTATACCATTCTCAATTCTTTTTTAAATGTTAGAATAAAAACACATGTCTAGTCATTTAAACAAGACCAAATTTACTATTGCTATTTTTGGGGAAGTGTTAGCAGACATATTTCCCGATGCCACTGTGCTTGGCGGTGCGCCTTATAATGTTGCCAGACATTTACGCGCATTCCAGCAACATCCTGTGTTAATTTCTAGAGTAGGTAATGATGCGCTTAAAAAAATGTTGTTTGATGAGCTAAGCGCACTCGATATCGATCAATCAGGCATTCAATTGGACTCGATTTATCCTACTGGCCAAGTCACTGTACATATAGAAAACGGTGGTCATCGGTTTGAAATAGAGCCAGACCAAGCTTATGATCACATTCATACTGGTATGGCACACCTAACAACATTGGCTAATCAACCAGATTTGGCTTATTTTGGCACATTAGCGCAACGCGGCATCCAGTCTCGCCTTGCGTTAGACACCTTTTTAAGTGGTGCGAAGTGCCCACGATTCTTAGACATTAACTTACGTGCACCTTGGTATAACAAGCACATGATTAGACGCTCATTATTACGCACTGAAATCGTTAAGATTAATGAAGAGGAGTTGGTAATCGTCTGTGATATGTTTGCGCCTGCCCTTGCCAGTGATAAGGAGCGTGCATTATTTCTTATCAAAAAATTTGATTTAAAACATGTATTTGTCACCTGTGGTGAACATGGTGCTTGGGTATTATCAAGTAATGGCGAAGAAACAAGCGTAGCAGTGCCCGTGTTGACAACACCAATCATTGATACAGTTGGTGCAGGTGATGCGTTTGCGGCTGTCTGTATGTTAGGTTTATTGCATGATTGGAATATGGAACAAATGCTAACGCGTGCCAGTATTTTTGCTTCTGCCATTTGCACGATTAGAGGCGCCGCACCAGAAACACATGCGTTTTATTTGCCTTATATTGAAAGCTGGTTTTAATGCAACTCTCTTCAAATGACGATAAAAGCCATTCACTTTATATTTTAATGATCAGTGTTCATGGGCTTATTCGTGCAAATGACATGGAGCTAGGGATTAATGCTGACACTGGTGGGCAAACGAAATATGTCGTCGAGATGACAAAAGCACTTGCCAAGCATCCGCAGGTTAGCAAAGTAGATTTGCTGACTCGCTTAATTGATGACGATGGCGTCGCTGCTGACTATGCGCGCGCGGAGGAACAGCTGAGTGAAAATACCAGAATTATTCGCTTACAAGCTGGCCCAAAAAAATATATTCGCAAAGAGCTATTGTGGAAGCATTTGGATCAAATGGTAGATAAATGCTTGCAGTTTTTACGCGAGCAAGGTCAGCTGCCAGATTTTATTCACGCGCACTATGCTGATGCAGGGTATGTTGGCCGACAGCTGTCTAATCTACTGGGTATTCCACTCATTTTTACTGGTCATTCGCTAGGCCGTCCTAAGTTCGAGCGTTTGTTACAGTCAGGCAAAAAAGAATCTGCTATTGAAAGACAGTTCAATTTATATCATCGTATCGCAGTTGAAGAAGAGATTATTCAAGATGCTGCACTGATCGTGACAAGCACCCGTCAAGAAATACATGATCAATATGGCATGTATCGCAATCATGATGACAATCGCTATAAAGTGATTCCACCGGGTATAGATACATCCAGATTTTCTCCTCCTTTGCGAGGCCATCGTGTGAATGAATCGTTAAAGTTAGCCATTGATCGGTTTATCTTTAAAAAAGATAAACCGATGATTCTGACGATATGTCGCCCTGATTTGCGTAAAAATATCAGTGGTTTAATGGTCGCTTACGGGCAAAGTAAAACATTGCAAGCGATGGCTAATTTAGTGATTGTAGCTGGCACCCGTGATGACATTCATCATTTAGAAACCGCTCAGCAACAAGTGATGAATGACCTGTTACTGGATATCGACAAATACGATTTATGGGGGAAAGTGGCTATTCCAAAAAGTATTTCGCAAGATGATATTCCTGAACTCTATCGTTACGCTGCAATGAGAAAAGGCATCTTTATTAATGCTGCATTCACAGAACCATTCGGTTTAACATTGATTGAGGCTGTTGCTAGTGGTTTACCCTTTGTCGCACCAGATGATGGCGGGCCAAGAGATATCGTGAATAACTGCCGTAGTGGTTTTTTGACCAATACACTAGATAGCAATGCGATTGCAACCTCATTAGAAGCGGCGCTCTCAGATAGCAAAAAATGGCGCTTACTTTCTAAAAATGGTTTGAGTAACATTAAGCGCCACTACACTTGGGAAAAGCATGTAGAAAAGTATATGAAAGAAGTGCGCGTCTTACTGCACAAAGACCGTAAAAGAATTAAACGCCAATATAAAACAGCATTAAATGCAGGAAAATCAACAATGCCTTTAGCAAAATTTGCACTGATTACTGATATTGATAATACGCTATTAGGCGATAAAAACAGTTTACAGTCATTAATTACATGGCTGCGCGGCCAGTCTCGTGATTTAGCATTTGGTATTGCAACGGGTAGACCACTGGAAAGTGCAGTGAAAATATTACAAAAAAATAATGTGCCTATGCCTGATGTCTTTATTACTTCTGTTGGCAGTGAAATTAACTATGGCACCACATTAAAATCAGATACTGGTTGGTCTAATCACATCAAACATCTGTGGCGTCGCGATGATTTAGTAGATGCCATGCAAAGTATTCCTGGCATTCGATTACAGACAGAAGACAACCAACGAGAATTTAAAATTAGTTATTTGGTGACACCAGAAGAGGTGCCATCGCTTGAAAGTATTAATCAACACCTGCAGCAATTAAAATTACATGCGCAAGTGATTTACTCTCATCACGAATTTTTAGATATTCTACCGATTAGAGCATCTAAAGGACATGCAATTCGTTACTTAGCCTATAAATGGGACTTACCGCTTGCGCAATTTTTAACCTCTGGTGATTCTGGCAATGACAGTGAAATGTTGGTCGGTGACACCTTGGGTGTTGTGGTGGGTAATCACAGCGAGGAACTAGATAATCTGCGTGGCCTCGATCAGGTGTATTTTGCTCAAGGTCATTATGCTGCTGGCATTCTTGAAGGCATAAGACACTATCAATTTGGGCAATTAAACGAACAATAGATTCTTAAAACTGGTTATTTACTATGTATGAACAAGTCTCACATGCGCTTCTAAACGATATTCTAATTAATATCGATATTAAAAATAATGATGCTGATTTACAACATTTCTACACACGGCTAGGTGCTAACTTTTTTGCTATTTATTCTATTTTTCATCATTTATATGGTGAGCGAGATGATGTTGAACAGCAGTTACAGTCTCTTGTGAAAACAATGGCGCAACAATATATTGCACGCGCGCCAGCACTCAAAGAATCTGATTTAATACGCGAAAAAGATCATGATTGGTTTTTGAGCCAAAAATGGGTAGGCATGGCTTTATATTGCGAAGGCTTTTCTAAAGATCTAAAAAACATGCCGTCTAAACTGCACTACCTACAAGAATTGGGCATCAATATGATTCATATTATGCCGATTTGTGATTGTCCTGAAGTTGAAAATGATGGCGGTTATGCCGTGAGAGATTTTCGAAAAATTGATGAAAGCTACGGTACCGTAGACGATCTGGATGCACTCATCAAAAACTTAAAAAAGCGCGAAACACTAATCACTTTAGATGTCGTGGTTAATCATACATCCAACCAGCATGCTTGGGCGCAACAAGCTCGTCAAGGTAATCAGCAATATCAAGATTATTACTATATGTTTGATGATAGGCAAATACCAGACATTTATGAAGAAGCCATGCCTGAGGTGTTTCCAGAATTTGCGCCTAATAGTTTTACTTGGGATGAGAAATCCCAGAAATGGGTGATGACTGTATTCAACCATTTTCAATGGGATTTAAATTATAAGAATCCTGCTGTGTTTATCGAAATGCTGGATGTTTTACTGTATTGGGCAAATCATGGTGTTGATATTTTGCGCTTAGATGCGGTTGCTTTTCTGTGGAAAAAAATGGGTAGTAGCTGCCAAAATGAACGAGAAGCGCATTTGATATTGCAGTTATTTAAAGACTGCTGCCAAGTCACGGCACCAGGCGTCTTATTCATTGCAGAAGCGATTGTTGCACCCACTGAAATTGTAAAATATTTTGGCGAAGATGCCATTAACGCAAAAGAATGCGAAATTGCTTATAACGCCACCTTAATGGCGCTGCTTTGGGAGGCTGTTGCCACTAAAAACACTACCTTACTTAATAAAGGTATTCATAGTATTCCCGAAAAATTAGAGCGTGCCACATGGCTCAACTACATCCGTTGTCATGATGATATTGGTTGGGGGTTTAGTGACACGGACATTATTGATGCGGGCTATGATCCTGTTTTACATAGGCGATTTTTGGTTGATTACTATACCGGTAACTATGGTATGTCGAATGCCAAAGGCTTTGCTTTTGGTGTGAATAAAAAAAATGGAGATGCGCGCATCTCTGGCTCATTAGCTTCATTAGCTGGTCTAGAAACGGCACTAGAACAAGCCAATCCAGAAGCAATAACATCCGCGATTAAAACCATTATTTTATTGCATAGTGTCATTCTCTCTTTTGGTGGGATTCCCCTTTTATATTATGGTGATAGCACTGGAACCTTGAATGATGATTCCTATTTGAATGACATTCACAAACGCAATGACAACCGATGGACGCATCGCCCGCAATTGGATTGGGACAAAATAGAGAGAAGAAAACAAACAGGTACAGTTGAATATCGCATTTTTAATGCGCTCAAAAAGTTGATTGCCATCCGTAAAGAGATTCCCGCCTTTGCCGACAAAAACAATCGCGAACTGATCACAACAAATAATCCGCATTTGTTAGTTTACGCTAGGTTCAACTACGCATTTGCTAGTACACGGGTATTAGTGGTCTGTAATTTTAGTGATGTTGAACAAGTATTAGCAATCAGTCCTTTAAAAGAACAAGGCTTTTTGAAATATGAAATCGCAAAAAATATCGCCAGCGGTGAAACAGTAGCCATCAATAATGATGCACTCATCATTCCACCACTGTCTTTTTATTGGTTAGAGTCCTAGATAAAACCTCAAAACCTTCATCAACACTGCAAATCAAGCTTTGTTGATTTACATCAAAGCGCCAAACTTAGCCTACTCGTATCATTCGTCCATCAACAGTTAAAACCAATCATTTATGGAGAATGAAATGAAAAAAAGACTATTAGCCGTATCAGTACTAGCTGCATTGGCAACGCCAATGTTAGCGCAAGCAGAAGCTGGTGATTGGGTAGTCCGCGTGCGTGCAGTCAATGTCAGCCCAAATGAAGACAGTAGCCTAGGTAAAGATGTCAACACACTACTTGGCGCCACTGTGATGTCACCAGGTGCAGAGTTAAAAGTTAGTGACAAAGTGATTCCAGAATTAGATATCTCTTACTACTTTACCAAGCACATTGCAGCAGAATTGATTTTAGCGCTGGGTACTCGCCATAATGTAAGCATTTCAGGCGACGCAGCTGGTGTTGTTGGTAATCAAGGTTTAGGTAGTGTCAATTTATTACCGCCAACATTAACTGCTCAATGGCATTTTAATCCAGACCAAATGATCGATCCCTACGTTGGAGCTGGTGTTAATTACACGGCGTTTCTTGACCGCAATTTAAGAGGTCGTGCAGGTGCTATTAATGGCAACAAAATTAAAGTTGATAGCGATAGCTGGGGCTTAGCATTACAAGCTGGTGTCGATATTAATCTTAAAGATGGCTGGTTACTTAATGCAGATGTCAAATACGTCACCATTGATACCGATGTTAAATTACGCGGTGCTGTTACAGGCAATGTTTGGAGAAAAATTGACAGCTTAGATATTAATCCATGGGTGATTGGTTTTGGTGTAGGTAAAAAATTCTAAACATATCATTCGTTATTCTGTTAACGATTGCTGGTCCCTCCCTAATCCCTGCCGCTTGCGGTAGGGGTTTTTTTATCTGCTCATTACAGCATACTTTAGTTACACCACACTTTAGTTTGATGCATCACATCCATCCAAATGGCCCAGGCCGCAACTGCCGTTAGAAACAAACCTGCCAAGCGCATACTATTGCCATCACCTATCCATTTAAATCCATTTTTTAACTTAAACCAAAACCACGGACCAATCATTAATGACACACTAGTGCCCAATGCAAAGGTAGCCATGCTCAATGCGCCTTGTACTGGGTTTGCATTTAAAGATGCCACCAATAATGCAGAATACAGTAAACCACATGGCATGAGTGCCCACAGGACACCTGTCAAAACACCACCACCTGATAATTGTGAAAATTGGCGAACATGCCCCCAAATTTGGCGACCAAGACGATCAGCCCATGCCGGTTGACGCGCAAATAGCAGTAACATGAGCCCCCAAGCAAAGACTAATACATGAAAAAATGTCCAGAGTGGATGCAGTGCTGCGGTTTGATCAGAAAACCAAGCGAGCGTATTGACCGAAGCTGCTGCAATGGCGCCTAAAATAGCATAACCAATGACGCGCCCACTGTGAAATTTTACTATCTGCAGACGAATATTGCTTGTTTGAATGCCGCCACAAGCAGCACCACACATTGCAATACAGTGTGGTCCACCAGCCAAGCCCATTAAAAGTGTCGTTAGTGCTAGCGGTGTCTCCATACATGGATTTTAAATTATTTTTGAGAATCGTGCGCGTGTTTGATCGACTTGTAAATATTGGTCAAACGCCATTGCAATGGCACGAACAAAATACCATCCTATTTCTGTTACGTATAAACCTTCCTCATCAAAAGTCACCATGCCTGCATTTTGTAATGGTTGCAATGCTGCCAATTCATTGGAAAAATAATGCTTAAAATCAATCATATATGCCAGTGCTATTGGCTCATATTGCACTTCGCCTTGACACATAATAGACATAATAACGCTGCGCCTAATCAAATCATCACTCGACAATGCTAAACCTCGCACAATCGGTAGTCGCCCTTGATCCAAAGTATCGTAGTACTCTTCGATTGTTTTTGCATTTTGACTATAAGTGGCTCCTATGCGCCCAATTGATGAAACACCCAACGCAATCAGATCACAATCAGGTTGTGTGCTATAACCTTGAAAATTACGATGCAAACGGCCTTGTCGCTTTGCCACTGCCAGCGCATCTTCTGGTAATGCAAAATGGTCCATACCAATATAGACATAACCTGCTGCAATCAATTTAGCAATGGCAGTAGATAGCATTGTTAATTTAATAGCGGCTGCTGGTAAGGCCTCTGTATGGATACGTCGCTGGGGTTTAAATCGCTCGGGCAAATGGGCATACGCATATAAAGCGATTCTGTCCGGTTTAATGGCAATCACCTGATCTATTGTATGTGAAAAGGTATCCGCAGTTTGTTGCGGTAGACCATAAATTAAATCCACATTCAATGATTCAAATTGTTGGTGTCGCGCCTCTTGCACCAACGCCATCACCTGCTCAAATGGTTGTATACGATGCACTGCTTTCTGAACATCCGCATTAAAATCTTGCACCCCAAAACTCAATCGGTTGAATCCTAAAGCACGCAAATTATTGAGCCGTGTTTTATCTACAGTTCGCGGATCAATTTCAATGGAGTACTCACCAACTGGCGACATGAGAAACTTTCTTCTCAATTCACTCATCAATTGTGTCAGCTCTAGATCGGTAAAAAATGTTGGTGAGCCACCGCCTAAATGTAATTGAGAAACACTAGGCTTTTTACCCAGATGTGCGATATGCAGATCCATCTCTTTACTGAGATACTGCAAATAAGTCGCGCTACGCTGGTGATGCTTGGTGACAATTTTATTGCATGCACAAAAAAAGCAGAGAGACTCACAAAAAGGAATATGGATATAAAGTGATAATGGCAACGATGCGCGTCCGATTTCGCGTATCTGCAAAGCTTGCTTATAGTGCTTTTCAGTAAACGCTTCCACAAATCGATCTGCGGTAGGATAAGAAGTGTATCTTGGACCTGCTATATCATATTTTTGCAGAAGATCTGTTGACACCTTTGGGATACGGGCATTTTGCACTTCAATCATTTATTACTCCTAATTTAAATGGTATTATTTAAAAAAAGTAAATGATTGGCTTTGATGCAAATCAATAATAGCTAAAAGTAATAATAATTGGTATTACACTAGACTTTAACCCTCACTAAGCGCATATTAGTATTGCAAAGTTAGCCACCTTAATCAGATAAAATATGGACGCATCTTCAATCACGCAAGACCTCAAAATTGCTTGCTCAAATTGCAATTTGAGAGAGCTATGCATGCCGTTAGGCTTCTCTAATCAAGACATGAAAAAAATTGACGAAGTCGTCAAAACACGCCGCCGAATTAAACAAGGTGAATTGTTATTTGGTAACGGCGATACTTTTTCATCTTTATTTGCTATTCGTACCGGTTTTTTTAAAACCAGCATTTCCACTGAAGATGGCCGAGAGCAAGTCATTGGTTTTCAAATGGCAGGTGAAATTGTCGGGCTTGATGGTATTGTGAATGATTTACACAGTTGCAATGCAGTGGCATTAGAGGATGCTGAGGTTTGTGTGATGCCGTTCGCTAATATTGAGGCGCTTTCTCGTGAGTTTCCTCAATTGCAACGCCATATTCACAAAATTATGAGTCGTGAAATTGTGCGCGAAAATAGTGTGATGATGTTATTGGGTAATATGCGTGCTGAAGAACGTTTAGCAGGCTTTCTATTAAATCTAGTACAACGTTTGCATGCGCGCGGATTTTCGAAATCAGAAATTATCTTAAGAATGACGCGTGAAGAAATTGGCAGTTATCTAGGCATGAAACTAGAAACAGTCAGTCGTACTTTTTCAAAATTTAGTGAAGAAGGCATCATTGAAGTTAAACAGCGTTATGTGCATATCATTAAAGCAGATGAGTTAAAGAAAATTTTTAACCTACAAACGTGCAATTAAACTGACGCTATACTCTACTTTTTATACCACTACTTGTTAATCGCAACATTACGTTGAATAAAGTGTTAACCGTCACCGACCATAATCGCGATAGCGGTTACCGCTACGTTTATCCAGTCGTATCCCGACGAGCAGGTGGTGTTTCTGTTGGTATCAACCTGAATGTTAATAATGCGTGTAACTGGCGCTGTATCTATTGCAATGTCCCCAACCTAACGCGTGGCAAGCCGCCACCAATTGATTTAGTGCTATTAGAACAAGAGCTTCGCGCTTTTTTAAATGATATTTTGCATGGCGACTTTATGCAAAGGCAAGTGAGCGAGGCAGATAGACAACTACAAGATATCGCTTTTTCAGGTAATGGCGAACCTACAAGCGCATCCGAATTTCCATTCATTGTGCCCTTAGTCATTCAGATATTGCGTGAAGTTAATTTGCTGGGCAATATCAAGATTCGTGTTATCACCAATGGCAGTATGATAAACAAGCCATCCGTTTTGGCTAGTCTGCAGCAATTATCCTATGCTAATGGCGAGGTATGGTTTAAATTAGATGCAGGTACTAAAGCTGGAATAATGCGCATCAATGACGTAAATATCGATCCCAATAGTCACATGAATCGTCTAAAAAAATGCGCGGCCGCATGTCCTACTTTTATACAAACATGCGTATTTACATTAGATGGAATGCCACCTTCAGCACAGGAAGTAGCAGCTTATTTGGCACGGGTAAAACAAGTCAGCACACTAATTAAAGGCATACACTTGTATGGGGTTGCACGTCAATCCATGCAGGCTGAAGCTGCTAGAATCAGTCAAGTCTCTACAACGTGGTTAGATGATTTAGCAGCGCAGATTACTGGACTAGGCATTGCTGTGAAGGTAAGCCCTTAATCTATCGGCTTTTTTACGCCAGTGGCAGCATGATTACGCGCTTTCATTGCAGGTGCCAATTCTTCTGTTGCCAATGCTTCTGCAGCAAGCGTTTTATTAATTTCCATCCCTTTTACATAATAATTTTCAATCACAGGATCAGGGGTTTTTATTGCATAATAAAAAGTAATAAAAGAAGCAACTATCACCACGAGAGGGCCTCCTATCACCATCCACACATATCCAAATTTCCACCACGGCTTGGTATCTTCAACCTTCATTTCGTTTCCTTGTTAATGGCAATACAATTATCTTGGCACTAGGAATATCGACTTCTCAGTCAATTTTTCTTGACTATCTATTTCTTCTATTACAAATTCAATTTTATGTTTACCGGTTTTTAGTGTGCCATCTGGCAATGTAACATCGACGACTATCCAACGCGCTTCAGCAGGCTCTACTGTAATGAATGGGTTTCTATCACTGCCTTTAAATCCAACTTTTGCGTTTTCTAAACCATTCACATTGAGACGATACTGGCGTCGATTCTCGGTAGCGTTCATAATTTGTAAGCGATAAACATTTTCTAACATCCCGCCTTCTACTAGCCTCGCGAGTACAGAGCGATCACGAACAACGTTGACTTTAAACGGCGTTCTGAACCATAAGCTTGTTAATAAGGCAGCAATTAATAGGAACAATATCGCTGAGTAAATCAGCACACGTGGTCTCAAAATACGTTTAAACATTTCATTGCGTGTCCAGTGATTATCCATCGCATTTTGTGTTGTATATTTGATTAAACCCCTAGGTTGATCTATTTTGTCCATTACATCATCACAAACATCGGCACACAAGCCACAGCCAATGCATTCGTACTGCAAGCCCTCGCGAATGTCTATCCCCGTTGGGCAGACTTGCACACATAAACTGCAGTCAATACAAGAGCCTAATGATTCGGTTTTAGTCGTATTTTTTCGTGATCCTGCACCTCTTGGTTCACCGCGCGCTTCATCATAGGTCACTATCAGTGTGTCGTCATCAAACATCGCGCTCTGAAAACGGGCATAAGGACACATATACTTGCAAACCTGCTCGCGCATAAAGCCGGCATTACCATAGGTTGCAAAGGCATAGAAAATCACCCAAAAAGTTGCCCATGAACTCAGATTCAGCTGCATCATTTCTAATGCAAGCTCACGAATTGGCGTAAAGTATCCAACGAATGTAAAGCCTGTCCAAGCCGCAAAGGCAATCCAAACAAAGTGTTTAGCAGACTTTCTCGATAACTTTTCAAGCGACATTTGCGAGGCGTCTAATCGCATTCTTTTGGCGCGATCACCTTCAATTTTTCTTTCTATCCAAAGAAAAATTTCAGTATAAACTGTTTGAGGACAAGTATAGCCACACCATAAACGGCCAGCAATGGCCGTAAATAAAAACAGAGAAAGTGCTGAAATAATTAAAATGGCTGTTAGATAAATTAAATCTTGTGGATATAAAACCAGATTAAAAATATAAAAGCGCTTGGCTGGTAGATCAAATAACAAAGCTTGTCTTTGACCCCATTCTAACCAAGGCATACCATAAAAAAAGAGTTGCGTGAGCCAAATCATTACCCATCGCCACTTAGCAAAATAACCAAAAATACTACGTGGATATATTTTATCTTCTGCTTTGTATAAAGAAATGACCACCTCTTTCGGCGAGGTGGCTTGCTCTTCTGAAACGGCGTTATTACTTTTAGTCATATGCTTCTTTTGCAAACTAGTCATTAATATTAATGACTAGTTCCATTTGATAATCCCCAAATATAAGCCGTTAATACTTTTATTTGTTCTGGTGTCAGCTTGTCTTCTTGCGCAGGCATTTGATTAACAATACCGTTTTTAATACGATCGATAATCGCCGCCTCACCAGCACCATGTAACCAAATATTATCAGTTAAGTTAGGTGCACCTAATGCTTGATTGCCTTTTCCATCAGCACCATGACAAGCTGCACAAGCTGCAAATTTAGCTTCACCTAAACCCGCTCTAGCGGCATCATGCATACTGTTAGAAAGGCTTAATACATAGTTAGCAAGATTTTTGATATCTTCATCACTACCTACCATTGCACCCATCGGCGGCATCATGCCATTACGTCCGTTGATTAGCGTTTCTTCAATTTTTTCGGGGCTACCGCCATGTAGCCAATCATGGTCAGTTAGATTAGGGAATCCTCTACCACCGCGCGCATCAGAAGCATGACATTGAGCACAATTGTTCATATACAAGCGCTCTCCAATTGCCTTAGCCGCTGGCATAGCGGATAAGTCCTCTGCTGACATTCCATCAAATTTTGCATAGATTGGTTTCAACGCTTCGTTTGCTTCATCCACTTCTGCTTGATATTGATTTTCTTGAGTCCAGCTCTTTGACCCATCATAAGTCGCTAAACCAGGATACAGCGCCAAATAAATAAAACCAAAAATGATGGTAATGATAAACAACCATACCCACCAACGTGGCAATGGATTATTCATTTCAGTGATATCTTCATCCCAGACATGACCGCTAGTATTGTCGCCATTTTTACTGACGATTTTCATTTTACTCGTAAACCACAATAAAAAAGCGCAACCGACAATACCAACAATCGTAATGACTGCGATAAAGTAAGGCCAAAAGTTATTGATAAAATCACTCATTTTATATTCCTCTATTTTTCATCAAAAGGCAGTCTAGCCGCCTCTTCGAAATCTGCAGTATGGCGATGGCGCCACACCCAAACAATAATGCCTACAAATACAATAAAGCTAACCAGTGTAACTAATATGCGTAATAAATTGATATCCATCAGACGCTCTCCATTCTTTATTTGAGGTGAATGCCCAATACTTGCATGTAAGCAATAATGGCATCTAGCTCAGTTTTTCCTTCCACTTCTGCCGCTGCACCTGCAATCTGCTCATCCGTATATGGCACACCTACTTTACGTAATGCCTCCATATTTTTCCCGATATCAGCATTCACTGGCGCGTTTTCTAACCATGGGTACGCTGGCATAATCGATTCAGGCACTACATCACGTGGATTAATTAAGTGAATACGTTGCCATTCATCACTGTACTTGCCACCCACACGGTGCAAATCTGGACCCGTACGCTTACTACCCCACTGAAACGGATGGTCATACACAAATTCACCTGCAACAGAGTAGTGACCATAACGCAATGTTTCTGCTCTTAATGGACGTATCATTTGTGAATGGCAGTTATAGCAGCCTTCACGCTGATAAATATCACGCCCAACTAACTGTAATGGTGTATACGGCTCCAAACCCTTGATTGCTTCAGTGGTCGATTTCTGAAAGAACAAAGGCACGATTTCTACTAGCCCACCAATCGAAACCACTATCAGTATTAATACAATCATCAAAAAGTTATTGGTTTCAATCTTCTCGTGACTGAAGCCTGTTTTTTTATCATTTAAATCTGACATAACATTTTCCTTAAACGTGAGCTGTAACAGATGGAATAGTTGCAGCTACTGGCTGACCACTCGTCGCTGTTTTCAATACATTCCAAAGCATAACGACCATACCGCCAAGGTATAGCAAGCCACCTAATAACCGAATGAAATAGTAAGGGAATTTAGCTTTCACACTTTCCACAAAGGTGTAAGCCAATGTGCCATCAGCATTCACTGCACGCCACATCAAGCCTTCCATCACACCTGAAATCCACAAAGCTGCAATGTAAAGTACGATACCAATTGTTGCCATCCAGAAATGCAGCTCGATGGCTTTAATGCTATGCATTTTTTCTTTACCAAATAGTTTTGGTACTAAGTGATAAAGCGCGCCCATTGAAACTAAGCCAACCCAGCCTAAAGCACCTGAATGCACATGACCAATCGTCCAATCAGTATAGTGAGAAAGCGAGTTAACCGTTTTAATCGCCATCATTGGACCTTCAAACGTACTCATGCCGTAGAAAGATAATGAAACAATCATGAAACGTAAGATAGGATCAGTACGTAATTTATGCCATGCACCCGACATCGTCATCATGCCGTTGATCATACCGCCCCAGCTTGGTGCCAATAAAATCAATGAGAACACCATACCTAAAGACTGCGTCCAATCTGGCAACGCTGTGTAATGTAGGTGATGCGGGCCCGCCCACATGTAAGTGAAAATCAATGCCCAAAAGTGAACAATTGATAAGCTATATGAATACACTGGGCGTTCTGCTTGTTTAGGCACAAAGTAGTACATAATGCCCAAGAAACCTGCTGTTAAGAAGAAACCAACAGCGTTGTGACCGTACCACCATTGCACCATCGCATCTTGCACACCAGCATATGCAGAATAAGATTTCATAAAGCTGACGGGAATTGCAGCACTGTTAACGATATGCAATAAAGCAACCGCAATAATAAAGGCACCGAAGAACCAATTGGCCACATAAATATGCTTCACTTTACGTTTTGCAATCGTACCAAAGAAGACAATCGCGAAGGAAACCCAAACGACAGCAATTAACAAGTCAATTGGCCACTCTAGCTCTGCATACTCTTTACTTTGGGTAAAACCTAAAGGTAGTGAGATGGCAGCGGCAACAATAACGACTTGCCAACCCCAAAAAGTGAAAGCCGCCAGTTTAGGCATAAATAAACTGACTTGACTGGTACGCTGCACTACATAATATGCAGTAGCAAACAGCGTACAACCACCAAACGCAAAAATCACTGCGTTGGTATGTAACGGTCGTAAGCGTCCGAAGCTGGTCCAAGGCAAGCCTAAATTAAGCTCTGGCCAAACAAGTTGGGCGGCAATAATGACACCAACCAACATACCAACGACGCCCCACACACACGCCATAATTGAAAACTGCCTTACCGCTGTATCGTGATAAGTCAACGATTCACTTCCTAAACTTTGCATTTTTTTACCCTCATTTTTAATGACATTGAGGGATTATGCTGAAAATCCCCCATCCCAATTTGATACAAATCAATCTTCGTGCAATATACGCTCACCCTCTTCTTCAATATCTTCAAATTGACCTGAATATATTGCCCACCAGAGTCCGCCCAAAATGACTAAAACCAGAATGACTGACAAAGGTACGAGTAAGAAAAGAATGTCCATGAAAACTACAAACCCTGTATTGTATCAATTTTTGCTAAGCGCGCTGCGTTCAAAATCACCAATAGTGAGCTAAGCGCCATGCCTAATCCCGCTAGCCATGCCGGCAACATACCCGCAATTGCAAGCGGCACACAGGTTGCATTGTAGATAGCCGCCCATGTTAAATTCTGTTTAACGATGCGCATTGTTCGATGGGCTTGTGCCATTAAATAAGGCACCATTGCAAGGTCGCCATTCATGACCACAAAGTCAGATTGAGCTTGTGCCAACGGCACAGCCTGGCCCATTGCCATCGACACATGTGCACTCGCTAAGACAGGTCCGTCATTCAAACCATCCCCTACCATCAATATTTTTTTTCCTTGTTGCTGTAAGGCTTGAATGTGCATCAACTTATCTTGCGGACTACAATCACCAAATACATCCTTAATACCTACCGCTTCAGCAACGCGCCGCACCGAAGCCAACTTGTCACCAGATAATACTGCAACTTGTAGACCATGTTCTGTGACATGACGCACACATGATGCCGCGC
>CBFHHI010000018.1:0-31043 GCA_965655675.1 Methylophilaceae bacterium | reverse complement strand
TGTAGGTGTTTGTCTTACAAACACCTACAGGGGGTTATTGGATACCTTATATACAGGTAAAAATAAATGATGAATATGCTTCTAATCTGTCTATCTCTTTGTCTCTAAATCATGTTTGCCTTTTAAGTTGCACTTAGCGATAAACAGATAACGTCGCACATTCAGTAAACTTTAGGATTATTTTCAAAAAAAGTGAAATTAATTGATAAGTATCTGTTTTAAAATGATATAAATATCAAAAAAAAGACTCAGCAACCTGCCAACAGCACCCATGTCTGATAGAAAAAGGCACTTTCACCCTCTTATTCCAACGATACATTCTCAGGCCCACATCTGATAATAGGCTTCAATTAATAATCCACTATATGCAACGTATGTATGGATGCAATACATATAGCGATGCATGAATGATTAGGAACAGGTATGGCTGAAAATAGCGATATGGAAAAAACAGAACAGGCCACTCCCAAGCGCCTAGAAAAGGCGCGCGAGGATGGTGATGTGCCACGCTCACGCGAGCTTGGTACTGTTACGTTGCTATTAGCCGCAGGCTTGAGTATGTTAATGATGAGCGATCATCTTGGCGATGCATTAAAAAAAACCTTCAGCGATGGATTCACCTTTGATCGCAGCACAGCATTTGATCCAGCCCATTTGCTAATCAACATGTCTGAATCGGTGATTGAGTTATTAACTGCGTTTATTCCACTAGCCCTCTTACTCATGATTGTTGCTTTAGGCACACCTGCATTAATTGGTGGTTGGTTACTCAGCGGCAAAGCGTTTATGCCTAAGTTTAATCGTCTTAATCCACTCAAAGGCATCACTAATTTAGTGTCTAAAAATGCTGCGGTTGAGCTGATTAAATCTATTCTAAAAACACTTTTAGTGGGCGCCGTATCTTACATGGTCATATCAAATGATATTGACCCTATTCTAGCGCTATCCTCAATTCCTGTTAAAACAGGTATTGCGCAAGTGGGTGATTTGATGCAAACCGGATTTTTATCGATTGTCAGTGCACTAGTGATTATCGCGGCTATCGATGTGCCTTATCAGCTCTATCAATATGCGCATAAACTCAAAATGACCAAAGAGGAAGTGCGCCAAGAAATGAAAGAAATGGAAGGCAATCCAGAGATTAAAGCACGTATTCGTCAACAACAACGCGAGATGGCAAGACGCAGAATGATGTCAGAGATTCCTAATGCAGATGTGGTCATTACCAATCCAACACATTATGCCGTTGCCATTCGCTATAAAGAAAACAATATGCGCGCACCAGTAGTAGTAGCAAAAGGGGCCGATGTGCTGGCGCTCAAGATACGTGAAATTGCTGCTGAACATAACATCATGACGCTAGAAGCACCTAAACTAGCGCGCGCTTTATTTGCGCATGCCGATCTTGATAGCGAGATTCCAGAAGCCCTCTATTCAGCGGTTGCAGAGATATTGGCCTATGTTTTTCAAATGCGCCTTTTTAATACACATGGTGGTTTACAACCTATTATGCCAACAGCATCCACATTGCCAGTGCCAGAAGCACTTGATCCGCACAGCTTATTGCCAATGGCTCATTCGACGCCTACGGAAGCCTTTACATCATGAACAATTTTAAATGGCTAAATAGCGCAAATGGTCGTGAACTGGCTGGGCCATTCATTATCATCATGTTGCTATCCATGATGATATTGCCACTGCCCGCCATCGCTTTGGATGTGTTCTTTAGCTTTAATATTGCCTTGTCTATTTTAGTGTTACTCATCGGCTTGCAAACCAAAAAGGCACTCGACTTTATTGCTTTTCCCACCGTATTGCTCGTCACCACCATGTTACGTTTATCGCTAAATGTTGCCTCTACCAGAGTGGTCTTAACAGAAGGTCATACTGGGCCAGATGCAGCCGGCAAAGTGATTGAAGCATTTGGTCACTTCTTGATTGGTGGCAATTATGCGGTAGGTCTGGTTGTTTTTATCATTTTAACCATTATCAATTTCATGGTCGTCACCAAAGGTGCTGGCCGTATTGCTGAGGTGGGGGCACGTTTTATGTTAGATTCGATGCCCGGTAAACAAATGGCTATTGATGCAGATTTGAATGCAGGCTTGATTGGAGAAGAGGATGCAAAAGCCAGGCGTACCGAAGTCAGCCAAGAATCAGAGTTTTACGGCGCGATGGACGGTGCCAGTAAATATGTGCGCGGTGATGCCATTGCCGGCATCTTAGTCATTATTATCAATGTCATTGGTGGCCTAATTGTCGGCATGGCACAGCATGACTTAGCCTTTGCAGACTCGGTCAAAATTTATACCTTACTCGCTATTGGTGATGGCTTAGTGGCACAAATTCCATCTTTAGTCATTTCCGTCTCTGCTGGCGTGGTTGTTTCTCGTGTGGCTAATGATGAAGATATTGGCGGTCAACTGATTAGCCAGTTATTCTCTAAACCAAAAGTCATCTATATCACAGCAGCGATTATTGCCTCTATGGGCACCATTCCAGGCATGCCTAATTTTTCATTTTTAGCGCTTGCAGCGATATTGGGTGGCATTGCTTATTATGTAGAAAATAAACAAAAGAATCTGCCTGAAGAGCCAATTGAAGCAAGCATGCCTGAAACAACGCCTGAGTCAGAAGAGGCCAGCTGGAATGATGTCACGCCAGTTGATATTATTGGTTTAGAGGTTGGCTATCGTTTGATTCCTTTAGTTGATAAAACACAAGGTGGTGACTTACTTAAACGGATTAAAGGCTTACGGAAAAAGTTTGCACAAGAAGTCGGCTTTCTCGCACCGACTGTTCATATCCGTGATAATTTAGATCTCAGACCCAATGCTTACCGCATTATGCTAAAAGGGGTAGAAATCGCGAAAGGCGAATCTAATTATGGTCAATTTTTAGCTATTAATCCTGGCGGTGTAACAGAAGCATTGGCTGGCCCCGCTACCAAAGATCCAGCGTTTGGCTTACCTGCGGTATGGGTTAGCAGTGATGAGCGCGAACAAGCCCAAACAATGGGTTATACCGTCGTCGATGCAGGCACTGTTATTGCGACCCATTTAAATCATATTATCTCGATGAATGCAGCCGAATTGCTGGGTCGCGAAGAAGTGCAAATGTTGCTTGATCATATGAGTAAAGAATCCCCAAAACTCATCGAAGATTTGACCCCAAAATTATTACCTGTTTCAGTTATTCAAAAAGTATTACAAAACTTATTATCCGAAGGCGTGCATATTCGTGATATGCGCACGATTGTGGAAACGCTGGCAGAACATGCACAAGCAACCCAATTACCTAACGAGCTCACTGCCTTTGTTCGCATTCGATTAGGGCGCGCCATTGTGCAGCAACTATTTCCAGTAGGAGATGAAGTGTCAGTCGTTGCACTGGATAACAATCTTGAAAAACTATTGTTACAAGCTACACAGGCAAATAGTGCTAGCGGTACTGCCATCGAACCTAGCTTAGCTGAAAATCTTGCTATTCAAGCAGAAGCCGCTGCTCACCAACAAGAACAAATGGGATTATCACCTGTTCTTTTAGTGGCAGCACCACTCAGAGAAGCACTATCCACATTTTTACGCCGCGCTATTCCGCGCCTTCGTGTGTTGTCGCACGAAGAGCTCCCAGATACCAGAACGATTAAAGTTACTAACCTTATTGGAGGTCAATCATGAACATCAAACGCTTTTTCGGCAAAAACTCAAAGCTAGCGCTAGCGCAAGTACGCGAATCACTAGGGGATGATGCCATTATCTTATCTAATCGAGCGGTGACAGGCGGCAATGAAATCATGGCTTTCAGCGCCGATGACATGGAGACAATAGCCACTTCAGCAGATACCCAAGTATCATTAAATGCAGAGGCAATTGAAAATAGCCGCATCTCATCGCTGGAAGCCCTGTTTCAAAAACGCATTCAATCCGATAACGAGCGTATCAAACATTCGCCTATCGATGAAACAGCGATCGCCAACAACAAGCATGCCATGGATGTAGAGGCAGCCTTGGCTCAAACACAAGCGCAAGCCAAAGAAGTGAATGCACAAATCGCTAGCATGATGCTAGAGATTCGGAATATGCGCAGCGTGATTGAAGCACAATTAGCTGAAATTTCTTGGGGCGCAACACAGCAACGCGAACCCATTAAATCAAACATATTAGGCACCATGCTGACTGCAGGCTTCAGCTCAGGCTTATCTAAGCAATTAGCTGATCATATTCCAGATAAACAAAACGAAACAGAAGCAAAAAAATGGGTAGCGTCAGTATTAGTGAAGAACTTACAAGCCATGAGTGCAGAGGAAGAAATGCTTGATAAAGGTGGCATTTTTGCCATTATTGGCCCAACTGGCGTCGGCAAAACAACCACGACAGCCAAACTAGCTGCGCGCTATGTGATGAAACATGGTACCGATAAAATTGGTTTAATTACAACTGACTCTTATCGGGTTGGCGGTCACGAACAATTGCGTATTTACGGCAAAATTTTGGGCGTGATGGTGCACAGCGTTAAAGATGAGGCCGATTTAAAAATCGCCCTAAACGAGCTTAAAGGTAAGCACACCATTTTAATTGATACCGTTGGGGTTAGTCAGCGCGACAAAATGGTTTCCGATCAGGTTGCAATGTTGTCTGACCAACGCTTAAACATCCAAAAATTGCTGTGTTTGAATAGCACAAACACTGGCGATACGTTGCTTGATGTTATTCGTGCCTATCGTGGCCAAGGCCTTGCTGGCTGCATCATGACAAAAATAGATGAAGCCATTACTGTTGGCAATGTGATTGATGTGATGGTACGTGAAAAGTTAAAACTATTTTATGTGACCAATGGCCAACGCGTGCCTGAAGATTTACATTTAGCCAATAAGCCCCAATTAATCCACCGCGCCTTCCAATGCGACACAGTCAAAGACAGTCCCTTCACACTACAAAAAGAAGATCAGCCATTGATTATTGGTCATACGGTGCAATCACCTAGCAATAAGCATCTGTTGGAGCTCGATAATGTCTAGCATGCACAATGATCAAGCTGCTGGATTAAGGCGCATCATGACAGGCCATCAACCTAAGATTGTGAGTGTACTTTCTGCAACGCCTCAGCATCAATCTAGCTTAATCACCCATCTTGCCGCCGCAATCGGCTCACAAGATAGTGATGTGCTTGTTATTCATACTGGACAATCGGCAAAAATAGACATGCGCCAATATGGCATAAAAGGACTGCCGCTATTAACCGATGTAGCAAACCAAAAACTTGAACTCAGCCAATCTGTGAAAGATTCTAAGCTTGGCTTTTTAGTCGCTAAATTGACTGCCTCTGAGTTACAGGCTACCAAACGTTATGATGCAGCTAATATTGCGCTGAATAAAACCGTTGAACGGTTATCCCATTTATTTGAAGTCATCTTGGTTGATACGGCGCTAGATAAAGACCATCAACTACCGTTGGCCATGCTGAATCAACACGATATTTTAATTCAATTATCTTGTGATGCCGCGTCTATTAAACAAGCCTACGCATTGATCAAAAGAATGTATAGCCATATGGGTCGCCGCGCATTTAGCATTGTCGTCAATGATGCCACTGATGCGCAGGCGGCCAAAGCATTTCGCAACATCTCACAAGTGGCAAGAAATCACATGCAAGTTGAACTGGAATTTTTTGGTGCCATTCCCAATGATGAATACTTGGGCAAAGCAGTGAAGTTAAATCGCACTGTGATTGATGCTTTTCCAACAGCATCTGCTGCAAAAGCCTATAAAAGTATCGCTCAACGACTTAATTATAAACAGCATCATCGCGCAACACCCGCACTCGTATCTTTGATATAGGAAATCACTATGTATACCGCCTCTGGAAAAATAGACAACAAAGACGCATTGGTTGATGAGCACGCCGCCTTGGTTAAAAGACTCGCCTATCAACTCAAATCTAAACTTCCCGCCAGTGTTGAACTGGACGATCTGATTCAAGCAGGCATGATGGGCTTGCTAGATGCGGTCAACAAATATGAGGAAAGTCAGGGTGCTCAATTTGAAACCTATGCTAGCCAGCGTATTCGTGGTTCTATGCTTGATGAGCTCAGAAGTGCAGACTGGTTACCACGTAGTATTAGAAAAAACATGCGTGAAGTAGAAGCGGCTATTGCGCAGCTGGAACAAAAATTGGGGCGGTCGCCAAGCGAAATTGAAGTGGCAAAAAACTTATCTTTGTCATTAGATGATTATTATGAAAAATTGAATCACTGTAGCGGTCATCAATTGGTCTATTACGAAGACTTTCATGATGCTGAGAGCAAGGGTGAGCACTTTCTGGATCGCTTTATAAAAGATGAAAGCAACCCCATGCAATCACTGCTGGAAAGTGATTTTAAAGAGGCAGTTGTCGATGCTATCGAAAGTTTGCCAGAACGCGAGCGAGTCCTGATGGGCTTATATTATGAGCAGGAGCTTAATCTCAAAGAGATAGGCGCTATCATGAATGTGTCTGAATCAAGAGTATGCCAATTGCATAGTCAAGCAGTTGGTCGACTAAGAGCGAGCCTCAAGGAGCAAATGTGGACTGGGGCAGTCTAGCTGGCATAGCACTTGCGCTCATTGGCATTTTATATGGGCAAGCAATTGAAGGTGGCGATGTTAGCTCTCTGTTGCAGCCGGCTGCGTTTATGATTGTATTTTTTGGCACGGTGGGCGCTGTATTGCTACAAACAAAACCCAAGATATTTATGCTGGGCTTATCAATGTCGGCATTCGTTTTCAAACCACCAGTAGATGATAGAACGCTACTCGCCAGACGCATTCATACATGGAGTATCACGGTGCGTAAAAAAGGCGTTTTGGGACTCAACCTATTTTTAGAGAAAGAGCAGGAGCCCTTTATCAAAAAAGGTTTACAAATGATGATTGACGGCACCTCTTCAGAGAAAATCAGGGAGGTCTGCGCCATTGATATGCACTTCTATGAAGTGCAGCAACGTAGTGCAGTAAAGATATGGGATGCGGCGGGCGGATACGCACCAACAATTGGCATTTTAGGTGCAGTAATCGGCTTAATTCATGTCATGGAAAACTTATCAGACCCCAGTCTATTGGGGAGCGGTATTGCTGTTGCCTTTGTGGCAACCATCTATGGCGTTGCATTAGCCAATATTGTGTTTTTACCGATTGCTAATAAATTAAAAGCACATCTTCAGCATGAAATGATGCGACGTGAAATGCTACTCAATGCATGGGTGTCCATTGTAGATGGGGATAATCCAACACTAGTAGAAGAGCGTTTAGAGGCTTATCTCAGATAAAGTCCATCCGATGAAATGCAGATAAGTGATTGCAATACAATGATTAGAAGACGTAAAGAAGATGATGATGAAAATCCCGACCGTTGGTTGGTGTCTTATGCTGACTTCATTACATTATTATTCGCTTTTTTTGTTGTCATGTATTCAGTTTCATCCGTCAATGAAGGTAAATATAAAGCGCTCAGCTCTGCGATCAATACGGCCTTTGCCAGCAAAAAAACCAATCCTGAAGAGATTGGCCAAGTGGAAGAATCTTCTCAAGCGATCAATCCAAATGCTAGCGAACACCCTACAGAAATAGCAACAAGCCCACCCCTACCATCCAGCGGGCTAGCCACCGAGCAAATAGCGCTTGAATCAATGACGAAACTGGGCAAACAATTGGCCGACCAATTAGCGGCACTTATCAAAGTGGGTGCCGCACGTGTGATTCAAAATAGCCACGGCTTGCGCATTGATATGAAAGACAATGTCTTATTTACAGCGGGTTCTGCAGACTTAACCGTGCCCGCAAAAGCCACATTAAGTAGTATCAGCAAACTACTCTCTACCAACACCAATGCCATCGTGATTGAAGGCCACACTGACGACACCCCTATTTATATTCAGAATGCTGCTTTCTTTTCCAACTGGGAACTGTCGGCTGTGCGTGCCAGTACTATCGTTGGTCATTTTAATGATACTGGTATTAATAATATCCGCTTAAGTGCGCTGGGTTATGGTCCTTCGCAACCCATTAGCAGCAATTTGACAGAAGAAGGTCGCATGACCAATCGGCATATTTCGATTGTTATTTTATACAACAGCCTTAACATCAATAGCACAGAAGGCGTTGAAATTAAGCCGCTGTAAACCAAATCAATCAGCCCACAACTGCTAACACACATCAGTAAGTATCTTCCTCATTAGTAAGCACCAAGATACTGATACAAAAATGTGCGACCCAACCTGCGCTAACAAACACCCCCTGTAAACTAGCATAAACTTGATATGCAACCTACAATAACAACCATAACCATGACACTTGAGGCACATAGCTGATGTTGATTGAACAAACCCTATTCACAATAGTCACAACCAAAATACATGAAGCCTGCTAACAAACACATCCTGTCTTGGGTTGCCCTATCTGGGTTAACACTGCTCACCTTTATTGTATTAACTCCTTTTATTGTGCCATTAGCTTGGGCCGGCATTATTAGCTATGCCTCATGGCCAATTGCCGAGCGTATTCAACAATGGTGTCAAGGACGCAATACCTTAGCTGCGGCAATCGCTACCATGTTGGTTGCTATTACGATTTTTATCCCACTCATATGGTTAGCCTGGATTGCACAGAAAGAAATTGCTCAGATCTACCCTTTGCTAAAAACCTTTCTAGAGCAGCCCTATGAAACACCTGATTTGCTCATCAAACAACCTTGGCTCAATGATATGTTTGGTGATTGGCTAGCGCAACTCGCGCATAAAGCATCCAATATTGATGGCCTTTCCAACCTTATCAAACCTTGGCTCTCAACCAATATGAGCAATATTGCTAACATTGCAGGCGGGATAGGCAAAAACTTCATCAAGCTCATCTTTGTCATTACCATTCTTTTTTTCTTTTATCGCGATGGCCCCAGCATCATCAAAGGGCTGCGTCATGTGCTTGCCAAATTTCTTGGCCAACAGTCAAATCATTATTTGCACGTCGCTGGCAACACCACACGCGCTGTTGTGTATGGCATTTTGCTCACAGCCTTGATACAAGGTTTGGTGGCAGGATTAGGTTATTGGGCAGCAGATTTGCCATCACCAGTCATCTTTGGCGCCATCACAACAGTGCTTGCATTGATCCCTTTTTGCACACCGCTCGCATGGGGATCTGCTGGCTTATGGCTGCTTTTGCAAGGTCAAACGGCGCAAGCGATTGGCATATGTTTGTGGGGTGCACTGGTTGTTAGCCAATTAGATAATGTTCTTAGGCCCATTTTTATCAGCAATGTCAGTCGCATTCCGTTCTTACTGATTCTATTTGGTGTATTAGGCGGCTTGCTTGCATTTGGCCTTGTTGGATTATTTATTGGCCCTATCGTCTTAACTGTCACATGGTCAGTATGGAAAGAATGGAGTGCGCAGCTATAAAGCCAGATGCGCGACATGACTAGACAGATAACATACCACGCGATTGGTTAGATACCGTGGTTTTGGTCTGTCCGTTTGGACCATATACCGACGTATTGGCAGGCGCTCCCTGCAGTTGGTTTAATGTCTCTTGATTACGCCTAAAATGCTGGTTAATCATTTGACCGTTGACACGATTGAGCTCTTTAGCGCGTGCTAACTGCTGTTGAAAGGTTTGCCATGTGGCACGGTCTTTTGTATTCGCATGACGATGAACCCATACAGTCATGCCATCTTCATTAGGCTCAAATCTCGCCTGACCTAATGCCAAGTGCCTTGCTTTTGTTGCCAGTGTAATCTTTTGTAACAGCACGGCCTTCTCATCTAGCAGACCCTCCATGACATCAATATCCATGATCACTAAAGATGTTTGCTCTTTTAATAAGACATCGACCAAATCATTCAATAATAAGGCGTCTTGATTTAACAATCTGGATATTTGCATATTAAGCCTATGGTTGTTGTGTATTGAGTAAATCTCTCACTGATGCAATCAGACCATCTGCCACCTTGCCCGAATCGACTTTAAATTGGCCACTTGAAATTGCCGACTTAATCGCATCAACCTTTTCCACATCAAACACTTCTGCACTAGCCACTTTCATTTCTAGCGACTTGAGTTGTGAAGACAGCGTTGATAAGGTCACGCTTTCTGTCGCGGCAGAAGAGCCAGCACTAGTAGCAGTCGCCGTTTTCTTAGCAACATTGTCACTCAGCTTGCTCGCCGTCAAATCGACTGACTGTTTAATTGAATCATTAATTTTCATGCTGATTTCCTTTATGCCTCTATTTAAACCGATATTGATATATGCCTAGTATCGGCATAGTTTACAAGAACTTTAATCCTAATATAAAGACTTGTCACCTCAAACGCATGCGATTAAAAGCGCACCTCTACTTTACCATTTGACATTGCAATGCCGTTCACCACCTGACCACTTTGCACCTTGACCGGTACAACTTCACCTTGATTGGCATTTTTAAGCGCCTTACCTTCTGCGTTAATTTGAAAACCAGCGCCTGCTGTTGTTAATATAACAGTCTGTCCTTGTTGCACTGCCAGTGCTTGCTTCAACATATCTTGCCGCACCACAGTGCCCGCCATCATAGTAGTGCGCACTGTTTGACCAATAATCTGACTCGCATCAGTCATGACCCCTGCTGGCAGTTCGGTTAAATCTCCTTCAGCAAACGCAATATCTTGTTTGGTAATCGTATGTCCAGTTGATAGTGGCTGTGATGCCACCAAATATTGCGCCTTAATACTCACATTGGCCTGCACATACATTTTCCATCTCACTGGCGCATCACATTGAACACCCACACTAGTCTGGCCCCATGCACGGCTACCTGGTGGAAAAAAAACGGCAGGTGTCAAACAAGCAGCCAATGTCAAATTAGGATCAATAGCGCCCACAGTGACTTTCACATCGCCTAGATATCCCGCACTTTGCACGGTTAAAAATTCCTCTACTTTTCGTTTAATCACTTTCAGATCTTGACGAACAAACTTATCTTGTGTGTTAGCGAGAATGTCATCCATTGGCACCATACACAGTAAAAAAGCCACCGTTGCCATCAAAACATCTCTGATACTGGCAACCGTAAACCTTTGTGCGATGTTACTTAATCTAATCATCTTGCACTCCTCAATCATCCAAAATTAAAACTCAATTTGTATTCTACGGAGATTGAAACAATATTAATCCACGAAAAGGGTAGGTTTTATCCCTTTACTTTAACAATTGACTAGCACAGATTAACTCTAGAATAGGCCTCATCAATGTTAACGGCGCAATGTGTTTTTTCTTGAATCGTTAGCAAGAATGAGAGCAGATTGTAAAGGAGTGATGATGATTTTAAACAAGTTAGACAGTGCATTAGGCTTTCATCAAGATGCGCTCAGAATCCGCGCCCAACGCCAAGAGATCATTGCCGCTAATATTGCCAATGCAGATACCCCGCACTATAAAGCACGCGATATTGATTTTAAAGCGACGATGCAACAAGCCACAAAACAAGTTGCCAGCGGTGGCTTATCAACCACTAAAACATCGGAGCATCATTTAAATGGCATCGCAACTCAAAATACCAATAGCGCAGGGCCAGGCGAACCTCTGTTTCGCCCCATCATACAAGGCAGCTTAGATGGTAATACTGTTGATATGGATGTAGAGCGTAATACGTTTGCAGATAATGCGATTCGTTATGAAGCCAGTTTACTAATGATTAATGGTCAGATTAAAAAAATGCTGACCGCTATTCAAGGCCAGTAAAAAACGGTGGTATTAGGAGAACAAAATGTCTTTATTTAATGTATTTAATATTTCCGGGTCTGCCATGAGTGCGCAATCGCAGCGCTTAAACACGGTTGCCAGTAATTTAGCCAATGCCGATAGTGCAACGAGTGCAAATGGAAAACCTTACAAAGCCAAACAAGTGGTTTTTAGCGCCATTTCCTCTCAGTCATCTACGGCTCAAGGTGTTCAGGTAAAAGAAGTAATAGAAGACAACTCACCAGCAAAAGTAGTATATGAGCCTAAACACCCGCTGGCTGATGCAAACGGCTACGTCACCATGCCCAATGTGAATGTCACTGAAGAAATGGTCAATATGATTTCTGCCTCACGTGCTTACCAAAACAATGTTGAGACAATGAATGCAGCTAAATCCATGTTGCTAAAAACATTAACCATAGGCCAAGGCTAATATTGAGCTTATTTGAAAGATTAACAAGCGCCAAATAAAGGAAACAAGATGCCCACAATACAATCGACAACCAATCAAGCGTCACCCAACTTACTTGCCGCTGTCAATGGCAACCGAAACACAGCGACAAATAGCATGAATGAGATACAAGATCGTTTTATGACTTTGCTGGTAACGCAGATGAAGAATCAGGATCCCCTTAATCCATTGGATAACGCACAAGTCACTAGCCAACTAGCACAGCTATCTACCGTGACAGGCATTGATAAAATGAACAATACCTTAGAGGCGTTCATGAGTAGCCTGCAAAGCAGTCAGTCATTGCAAATGTCGCATTTAATTGGGCGTGATGTATTAGTCGAAGGCAATACATTGCGCTTTGATGGCAATCGCGCTGCGTTCGGTGTCGAATTACCAACAAGCACAGATAACTTGAGCATTACCATTAACGATAGTGCAGGCAATCCATTTAGAACACTGACGCTAGGCAATCAAGCAGCAGGCATTTTACCAATCAGCTGGGACGGTTATGGTGACAATGGTACACAAGCGACTGATGGCGACTACTCGTTTAATGTGAGCGCAACAATTAATGGGAAAGCAGCAACCGCAACAGGATTAAGCCTAACAACAGTCAATAGCATTACCAATAGCGGGACAGGCATTAAGCTCAATTTAAACAACGCAAACTCAGTGACTAGCGCAGATCTAAAGCAGATTTTTTAACAGAACAACATCATCACTCAATATTCATTAGGAGCACACCATGAGTTTTCAACAGGGTTTAAGCGGATTGAATACCGCATCAAAAAATTTATCAGTGATTGGCAATAATGTGGCCAACTCTAGCACCGTCGGTTTTAAACAATCACGCGCACAGTTCGCCGATGTCTATGCAAATTCGCTAACTGGCTCTGGCACATCCCAAATTGGTATTGGGACCAAATTAGCCACCGTTGCACAACAATTTACACAGGGCAACATTGCTAGCACCAACAACTCACTGGATATTGCCATTAATGGTAATGGCTTTTTCCGCATGAGCAACAACGGAGCTATCACCTACTCACGCAATGGCCAATTTCAAATGGATAAAGAAGGCTTTATAGTCAACTCCTCCAATAACCGTTTAACAGGTTATGTAGCCAATGCAAATGGCGTGTTAGCAACGGGATCAGCCGCTGAGATTAATATTAATACAGCCGATATTGCGCCTGTTAGAACAACAGAAGTGCAAGCAACGCTTAACTTAAATTCAACCAATTCAGTATTAACTGCCGCTGCATTTAATCCTAATGACCCGACCACTTATCACAATTCTACGGCTATTACTATTTTTGATAGTCTGGGTAACGAACATGCCTTACAAAGCTATTTTGTCAAAACAGCACCTGGCGAGTGGAATGTATTTAACACCGTTAACGGCATCTCCGCCACCACACTACCAGCACCAACTTCAGTCATGACATTTTCTGGCACAGGCATTGCGCCGACTTCTGTTCCAGCGTCACCTGCAATTAATTTCACACCAACTACAGGCGCAACGGGGCCTCAGAATGTGCTACTAGATTACTCAAACAGTACCCAGTTTGGTGCAGCCTTTAGTGTTACCACACCAACCCAAGATGGCTACTCTTCTGGTTCATTAGCAGGCTTTAATATTGCTAACAATGGCGAAATTGTTGGCCGTTATACCAATGGACAATCGCAAATCTTAGGCCAAGTGGCCTTAGCTAGCTTTACTAACCCTAATGGCTTGGAACAATTAGGTAATAACGCTTGGTCTGAAAGTGCCAGCTCTGGCCCTGCCGTTATTGGCGCACCAACCAGCAGTGGTTTAGGTGTATTGCAATCTTCAGCGGTAGAAGAATCCAATTCAGATTTAACAGCAGAATTGGTCAATATGATTACGGCCCAGCGTGTTTACCAAGCGAACGCGCAAACCATTAAAACCCAAGATCAAGTTTTACAAACGTTAGTCAATTTACGTTAATACCTGACTAAAGACTGAATAGGAGCACAATATGGACCGCTTGATTTACACTGCCATGTCTGGGGCTAAACAAATTCTAGAACAGCAGGCAACTAACTCACACAATTTAGCCAACGCAAACTCAACGGGCTTTAGAGCGCAAGTAGATTCTTTTAGAGCGGTTCCTCTTATTAGTGAGGGTTTGCCAACACGTGCATTTGTTGTCGATTCGACAGTAGGCGCCGATTTTCGCGCTGGTCCTATTGAAACCACAGGTCGACATTTAGACGTTGCAATACAAGGGGAAGGTTGGCTCACCATTCAGCGTGCAGATGGGACTGAAGGGTTTACCCGTAATGGCTCATTAAAAATTAATGAAAATGGGATATTACAAACTGAAACTGGCTTTAATGTGATGGGAGATGGTGGCCCCATTAGCATTCCCCCCGACACTTCCGTCACCATTGCAAAAGATGGCACTATTTCTACTGTTGAAAATAATACGCTACCAGGCCCCTCTAATATTGTAGGGCGTTTAAAGTTGGTGAACCCCGACAAAGCAAACTTGGAAAGAAAAGCAGATGGCTTGTTTGGCACGATAGACAATAGCGTGGCAGATGCCGATGGTGAGGTCATTATTGTCAGCGGCGCACTAGAAGGCAGCAATGTCAATGTAGTCGATGCCATGGTGAATATGATTAGTTTAGCCAGACAGTTTGAGACACAAATGAAATTAATTCAAACTGCTGAGAATAACGCCACAAAAGCCAGTCAGCTCTTCAATTTATCATCATAAAACATGCGTTAGCATGAGTCTTATCGATATTATCGGCTAGCAATAGCCAAACTTGAGAGGAAAACAAAATGATTCGTTCATTATGGATTTCAAAAACTGGATTAGATGCACAACAAACCCAAATGGATGTGATAGCCAATAACTTGGCGAACGTCAGCACCAATGGATTTAAACGCTCACGTGCTGTTTTTGAAGATTTACTGTATCAAAATATCCGTCAACCAGGCGCGCAATCCTCCCAACAAACACAATTACCTTCTGGCCTGCAATTAGGTACTGGTGTGCGGCCAGTGGCAACAGAGCGCAGCTTTAGCCAAGGTAATTTACAACAAACCGATAACAACAAAGATGTGGCGATTCAAGGTGATGGTTTTTTTCAGGTCTTAATGCCCGATGGTGCCATTGCTTACACCCGTGATGGTGCATTTCAAATAGATAATCAAGGCCAATTAGTCACATCAAGTGGCTATGCTCTACAGCCTGCGATTGTCATTCCTGCCGATGCCACCAGCATCACAGTTGGTCGAGATGGCACAGTCTCTATCACACAAGCGGGCGCCGCAAATACCATTGAAATTGGTGCTATACAGCTCACTACTTTTATTAATCCAGCAGGATTAATGGGCAAAGGTGAAAATTTATACGTCGAAACAACAGCCTCTGGCAATGCAAACAACAATGCGCCAGGCACGAATGGTGCTGGCACCTTAGCGCAAGGCTTTGTTGAAACATCAAATGTCAACGTTGTAGAAGAATTGGTCAACATGATTCAAACCCAACGTGCGTATGAAATTAATAGTAAATCCATCACAACCTCTGACCAAATGCTACAAAAACTGGCACAGATGTAATGGCGTGATGCTAATCATTAAACGAGCAAATAGAGAGCAAGCAATGTTAAGCGCCACTCAGCATACAGAAATAGGTCATACGGCTTTGTTAAATATCGCAAAGTTATTGGCTTTGATATTGTTTGCTGTTTTAGTCAACGCCTGCTCTATTACACCCAATAGCATTGTCCAGCAACCAACAACAACACGACCAATAGCAGCAACACCTAGCGCATCATCTGGCGCGATTTTCAATAGCGCTTCATACAAGCCTTTATTTGAAGACAGACGCGCACGATTTGTGGGCGACATTTTAACCATCAACATTATTGAAAACACAAGAGCCAGAAAAGCCAATAGCAGTGCCCAAAGTAAAGCTGGATCAGTCAGCGCATCTGCTGACGTACCCATTGGTTTGCCATTTAGCCTCAACAAAGATCCTATCAGCATTGGTGCCAATTCAGCGATTGATTTTGATGATAGCGCAGATGAAGACGCCAGCAATATTTTCACTGGCAACATCACAGTAACTGTTAGTGAAGTATTAGCAAACGGCAACTTAGCTGTGAGTGGTGAAAAGCAAGTGGCACTTGATAAAGGCACAGAATTTGTCCGATTCTCTGGCATTGTCAATCCTGATGACATTGCGCTCGGTCGCGTTGTTCCATCAACAAAAGTAGCAGATGCGCGCATTGAGTATAGAACGAATAGCACGCTTGATGCAGCCCAAGTAGGGTCAATTTTAACGCGATTCTTCTTAAGCTTTATTCCGCTATAACGAAGGCAAAGTAATGATAATGACCAAACTCAAACTGCTAAAAGTAACCATTAGCCAACACTGGGCAGCGATGATTGGCGCGGCAGTGCTGAATATCCTGATTTTTGTCATCAGCGTCTCCTTTAGTCAAATTGCACATGCCGACCGTATTAAAGATTTAGCCTCCATACAAGGCGTTCGCGATAACCAATTGGTGGGCTATGGCATCGTCGTCGGCTTGGATGGCACAGGCGACCAAACCATACAAACGCCTTTCACGGTTCAAAGTATGATTAGCATGTTGCAAGAATTAGGTGTCTCACTACCAACCGGCACTAATCTACAATTAAAAAATGTGGCTGCTGTGATGATCACCAGTTCACTACCGCCTTTTGCACAACCAGGTCAAACCCTAGATGTCACAGTTTCTTCTATTGGTAATGCAAAAAGTTTACGCGGTGGCACATTAGTCATGACACCTTTAAAAGGTGCCGATGGGCAAACCTATGCCATTGCGCAAGGCAACTTAGTCGTTGGCGGTGTTGGCGCTTCTGCCAATGGCAGTCAAGCACAAATCAACCATCTCAGTGTAGGACGCATTTCTAGCGGTGCCACAGTAGAGCGCGCACTGCCCAGCCTGATTAATGTAGCCGATACCGTGACGCTAGAGCTAAAAGAATCTAACTTTTCTACCGCCAGCAAAATGACCAACGCCATTAATCAATATTTTGGCGCAAGCACCGCTGTTGCCATGAATGGCCGTGTGGTAGAAGTCAGCCCACCGGCTGGTCAAAGCCGCATTGGTTTTTTAGCCGAGCTTGAGTCGATTAATGTAGAGCCAGAACAAGCCAATGCGAAAATCATTCTGAATGCACGAACAGGCTCAGTTGTGATGAATCAAGCGGTTCGACTAGAAAGCTGCGCCATCTCACATGGCAACCTTTCTGTGGTGATTAGCACAACCCCTATTATTAGCCAGCCACAACCGTTCTCAACAGGGCAAACTGTTGTAGCAGAAATTTCTCAAATCGAAATCAATAAAGAGCCAGGACAGATTGTCCCAATTCCTGCAGGCGCATCGTTATCAGATGTTGTGAAAGCGCTGAATGCAATTGGCACTACGCCACAAGATTTATTAGCCATTTTACAAGCCATGAAAGCAGCCGGCTCATTGCGTGCCGATTTAGAGGTGATTTAGCCATGATTGACGCCACAGAACTTTCTGGAAAATTAGCCTTTGATGCGAATAGCCTCAACAAACTTAAAGTATCTGCAAAAGACCAATCGCCTGAATCGATTAAAGAAGTTGCCAAGCAATTTGAAGCCCTCTTTTTAAACATGGTGATGAAAAGTATGCGCGCCGCAACCCCACAAGATGGGGTGTTCGATAACGAACAAAGCCGCACGTTTACCGCCATGTTAGATCAACAATTAAGTAATAATGTATCGGCAAAAGGGATTGGTTTAGCAGAAGTATTAGCACGTCAGCTTAGTAAAGCGAACCAAGTGGCCCCAAGTGCGATGGAGCAAGCCGTATCTGCAGATGATGGCACAACTAAACCAATCGGATTAAACCCATACACCTCATTACTACTCAAAGATGTTGGTTACCCCTCTGCAATGTCTGCGCCAATTGCCAATCAAATATCCCCAAGCAATAGCCCACTAAAAACACCTGAACACCTGACAGGTCATGTGGCTGCATTTCATCAACGGCTAGCATCACATGCAGCCAAAGCCAGCCGCGCAACCGGTATGCCAGCCAACTATCTGTTAGGGCAAGCAGCTCTTGAAACGGGCTGGGGTAGAAAGGAAATTACTGGCCGTGATGGTAGCAATAGTCATAACTTGTTTGGCATTAAAGCCACAGGAGGATGGCAAGGCAAAGTGGTTGAGACTGTTACCACCGAATATATTGATGGTGTTAAACAAAAAAGAATAGAGAAATTCCGCGCTTATGATAGCTATGCCGAATCATTTAAAGATTTTGCCAATCTCATCCAAAACAATCCCCGCTACAAAGCTGTTGTAGAGAATATTGATAGTATTGGTGGCTATGCGCGTGCAATGCAAAATGCTGGCTATGCCACCGACCCAAAATATGCCAGCAAATTGGCGAGCGTCATCCACAAAATAACAGCGTGATGAGTCATGGCTAAAGTTTACCTATATAACGTCGTAAACGTCACTATGAGAGTGAGAAGAATCGGCTATGAGTGATATTCTAAATATTGGCAAAACAGCCTTAAATGCAGCACGAGCCGGACTGAGTGTCACGGGACATAACATTGCAAACGCCTCTACACCTGGCTTCTCACGCCAAGAAATTGTGCAAACGGCAGCACTAGCACAAAACTTTGGCTTTGGCTTTGTTGGCCAAGGCACGCAAGTATCGCAAATCAAACGGAACTACAGCGATATTCTAGCCAAGCAACTTAACAATGCACAAAGCGCCAGCAGTGCTAATAGTGCCTATCTCACTCATATTACCCAAGTCGATAATCTACTAGCCGATGCATCCGCTGGTTTATCGCCTGCGCTACAACAGTTTTTTGCTAGCGTGCAAGGCTTATCGTCTAATCCTGGCGATGTTGCAACAAGACAAGCGGTGATCGGCTCAGCAGAATCTTTAGTGAATCGCTTCACCGATATTGGCTCGCGGCTACAAGAACTGCGCAGCGCGGTCAACACACAGTTATCAACCTATACCAATCAAGTGAGCAGTTATGCCACACAAATTGCCCAGCTCAATACGACAATCAGCAAATCATTAGCAACCGATTCAATCAATCCGCCTAATGATCTGATGGATCAGCGTGATTTATTGATTAGCAACCTGAACAAACTCATCAAATCAGATATTCAACCGCAAAGCGATGGCACTTATAACGTGTTTATTGGCAATGGTATTCCGCTGGTTGTCAGTAGCAAAGCCTATGGATTAACAGCAGTGAATGCCGCCGTAGACCCCACTCGCTTAGAAGTCGCCTATAGCAGCAACATTACCACTGAACTTGATGCCAGATCACTCACAGGCGGCGCGATTGGTGGCTTATTACAATTTAGAAGCAACTCACTAGATAGCATTCAAAATCAACTAGGCCAAATAGCCACCGTATTTGCCGCAACCTTTAATGCGCAGCATCAAGCAGGCTATGACAAAGCAGGTGTGGCAGGCACAGCATTTTTTAGCGTCCCTACACCGCAATCTTATGGCGAAGTGAATAACAGTATTGGTGCAAGCCTAACAGCAAGCATCACCAATGCCACCGCCCTAACGGCAAGCGACTATCGTATTCAATACGACGGCAGCAATTTCAACATCACTCGATTAAGTGATAACACCGTGCAAACCTTTGCCAGCCTGCCACAAACTGTAGATGGTCTTAGCATCAATGGCACATTTGCCGCTGGCGATTCATTTTTACTACAACCAACACGCAACGCAGCCACAGGCCTATCGGTACTCATTCATCATGTCGATAAGATAGCAGCCAGCGACATTAACGGCGGCAGTGCCAATAACAACAACGCGCTACTATTAGCAGGCTTGCAAAGCGCAGGCACATTAAACAACAACACAATCAGCTACGAAAGTGCATTTGGTCAAATAGTGAGTGCTGTTGGCAATAAAACAAACGAACTAAGAGTAACAAGCGCCGCAGCACAATCACTATTGCAACAAACACAAGCTGCACAACAAGCGGAATCTGGCGTCAACTTAGATGAAGAAGCAGCCAATCTTTTACGTTACCAACAAGCCTATCAAGCCGCTGGTAAAGTCATGCAAATTGCCAGTGCATTATTCGAAACGCTGCTAACTATCGGTCGATAAGGGCTCATCATGCGCATTAGTACAAACACAATCTTTCAAACCGCAATTGGCAAAATAAGCGAATTACAAGCCAACCAATCAAGATTGCAACAACAAATATCAACTGGCAAACGCATACTCAGGCCATCGGACGATCCTATTGCAGCATCACGCGCACTTGAAATTACAAAATCGCAAAGCATGAACGCCCAATACGCCAGCAATCGTCAAATGGCCAACACGCATTTAACTGGCTTAGATAACTCACTAGGAACCATTAATGAATTACTCATTAGCTCACGCACCACCCTAGTTGGCAATGCTGGCGCCATTAGTTTAGGCCAACGCACTGCACTATCAACCAATTTAAAAGCCACACTCACTACCCTAGTCGGCTATGCCAACACCAAAGATGCCATGGGCAACTATATGTATGCAGGCTTTCAAAGCAACAACAAACCATTTACCGCAACAGCCTCAGGCGCAACCTATAATGGCGACAGCAATCAATTGCATATCCAAGTGGCAAACCAACGTCAAATGGCCGTCACCTTCAGTGGCGATAGCGTATTTCAAGCTGGCGGCAACGATATTTTTAGCACCTACAGCAATGTAATCGCAATACTAGATAACCCAGCCTCAACCGAAACAGATGTCACCAACGCCGTAGCCGCCGCGCTTGCCAGCATGGATACCGCCATCAGCACCGTCAGCAACACCCGATCAGCAGTTGGCACCACACTCAACGAACTTGATGCATTAAATGAATCTGGCGAAAGCCGTAAATTACAATACGCCCAAGCGCTATCAGAACTACAAGATTTAGACTACGCCCAAGCAATATCCGATTTAACACAACAACAAATCATCCTAGAAGCAGCACAAAAATCATTCGTACAAACAACTGGCTTATCCCTATTTAACTTCATCAGATAATCACTAACCGCATATCAAATACTGTCACTGCGAGCGTAGCGCGGCAGTCTAAAATTATAAGTTGCAACTAGCTCAAGCTAGTTGTTACCAGTATTTTAAAGAACTAGCTTAATGATTAATCCAATCAATAAGCTTAAGGCTAGGAATGCGGTTAAACTCTTTAGTATTGTTTGTCACTAATGTTAAATTCAAACTCAAAGCATGTGCAGCTATAAGTGTATCCAACGATCCAATCGGTGCACCTTTTTTTTCTAGGGCTGCTCTTAATGTTCCATAATAAATTGCTGCAGCTTCATCAAAACTAGGCACTTCAAGTGGTAGGATAAATTCATCCAGTCCAGCTTGATTTTTATCTTGATATTGGCTTTTAGCAACGCCATAGCGTAACTCGGCTAATGTGACAGATGAAATACAAATATCGCCTACTTGATAAGCACTAAACTTTTCCAGAATATCTTTTGGCTTTTGCTTAATAATAGCAATACAGATATTTGTATCTAGCATAAGCTTCATACAAACAATTCCTCACGACTTTGCACAGCTGGCTGATTTCTATCATCCATAAAGTCAGAACTAAATTTACTTAAGCTACCGACAAGAGCGTCCCACGAATGATTGGCAGGAATTAATACGACCGTGTTACCAGATCGTTTAATAATGACTTCATCACCCTCAAATCTAAATTCCTTAGGCAAGCGTACCGCTTGACTTTGACCATTCTGAAATAATTTAGCAGTTTTCATCACCGATCTCCTTAATATATATTTATAGTATATATTTTTTTGGTGATGTCAAGATACATCTTAAGTATATAAAACAAAGGTGGATGTTTTAGCTAGTATAGATATTTAAATCCGCAAAGCGTACGCTCAGCCATTGAGGAAAACAGAGCTCAATTACCTAGCTATGCCACTGTTGAGTCCCAATTGACACGTATGAAATGAACATCTCAACTGACTCACTCCAAGGACGGAAAGCCACTCCCTGCGAGAGTTCGCTGTATTGCCTAACTTTGATTTAGAACATGCAAATGTTCAAGCCCAAATTATATAAACCGTATTCAAACACGGCTTATATACATTCATGACGTATAAAATCTCGTTTTAATTCCTATGTTCTGTTGCAGATTCTGAATAGCAATACCGTTATTTCTGATTATCCCGCTGGGGTTAGTGAAGCCCTTTAGTTAGGTACCGCTGTAACCAACAAACTTTTCGCTTGTTTCAAATTATTGGATTAGGTTCAATTTTAAAAAAATGGCTTTAGGCAGCCAAAATTTAAACAAGAGATTGAAAAAACAACCAAAAGACAAACTAACTGAAAGGGTTTAGGTAGGTCAAAAATAGTCAATAATCGTGTCTGTGCTAACCCCATTTTTGTTGCCCCATTTTTGTTGCCGCTATTAGTTTAAAAATTATTGCTGATTAAAAATGTATGTATGCAAGACCTGACCCCGAGTGCTATTCGGCGGCTCACAATACAACTAAACCGAGAAGACGTGCCAGTCTTTTCTAAGCCGCCTGTGCGGCGGCTCACCATCTAATTGCTTTTGCAAAACTTCATAATCATTTCTAAGCCGCCTGTGCGGCGGCTCACTAAGCCTTACCTTTCTGAATCGTTGCTGAACTTTTCTAAGCCGCCTGTGCGGCGGCTCACCGGTTGATCAATCAGCCGAAGATGATAAAAAATTTCTAAGCCGCCTGTGCGGCGGCTCACAAGTAAATGGCGCTTGCGATATATTGTTATACTTTCTAAGCCGCCTGTGCGGCGGCTCACAGCTTGTCAACATTTATTTAGTACATATAATATTTCTAAGCCGCCTGTGCGGCGGCTCACACGGAACACCCACAACGCCCAAAGCTAATTCATTTCTAAGCCGCCTGTGCGGCGGCTCACATCGCTTACTACACCCAAAGTCATTTGACCGTTTTCTAAGCCGCCTGTGCGGCGGCTCACTCTATCCCGATGATGACATCGACGTATCGTATTTTCTAAGCCGCCTGTGCGGCGGCTCACAATGCAACAATTATTTTAATTTAATTTTAAAATTTCTAAGCCGCCTGTGCGGCGGCTCACGCTCACATTTTGGGTGGTCAATAATGGATTTTTTTCTAAGCCGCCTGTGCGGCGGCTCACTGAGTAAACAAGCGTGTACCGTTACACTAAAATTTCTAAGCCGCCTGTGCGGCGGCTCACTTTTTAGTAGTAATGTTGCTGCACAAACCTATTTTCTAAGCCGCCTGTGCGGCGGCTCACGTAAAAGAACAATTAAAATTGTTACTAGTTATTTTCTAAGCCGCCTGTGCGGCGGCTCACCCAGAATCACCCGAGCGCGAATGTCTAGAGAATTTCTAAGCCGCCTGTGCGGCGGCTCACTAATGGGTCTTCTGATAGCCTTTTTGATACAATTTCTAAGCCGCCTGTGCGGCGGCTCACCTAATCGCAGAGGTGCAACAATTGAAACAAGATTTCTAAGCCGCCTGTGCGGCGGCTCACTAAGCAAGCCGTTAACACCCATGACAAAAACATTTCTAAGCCGCCTGTGCGGCGGCTCACACTGATTTTAGACGAAAAAAATCAGTTATATCAAGGCATGGCGGTTAATTTTTAGGTTTTAACCATCCATTTTTAGCCTTGATATAACTTTTTGTTTTTATTCCACTTTTTTAAAGAGCAAAAAACTTTGGTAAAAAAACTTACCAATGCGGTACTGTGCTGGTTGAGCTAAGGCCGTAGGTGGAAAACTTACCAGTGTTTTGTTGGTTTGCCACTTGCTGATTGATGCACAAACTAAAATCACTGCCGCCGCTTAGGCTTTTAAGTTGAATATAGGGGTAATCCTCCCAGCCTTTTTTATGTTGCTGGCAATGTAGCAAAGCATCTTGCAACGATATACCTTTATGCTTTGCAAAACGCTCTGCTACTTTTTCAACTTTTGGCTTTGGGCGATAACGGTTCACCGTGACATATTGCGTTGCGTTTTCAACCTGTTTGGCAGATTTTATGTGCACGTAATCGGTGAGCCTTTCTAGCCATTTATCCAGATTAAGCTGCTCTAGCTCTTGCATACTATTGGCGAAAACGCGCAACTTTGTGCCTAATAGCGTGATTTTTTTGCCTTTGGCTTCCGCTGTTTTATATTCAGGAAAGCTGATGCCATAAGGGATTTGGTCGTTTGCATCTTTTTGTTCGACAAATGCTAAGTGGATTTGGGTGTAGAGTTTGCTCCATGCGTTTGAAAAAGTAATATCCGTTGAATTTACGATTGTTAGTTCTATATAAAATTTCATTACGCCCCCTATAACCTGATTGAACCATCAACGTAAGCCAACCCTTTTTTTCCTAAATAAAAGCTAGATACGCCAGCAGCTTCTATCATTTCTTTTAGTTGTTGAGCTTTTTCTAGTGGAATATCTAGGTTTATTTCAAGTGTGCCGTTAGCTTTTGTTAGCAAGTGTGTAACTTCACCTTCACCTTTGCGCCTTTCTTTCAGCACGTAAGGATTACCCCATATCGTTTTTGCTTCCCCAGTAATAAAGTTCTTCATAAAATCTCTAATGCCATTGAAGCTACGTTTTGAATAACCAAAGACATAAAAACTATCTCCTCTTTGGTTACCCAACCCAGTGGTGTCAAACCTTTTTTTCAATCTTTCAGCTTGGATATATAGTGCTGCCGCATAAAGTCTAATTGGCAACAATTTTCCAGATGTTTCTATATAGCTTTGATCAGGAAATTTATTTTTTAAAGCTTCAATTACTTCTTGTATAGCTAAATCAATATCAACTGGTTTTAACTCATCTTTTAAATAGTTGGACCTATTTAAAACGGATATTGGTTCAAGTATTGTTTCTATATTTAACGGTACTAAAAAAGCATCGTTTTTAAAAAAATTAAGCAGTTGCTCAAAAGGTAACCACAATACGCCCCAAAACTCCCTAGAGTAAGGAGAGTTAAATGTTGGAACTTCACCATTAACCATACCTGAAAAAGCATTCTGGTCGGTGCTGCCTGTTATGTTTCGGATGTAAATCATTTCTTCGTTAATAGGTTTTTCTTTATCTTGCATGTCTTGAAACGTTACTTTGTTTTCAATATCAGAGAAAAAATAATTTTTATCATTTCGCGATTGGTAGAGTTTGCGCTGGTCGCCTATTAGTCGATTGAGCACGCCCATTACTGTATCAATGCTGATGTCACGTTTAATAAAGTTGGGATATTGGTCATTTTCTCTTTTTGATAAATTTGTCATTGAGCCGACAAATCCACGCCCTCCTTTTGGTAAAGGTTCATTATTACTACCGTTTAAAAACGAGTTTCGCCACGAAGCTTCATATTTAATGGTGATTCGCATCATGCCCCCCTATTTTGCGTAAAAATATGTAGCATAGTCTGCGTTTGATGTTTCGGATATGTCGCTTTCAGAGCGTTTAATACGCATCATTTTATGGCTGTCGTTGTAGTCAACTAAAACGCTGTCTACATACATATAGCCTTTGGCTTGTTTGATGCTGAGTTCAGAAACCATACGGATAGTTTCTGTTACTAAAATATCTGTATCAACATTATCTCGCAATATGCCTACCTCACCATCTTCAAATATGGTGCCAGCGCGTACATAGTTAGGATGAAAGGTTGCTGTTGGATTTTTTGAGGGGTCTAAGCTTTTTATAAAGTTTTGAACTGCTTGAGCAACCTGCTCGCCCTCTCCTGTTTTAATGGTCATAGCGGCACGGTCAAACTTTTTATCTAATGATATAAATTGTAGTTGCTCAATGCTAATAGAGCCGTAAGCGAGATATTTTGTTTCTCCAAAAGTAGTTTTAGAGAAAATAGAGTTTTCACCACGCTTATAATCTTTAGTTCCGTCAGGTTTTATAATTTCCTCAACCGAGCTAGCAGACGAGAGCTGTTCAAAATTACCATTACCAAGCTGATCGACAAAATCTTCTAACAGTAGTGGACTTGTGCGTTTACATTGGCTTGATGGGACAACGTATCCACGAATTAAACCTGTGATTGTAGCCAAGACCTCTTGAAGATTTTTGTCTTTAGCGTAATGTAAATCATAGGATTGATCTCTAAATAAATGATGGCGTATACAGTTTTGGCTGATATACAAAGGGTTCTCTTTAAAGTTAATATCAGCAGCCTCTTTTAGATATTTAAAACCTGTTTCTTGTTTAACTTTACCTGTTAAGTTTGTATAGCCTCTTAGCTTTGGCATGGAGTGATTATTAAGCGGTATTCCACCTCCCACAGGAGTAATAGCGGTTGTTCCATTCCAGTTCACTACACCATGACCATAAGCAACTACTTTAAAATCCACACTTTTAATACCTGTAACTTTTTGCATAACTTAATCCTTTATTGATGTTAATTGTTGAATTGAAATAGCGCCGATGGGTTGTTTGTCACATACAGCGTAGTAAATTGCATGGCTATGCCTTGCACTTTCGCCGCCTACCTTGTCTAGCCCATTGGGGGTGTAGCTCAGGTAAACAGGAAATTCTGGGTCTCTTGCTTCATTTAGCAAGATAAAGTCTTTGTGAGTTGATGTTCCGCCGATGATGTTGTGATGTTTGCTTTTCATATAAGCAAGTAGGTTTTTGTTGCTATCACCATAGCCTTGTATTTCTTCTGTTGCGGCGGTTAAGTTGTCAAACTCTTCTCTCTCGTTAACTGGTGACTGGTAAGCGTATTGCTCTGTGAATATGGGTTGATTAGGGTTGGTTAGATCACAAACCGCCATTTGTACAAAGCGATTATCACCGCGTAAAGAATGCTTACTGATTTTTGCGCCACCTTTATTTTGAATGTTTCTAGGTGGTACAGTAATTGGGTCTATCACTTTCTCGCTAATCAGTTGCACACTCTTTTTAAGTGCTGCTGTTAAATCTGAAGCTACCGCTTCTTTTGCCTTGGTATTTTGCTCATAAAAGCTTTTGTACAAACCATATAATTCAGGTAGTTTGAAAGTTTTTCCATCCAGCTTTTCTTGCAAATAGTCATACCAAACTTTACTGGTTTGTAGGCTGTGTAGGTTGTTTAAAAATCTTGAGCTACTTCCTTTCGATTTACCGTTAATCACATCATCAGTAATAGCAACGGTTAGCACATTAGTGGTTTTCTGGTTTTCTCCGAAGCGGTCTAAGCGACCAAGTCTTTGCAGCAAGTTTTCTGGCGAGGTCATTTCGCTCACCATGTAATCACAACTTATATTGAGAGAAGCTTGGACAATAGGTCCACTTCGCAATATTGAAAATTTATTATTACCTTGCTTTTTAAAGCTTTCATATACCTCACCAAACCAATGTTTTTTGTCACTTTTTTTGAATTTTGAATGTAATAAAACAGCATTCTCTTGATGCTGATTTTTAATAAAGCTCTTTTGGGCGGTGATGGCAGTATTGCTGATAACAAATGTTTTAGATGGATGTGTTTGATACAGAGGATTATCTGCTGGCATAGCTTCATCAAATAGCTTGAACTCAATACGATAATCACTTAAGTTGAAAGACGGCATCTCAATAATGTCGTCACGGTCAATTTCTAAAATTTGATGTAAATAATAATATGGCGGTGTGGCAGAAACCATCAATGTATTTGCCTGTTGACCTTGTTGTTGTTTGCAGGAAATTAACTCTGCAAACAACAAATTAAAAGCAGGCATATTGATATATTCGTGATATTCATCAAACACAATATGTGCATTAAGAAAATTAATGAGTGTGTTTGCTTTTGTATGGGTAATAATCGCACCAAAAATTTGGTCAATTGTAGTGATGACAACATCGCCTGAGAAATATTCCTTCTCTGCGGTAGGCTTGTCCCATTGATTGGAAAATTTAAACTCGCCCGTATTAATTTCAATCTTTGAATTGGGCAAGTATTGCTCTGAAATTAACTCGTGAAAAAGGCCTTGGCAAATTTGCACCCTTGGGCAAATCCATATAATTTGTTGCGCGTTTTTTAACTTTGCCCACTCAAGTGCAATTTTGGTTTTACCGGAACCTGCTGCGCCAGCTAATACCGCGACACTTTCTGCTTTTACTAACTCATGCGCTTTTTGGGATTGTTGTTTTGAACGCTCACCTGCTGGAAACTGGGTTAAACAGGTTTCAATTTGTGAACATAAACTACTTTCAACCCATAATTGCTCGGTAACAAAAGCCTCTAGTGTTTTGTTTTTAATATGTTGCTGTAAGTCTACTGGCGAAAATGCAGACACCCATCTGTCTGCTGTAATCAGACAAGATCGGACGATATTATTATCCGCGTTGTGTCTGATATGACTTGTGTAGTTTTGCGGACTTTCCTCTAACTCATATTTTTTATAGCTCGGTAAAGGCAACTCACCCTGCTCAGCTATCAAGTCTAAATCATAAGTTTCAATATAAGCGTTTGCAACAACAGTCCCTTCTGTGGCACGGTATTGTTTATCAATAGCTTCTACGTTTTTAAGTAGTTGAATTGTATTTTTCAATACTTGATCAAAAGCTATACCTTTTAAGTTATTACTGAATTTTTTATGTATTTCTCCATAGGTAGAAAAACCTTCAGCTTTACGAAATGGTTTGGCGTGATGCCAATAAACTGCATGTTTAATGGTTTTTTTATTGCCAAGACTAATGTGTTTTAGTGCGTTGTTATCAAGCAGATGATAGAGCAAAACAGAAATTTCATTATGTCTTGGATGGTTATCAAAGCTAAATTTTTTGTCATCAATATGTTGACCATCCTCGGCTACAAAGTCTTTTTTCTTTGGGTTTTTTACCCAATCTTGAAAAAATGGGTCAATCTTCCCTAAGTCATGTAAGCATCCAGCAATAAAAGCAGCGATAGATTGTTTATTTTGTTCAGGCAAAAGATGTTGATGTAGTTGCTCCGCAACGTAGGCAACCGCAAATAAATGTTCATCCAACCTTTGCAACTGTGTATTTGCATACAAGGTGTTTGGTTCTGCTTTTCTAATAACAATGTCCATAATGAGCTCTTTACTGGTTGTGTTGACTGGAACAATCCCTGAATGGTTAAACTGACTCCGATTCCCCACCACCCAAACCAACTCACTTCTGGCGCGGGAGCGTATCCAGTGACAACTGACGGCGGTGTTTTTTGTGGCGGTTTTGCGAAGGAGTTTTTTAACGGCGATTAAGCCATCTTCGGTAATTACGGTTTGCCAGGTGTTATCGCCTATGCGGTTGGCAAAGGCATCAAGCACGCGCCTTGTGCGGTTGAGTGCTTTTTTCTGGCATTGGCTAACAAAAGTGACCATCATGGTGCTTTTTGCTCCAAATTTTGTACAAATGTGTCTTCAAGCAATATTTGCATTTGCGATATTGCAATTTGGTTTAGCTTTTTTAGGCGTTCAGGTTGTGAGATGTTTTCATTGATAAAAACGGCGTTGATACTTTCTAAGTTTGCCAAACATACCAGTTGTGCGGTGTTGGAGTAGTCTCGAATGTTGCCTTCTTTTTCGGGATTTTGCTGCCGCCATTGTTTTGCTGTGGTGCCAAATAGCGCCATGTTTAAAACATCAGCTTCATTTGCATATATAAGTTGCATTTGCTCAAAGCTTAAACTTGGAGGGAGTAGATGATTTCTTATCGCATCGGTATGAATACGGTAGTTCATTTTTGTCAGCGCCCGTCGGGCATTCCAACCATGTTGGGTCTGTTCTTTTTCTTTTAGACGCTGAAATTCTTTGATCAAATAAATTTTAAATTCTGCACTAATCCACATCGCAAATTCGAAAGCGATATCTTTGTGGGCGTATGTGCCGCCATAGCGTCCCGTTTTTGCTTGCAAGCCAATCGCATGGGTTTTATTGACCCATTCTTTAGTGCTCAGTTTATAGCTGTTGAGGCCTGCCGAACTTTTAATTATGGCGAATTCGCCATAATTAAAATTTGGGTTGTGTATTCTTTCCCATATCCCTAAATATTCGATGGTATTGCGATTACGTAACCAGTCTGCTATAAAAAAATCGCCGTCTTTTGCTTTGAGCATATCGGTTAGGGAGATGTAATCGTCGCTAGTGACTGTAATCGTTTCACCCATAATGCTGATGACATGATGTTGTTTGCTCATGCTTCACCTCCTTGGTTTTGCAATGCCACTTGTTTGACCTGATTGAACATAAACTCTAGCACGTTGTGGTCGGTGAATTTTTGCAGGAGTTGCTGCCTGAATTCTTGCTCGGTGGTTTTCTCTTTGGCACACACAAATGCCCAAGGCAGCACGATGGCATCTTTGATTAAATCTGCTACATCAAACACTAGTGCGCCGCGTCTTGTTTTGCCGTGCATGACGGCAAAGCCGTGCGGAATGCCTAACACCCATAGTGTGGTGGCGGCGAGGCCGTAGGCTAGATAGTTGCCGTGGTTTAAAAAGGCATTGGCGAGGTCTTGGCCGTCGTGTTGGCGACTGAAATCTGTTTGCTCTGTAAGATTGGTGGCGAGTTTGTAGAGTTGTTTGGTAAGGCTGGCCTCGTGCATTAACAAATCACCTACTTTGCTGACTCGCTCGATTTGCTGGGCGTAGCGTTGCAGGGCATTTTGCAGTGTTTCAGCTTGACTACCAAAACCTTCTGCTTGCAGGTCTTTGTCTTTAAGCCAAATGCGCTCAATGAATGCAATGCGTGATTGCTGAAACTGTTTGGCAACTTGCAGGCGCTTGGTTTCATCAAACCAAAAACTAAGCCAGCCTTGCACGTATTCTGTTGGGCGGTATTCACTTTGCGGAGTCATCCCCT
>CBFHHI010000017.1:0-32787 GCA_965655675.1 Methylophilaceae bacterium | reverse complement strand
AACTTGTTTAAATAATCAATATCAGCCACATTTTAACTGATGGACGCGTCGAAATTGATTATTTAGCGTATTTCATTGGTTAATCGGTCTGCAATGGCCTTACAATATTGCTATATTCATTGATAAAAGAAAAAACACGGTTGATATGATTGATGGTTTAGTACAAATCTTTCTGTGGCAAGGGATAGGCGAACTGGTTTCTCGATTCTTACTGCCGAGCATGCCAGGCCCCGTTATTGGTCTGATTTTATTGGTCGCATTTTTATCTATTAAAGGCGAAGTGAATCCATCTTTAGGCTTGGTCGCCGATGCTTTTCGGCAACATCTGGCTTTATTATTTGTACCTGCATCCGTTGGCGTTATTTTATTTTTACCCGAATTAAAAACACATGCACTGGCCGTGAGTGTTGCGCTCGTTGTGAGCGTTATTTTAGCGATTGCGGTTACTGCCCTCGTGCTCAAGTTATTCAGCATCAAAGAGCCTGCTTATGCACATACCAAAGCTTATAAACAAGAGATGAAAGAGCTGGATGAAGATAGGCGTCTAGAAATCGAAAAGCGTAAACAAGAGCGACGTAACAAAGCAAACCAGAAAAAGAATGCGAGCAAAATAACGGGAGAGAAAAGTGACTGATCGACTCCCTATCTCCGAAATTTGGGTTTACCTTTCTGGCGATCCTTTATTTGCATTGGTATTAACGCTAGCGACTTATCAAATTGGTTATACGCTCTACGTCAAATCCAATCGCAATCCAATCTTAAATCCTGCCGCGATCTCCATTGTGCTGATTTCGGTGATTATTTCGCAATTTGGTTTTGGTGATACCAATCGAGATGCGTATCAAAAGTATTTTGAAGGCGCGCAGTTTGTGCACTTTTTACTGGGTACGGCAACCGTTGCATTAGCGGTACCCATTTATCGTGGCTTTGCACAAATGAAAGGCAAAATGTTCCCTATCTTTGTTGCCTTAATCGCGGGCAGCATTGCCTCCATTGCTAGCGCCGTATTGATTGCCAAATATATGAATGCGGGCGATAGCATTGTTGGTAGCATGTATACCAAATCCGTGACCGCACCTATTGCAATGGGCATTGCAGAACGCATTCAAGTATCGCCTACCCTCACCGCCGTATTTACTGTTATTACCGGTATTTTAGGCGCCATTTTAGCGCCCTATATTTTGGATATGTTTAAGATAAGACCTTGGTGGATTCGCGGCACGGCGATTGGCGTTGGCGCACATGGTTTAGGCATTACCCGCGCCTTTAGCGTCAACGAACAAGCTGGGATTTTTGCCAGCATGGCAATGGGCTTAAATGGTGTATTAAGCGCAATTGTATTGCCTTATGTTTACGTCTTACTACACGGTTAAAAATGGTTAAATAATAGGATAGAAGTGGCTAAACAAGCAAAAACAAACAACTTAGAGCGCATATTGCATAACCAAGGTTTTGGCTCGCGCAAACTATGCCGCATCATGATTATTAATGAAGAAATCACCGTTAATGGTGAGTTATGCGACGACCCAAGCGCAACATTTGAACTAGACAATTTGCACTTCACCGTGCAAGGCGAAGCATGGGATTACAAAGAACAATCCTATTTGATGATGCATAAACCAAGCAATTACGAATGCTCACACAAAACCCAACATCACCCCACCATTTACAGCTTATTGCCCCATCCATTAGTCGAACGCGGTGTGCAATGCATTGGGCGATTAGATGAAGATACAACGGGCTTAATTTTAATCTCAGACGATGGTCAGTTTATCCACAAAATGAGCTCACCCAAACACAAAGTCCCCAAAGTATATGAAGTAACCTGTAAACACCCCATCAGCGACGAACAAATCGACCATATTTTAAAAGGCGTACAACTGGTTGACGAAGATGCACCTATTGCCGCGCTAGACTGCACCCGCCTTTCAGATAACGTGATTCATATGACCTTAGCAGAAGGCAAATACCACCAAGTCAAACGCATGGTCGCCGCCATTAGTAACCGTGTAGAAGGCTTAAAACGCATTCAAATTGGCGAACTTAAACTGCCAGATGATTTAAAAGTTGGCGAATGGCGATGGTTGAGTGTGAGTGATATGATGGCGTTAGGTAAACAGAAGTAATGTGTTCTTACAAGGTGTGTTTACCATGCCAATAGAACAGAAAACAGGTGTGATAAAAAGTAATAAATAATTGATTTAAATATGATAAATAAATACTACATCACAATAGACACTAGCCTTAATAAATTTTAGGTTCTTTTTTGGTGTCTACTTTACGTTATATTCAAGAAGGGATTACCGAATGATTCAAGTTTCAATAAAGTTGGTTGATGGTGGTTTGCAAGAGCTAACCGAGGAGGATGAATTTATCTGTCAACTAGAGATACTTCAAAATCAAGGTTATGAGGGGAAAGAATTAATACATCAGTTATTAACTGATGATTGGGGTGCTCCACCAGTATATGTTGACATTAGCGGAACAACATCTAATGGCTCTGTCGTTAATATCCGAATTCCATATAATTAAGATAGTTGTTAATGAAGAAATTAACGCCTTTAATGAATAAATCCATTTTGAGTTTATATAAAAATGGAAATTCAGAAGACCTAAATAAATCAACATTACAAGCATTGAATCAAAGAAAAATCACTAATTCAAATGGTCAATTAACTGAATTCGGTAAGATGTATGCTATATCCCGTCTCCCCCTGCCTAAACAGTGCAAGGCAATCAACTTAGAATTAGAAATAGTAAAACTTCAATATGTCGGTAGGCCAGAGCCTGCGGCTCTTGCTCATTTTAAGTCACTAGGCTATGAAGGAGTTAGTTGTGAAGGAATTGGGTTTTTAACTGTTCTTAAGGCATTGATGCTTAATAAGCTTGCGGAATACAATCCATTCAATGAAAGAAATGATGCCTGTACAAGATACCTAGAGGCTCAATTTACAATTTTAAAAGATAAAATTGATGATGTTATATCAGAAATAAATAATGTCACAAAAGAACAATATATTACGAATTTTGAAGAAATAATCTCACAACCATTTATTTCTATGGAGTATCCAGAATTAAACGTTGAATTTGCTACACTAGTATTTGACGCGGTTGACAAAGAATTATTCTGTCAAGTTGCAAAAAAAATCGCAGAAGATCCTTATTTATACCGAAATGGCTGGCCAGATCTTACTATAGTAAAAAATGGTAATATCGAATTTATTGAGGTTAAAACAACCGATAAATTACATGAAAGCCAACTTATTACAATCCCTGTTATGCGTAAAATATTACCATTTAATTTTTACGCAATCAGGTTAATAAATTAAATCATATAACAATGCGCTTGTTCGGACGCTCCTCACGTCGCTCCGCACAGCTTAAACGTTACTCGCGTAGGGCGCAATAACTGAAAGGCATTGCGCCGCATGTTTACAGCTATACGGCGCAATGCGCTACGCTTATTGACGCCCTACTATGACTGTAGATAGCCAATAAAAACGGGGCTATTTCGCGTAACCCAACGCACTAGATTACGGCGTATTGCGCAATGCTAATACGAGCCATTAGCTTTGGCTTGTCTTTTGCATTTTCCACTTGGCACATTTCATATAATGGCTCATTATTTAAACTATGCCTTGTAAGCATGGTCGCGCTTTTGCAGGTGTGCAATTGCAAGGTTAATCGCAAAATTTGAAGCATGGAGCAAATCAATAAATGTTAAACCCTACCCCATCCATCCATACATCCAACCATCGCAACGCGCAACAGCACGCGCCTTCTTATTATGCGCACTCGGCTCATGCATCGCCTGAACGTTCGCCTTTGCAAGGTAGCACTGAGGCTGATGTATGCATTGTTGGCGCGGGTTATACGGGTCTTTCTGCTGGCATCGCACTGGCTGAAGCTGGGTTGAAAGTGGTGGTTTTAGAGCAGGCGCGCGTGGGCTGGGGGGCTTCTGGTCGTAATGGCGGTCAGATTGTGCATAGTTTTTCGCGCGATATTGATGTGATTGAGCGCAACTACGGCAAAGCCGTGGCTGAACCGCTGGCGCATATGATGTTTGAGGGTGCGCAGGTGATTCGGGAACGCGTTGCAAAATACAACATTGATTGCGATTTGAAAAATGGCGGTATTTTTGCCGCTATTAGCCCTCGCAAGGCTAAAGGATTAGAAGAACAAAAGAAGCTATGGGAAAAATGGGGCCATCCGGGTTTGACCTTGGTCGATACCCCAGCCGAAGTGCGTCAATATGTGAATACTGAACGTTATACTGCCCTGCTTATTGACCCAACTGGTGGTCATTTTCACCCACTCAATTTGGCGTTAGGCGAAGCGACTGCGCTAGAGAGCTTGGGCGGTACAATTTATGAAAACTGCGCTGTGGTAAAAATAGATCGCGGAGAACCCGCCACTGTGCATACCGAGCAAGGTCAAGTGAAGGCGCGCCATGTCATCATAGCTTGCAACGCCTACATTGGCGACTTAGAGCCAAAACTTGCTGCTAAATCGATGCCCTGCGGCACGCAGATTATCACCACCGAGCCACTCGGTGCATTGGCCGACGAGCTCGTGCCATCAGATCATTGCGTAGAGGATAACAACTTCCTGCTCGATTATTTCCGTATCACAGGCGACAAACGCATGCTGTTTGGTGGTGGCGTGGTCTATGGTGCACGTGACCCGAAAGAAGTCACCGCGCTGATCCGTCCACAAATGGAAAAGGTGTTTCCACAATTAAAAGGTGTGAAGGTTGATTTTGGCTGGACAGGCAACTTTTTACTTACTCTCTCACGCTTGCCTCAAGTCGGAACGCTTTCGCCCAACATTTATTACTCTCAAGGTTGCTCTGGCCATGGCATCACCTTTACCCACTTAATTGGTCGCGTCTTAAGCGAAGCCATACTGGGCAATACCACCCGCTTCGACGCGTTTGCTCGTTTGCCTCACCACCCTTTCCCAGGCGGGCGGCTATTCCGCGTGCCGTTTACGGCGATGGGTGCACTGTGGTATCAAATGCGCGATCAATTTGGCGTTTGAGTTTAGTGAGGTAACCTGTATTTGATGGACGCTTTTCAATAGTGACGAGTCATCTTGATTATCGCGTCAGTGAAACAGCCTTCTATTAAACAAAATAGCATCTAGCGATATATCAAATACACGCTCTATATTGTGAGAGGTAAGGACTTCTTTTGTTTGGCCTGCTGCGATTAATTGGCCTGCTTTCATCAGCAATACTTGATCGGCGTAGCGTAAAGCCAGATTAAGGTCATGCATGACCATACAAACGCCAATGTTTTTACGCTTCGCTAAGTTGCTAATGAGGGTTAATACTTGGTGTTGATGCTTTAAATCTAGGGCGGAGGTGGGTTCGTCTAAAAAGAGGTAGGTGTTCTCGGTATCCCATAGTTGGGCAATGACTCTTGCCAATTGCACACGCTGTTGTTCTCCTCCAGATAATGTTGGAAATACTCTGTTTTTTAATGGTAAGCAATCAAGCGCTTCTAGTGCTAAGTAGGCGATGTTGTCGTCTTGGGCAGCACTGTTGCTGTGGCTATAGGGATTGCGGCCCATTTTTACGATTTCAAAAGCCGTAAAAGGAAAATCAATGGCCGTAGATTGGGATAAAACCGCTCTCGTTTTAGATAATTCCGCTAGCGAATATGCGTGTATGGATTGATTATTAATACTAACGCTGCCAACCTGAAACTGTATGGCGCCTGTTAAACATTTTAGTAAAGTGGATTTTCCTGCGCCATTTTGCCCTAATATGGCAGTGATTTTTGCTACAGGTATCTGTGCCGAGACATCATTTAGTAGCAGGCGTTCTCTTACTTTCACGCATAGGTCTTTTGCCAAAATCATGCTTTACTCCTTAAAGTGTTGTTAAGGAGTAGCCACAAGAAAAAAGGGCCTCCGATTAAACTGGTAATAATGCCCACAGGCATTTCTGCAGGAGAAACAATTGTGCGGGAAACTGTATCGGCAATCACGAGTAAAATGGCGCCTAATAATGCAGATGCAGGAATCAGCAGACGATGGTCGGGGCCAATGCTCAGCCGTATAAGGTGCGGCACAACCAAGCCTACAAAACCAATAATGCCACTGACTGCTACGGCAGCGCCAACTGATAAAGCAGTGGTCATAATGACAATCACTTTTAGACGTTGGGTATTAACCCCAAGATAGTGCGCTTCTTGCTCTCCCAGTAATAATAGATTCAGTTGCTTTGCATGCTTAATCAATAATAGTGTTGATGGCACGATGACCGTCATAACAACAATGACAGCAGGCCAAAGTGCGCCACCTAGGCTTCCCATTGTCCAAAAGGTGAGTGTGCGTAGCTGTTCGTCGTTACTTAAATAAGTTAATAATCCGGTGCCAGCACCTGCCAGTGCATTGATTGCTATGCCGGCTAATAGCATGTAAGTAACAGAAAATGTGCCGGTGATGTGCGCAAATTGAAAAATCAATAATGCGGTAGCTGAGCCACCCATAAAGGCGGCCACACTAATGCCATATAAGCCGAATAATCCAGTCACTGGCCCTACCATCACAATCATGGCAGCAACGGCAAGCGCTGCGCCACTAGAGATACCAATTAAACCAGGATCTGCTAAAGGATTGCGGAACAACCCTTGCATGGCGGCGCCTGATACAGCTAGCGCCGCACCAACGACACATGCTAGCAACACTCTCGGCAATCGTATTACTGAAAGCACGCCTTGCTGCGCTTCAGTCAGATCACCATTGATAATAGACCATACTGGAATAGACGTTGCGCCTATAGAAATAGCGATCATTAAAGTGATGATTAAGAGCAGTGCTAGCGCCCATAAAATGGCTGTTTTCTGATACTCAATATTCACAGCAAGCGAGCGCTTATTGACTAATGTATTCATAAACGTTTGTAGGCTTGATTGAGCGTGATGGCCGCTTCAATTGTGCGCGGACCAAAACCCAAGATGAGCAATGAATCAAAAGCAATGACATTGCCTTGTTTTGCCGCATGCGTTAGCGATAAGCCTGGACTTTTTAACAGTGCTTGCTTGCCGCCAGATTGTTCTAGCCCTTGTGCTGTGATTAAAATTACTTCTGGATTTAAACGCACTGCCGCCTCTGGCGTTAAGGGTTTATAACCGCGATAGTCTGTTACCACGTTACTTGCTCCTGAGAGTTTTACCATACTATCTGCGGCTGTTTCCTTACCTGCAACCATGGGTGCACCACCACCATTTTGAAGAATAAACATCACCTTCTTTTGGTTGGTATGATTGCGCGTCAATGCGATTAATTGTTCGTTTTGTTTATCAAGTTTTGCGATAACTGTTTTTGCTTTTTCTTCGCAATCTAAGGCCTTGGCTATTACATGCACTGCATTTTTTATATCGTCTAATGAACGACCTGCTTTGATCTCAAGAATGGTGACGCCCGCCGCTCGTATTTGCGCTATCACGGTTGGTGGGCCAGCCTCGTCAGTCAATATCACCATATCTGGATAAAGTGACAAAATGCCTTCTGCCGATAATGCGCGCTGATAACCCACTTTAGGTAGTGACTCTGCAGGCTTAGGGTAATAACTGGTTGTATCATTAGCAATGAGTCGTGATTCCTCATTCAGTGCGTAGACAATCTCAGTTAACGCGCCACCTATAGTGATAATCCGTTGTGGCACTTGCGCGTGGGCTAGGGTCGTTAGTAATAATAAGAAAAAGGTGATGGCTACTTTCATTCTACTTGTCTTTCTGCATTAAAATATTGGCACTTTGAATGCCTTGCGACTGCAAATGCGTGAGCACGCTTAACAGCCTTTGTATTGAAATATCCTTATCGCCAGCAATAATGAGCTCATGCGATGGCTTTTGTTTAACCACCTCAACAATCGTTTGCTGCAGTTGCCCAACCTCAACTATCACTTGTCCATCCAGTGCGTAATCATGCGCACGAATTTCAAGCATAATTTGTTTAGGCGCATTCACAATGGCAAGTTCTTCGGTAACGCTAGATGGTAAGGTCAAATCTAGCGCTTGAAATACCGCACCAGCAGACAGCATAAAGAACACCAATAATATGAATAAAATATCTAACATTGGTGTCAGATCTGGCAGCAAATCATACAAAGCACTGTCGTGTGCGTTTGAGTCTTGTAGCTGAATCATGCCATTTTCCTTTCATGCCTCGCCTCGCTATTGTTAGATTGTTTTACACGGGCATCCATCTCGATATTGATCGATAGTTTGTTCAATCGTAGGCTTAAAAGGCTGAGTTTTTTCTCGCCCATATATCTAAATATTTGTGCAAGCACCAAGGCAGGCAAGGCAATCATTAAACCGACTGCGGTTGTTAGCAGTGCTTCCCACAAGCCGTCTGCAATCAAGCTGGGCGATACTGGGCCTGTTTGCAAGGCAATGGTTTTGAATGCCACAATAATCCCTAAGATGGTGCCTAATAATCCTAGCAAAGGACTAACGGTGGAAATCATGCGCATGACTTTCAAACCACGATAATAAGCTGGTTGTAACTCATTCAACATTACGCCAACCATTTCATCTCGCAATGGTTTAGCCAGTGATTGATGCGCTCGCAAATAATCAGATAACGCTTGCTCGTGCTTGTTAAATGCAAGGTGATTTCTGGCAAAGAAAACGATACGCTCGAAGCTAATGGCCAACGTTAAGACAGCACAAACGGCCAAAGGCCAGCCTGTGATGCCTAGTAGCAAAAACCAATCAGGCAACATGTGAAATCTCTTGCTTGCATGGAATCTCTGCAATGATGTCGCGCCATGCGGTTAGCTCTGGAATACCCGGTTTACGCTTGCCAAAGAAAGTGGCCATTATCTCGCCCTGTTTGTCAAAAATTTCTAAAGCGGTGACAATGCCATCTACAGTTGGTTTTTTTGTCACCCAGGTTCGGGCAATGTCTTGCTCTTGCAAATGCAAGTTAAAGTTAGGATCCATCACATTAAACCAAGTGCCATGTTCCAATAATTTGCTGACTGGGCCAGTATGAATTTGAATGCAGCCATGATTGCCAACAAACACCATCATTTCGGCTTGTCTATCACGCACTAACGTTAATACTTTGCGTGCGGCCGTACAATCTACCTCATAGGCGAAATCAGCTCCAATCTTGCTAAAAGCCTGCTCTCTACCCACTTTAAATTTGCGCAACATAGGATGAAAATCATGCGTATCTTTCAAGTTTTCCCATGCAGATCGAAAGGCTTGCCAATCAATCTCCTGATCTTGCTTTTCATCCGATTGATACGAATAAGCTTCTATTTTTATTGTATTTTTCTGGTTATCATGACGGTATAGTCTAACAAGATCATCATAAGCATCTTCGTTTGAATACGGTGTCAAATAAATTTTATGAATAGCCACACCTGCTTTATCAAAGAATTGAAGACTTTTTCTTGGTCCACCACGTGTTTGCTCAATCGCTGCAAAATGATAGGCCCAATGATTCATAAACAGACGCAAATCGATATCGGGATTGACAAACAAGCCCATGGCCATAGGTCCATGTTTGGAAAAGCTACCATTATCATAAACACCTTTGCGTTCATGCACACATCCATTGTTTCTGGTTAGCGCCATCACTTCACCCAACGGCAAAACAGCACGTAAAATTTTCTCTGCATCATCAATGAGTCGAGTGGCATCGACACCCACTCGTGAGGCAAGCAACTCGCCTTCTGAGACACCCAACTGGCTTGCAGCATCGCGTGCGCGCAATTCAGGCTGTTGATGTTTTAAGGCTTCATAGCGCTCTTTAATATTTTCTATTGCTTTAATATTCGATACGGTCATCTTGCTTTGCTCCTTCTTGTAGCTTTATTGAATAACAAAATTAACGGGCACTCTGACCCAACTTACCATTGCATTACCATTCATATGGGTTGGTTCAAACTCCCATTTTTTTACAGCGGCTAATGCCGCTTTATCAAGCAGGCTATATCCTGAAGACTTCACCACCTTAAGTTCACGCGGTAGGCCAGAAGGCATAATTTCAGCATGCAAAGTGACATTGCCTTGATAACCCAACTCTAGTGCTCGGGTGGGATAAATAGGGGCTGTTTGTTTGCGATACTTTGCTTCAAAAATCCGATTGCCAAGCTCTTCTTTGGTCGAATCAGCCATTTGACTTGGCACAGGCTGCATTGGCATTTCTTTTTCTGTTGCTTGATCTGATGCAAGCGTAGATGTCATCACATCAGCCTGCTTATTTTCAATAACAGGTGTTGTCTCGACATGGCGCTGTGATGGTGCTTGCGTTGCTATTGCAGACTGTTGTGCTTGGATAAGCTGTTTTTGTGGTAACGGAATAGCGTGTTTAGCACGCGCTTCTGTAACCACTTTTTTCTGCAATGGCTTGGCGATTGACTGATCTGGCGTGGGTGGCGCATGTGCAGCCTGTCCAGCCTTTAGATGGATTTTCATGCTAGTCAACTCAGGTATTAGCTGCGGCGAGGTATCTAATTGAATACCTGAGAGTATTAGCATGTGCACACCCACTGATAACGCAAGATAGACAAACCAACTTGCGTCTAAATCAGCGCTAGCAAAGCGAGTGACTACCATTGATACGCTACCCTAGCGACATAACTGCGCCCTTCTTCAAACAAAGTGGCAAAGCGTCTGGCATAAGCTTTATCGAACAGGTTTTCAATCCCCATATCAATAGTCAAATGCTTGAATTGGTTGCTAGGTGCCCAGCGATAGTACAGATCATGCACCCCATATCCAGCAGTAGCTTCATCATTAGCCCCCACTCTATCGTTCGCCTCGGCAAAGCGGCTCCGCCATCCAATAATGCTATCTATCGAACTGAATCGATAATTAAAATCAGTGACTAATGTGAGTGGTACATTGTTTGATAAATACTCGCCAGTTTGTTCATTGGTTGCTTTCACATACGAGAGTCCAAGCCTTGCATTAAAATTGCCTGCTTGATATTGACCATCCAATTCCCAACCACGCAATTTGGCTTGTGAAATATTAAAGTTTCGAGTGGTCCCCGCAAAAATATTCACTTCTTGGGTAATAAAGTCATCGCCAGTACTTTCATAGAATGAACCCTTTATTCTTGCTTGATCATTGCTGGTTAAAATACGATCAACATTAAAGCCCGCACCTAACTCAATTGTTCTGACTGTTTCTGGCTTAAGGTTAGGGTTGGCAATAAAGTTATTGTTAGGAAAAATGGTGACGAGTGGCACCGGAGGACATCCAGGGAATGCTGATGGACAAAATGACACGCCAGGAAAATGTTGCCCTGCTGGATATAACTCTGTTAAGTTAGGCGCCCTAAATGCTTGTGCCCAACTACCAAATAACACCATATTTTTTGTTGGTTTATAGCTTGCTGAAAGCTTAGGTGACACTTCATTTTCGTCCTGCGAGTTGCCATTCTGATCATTGCTTTTATATTGATCAAATCGCGCAGCTGGAATAATCAGAAAGTCACCAACTGTCGTTTTCAGTGCAATTTCATCTTGTACATAAAATCCATAGTTAGTCGCTTCAGCATCTGGCACACCAGCTCTTGCTCCAATAAATGAATTTTTACCTGTCTGCTGATCGTTATAGATTTCAAAGCCATAACTCAATGTATGCTTATTGCCATCATGAAAGGCAAAAAGCGATTGGTTATCAATAGTAAGGCCCATGGTGTTGATTTCACGCACCTGCACTCTACCTGCATTTGTGCTACCTACAATATCCACTTCTTCTACTTCAGTATCGTTGTAATAGAAATGTATTTTAGGGCTCAGCCACTGATTATCAGGGTTTGCATAGGCATATTTAACACTGAACTGATTATCCCTCACCTGCTTATCCACAAGGGGGTTGGACACTGTAATCCCGCCCGCACCATTATTGGGCTCTTGACCATCATTATTCAGAATCTGTGCTTGGAGTTTGAGTGTATGGAAGTCATTGAATGTATATCCCGCTTTAAACAAGCCTGACAACACTTTATCTTCAGTATCTAACTGATTGCCATTACCTAGCTCAATATCACCTGAATTTCGGTAATTAATACTGGCCAGAATATCCCAGCCGCCAGACCGAGCAAAACCAGTCACCACAGGTGAAATTTCATTGTTTGCGCTTCGGTAACCAAATGAGGTGTAGACCCCTTTTGTTTCTCCGGGCGCTAAAAAATCGGCAGCATCTTTTGTCTCAAAAGCAACCACACCACCAATAGCACCACCACCGTAAATGGCCGATGATGCGCCTTTCACAATTTCAACCCTTTTTAATAAAGAAGGGTCAATAAAAAAGCGCCCATCATGTGCTGATTCAAAGTTTTGTCTGCGGCCATCTATTAAGGTAATAATAGCTTCATCGTCAAACCCGCGAATTGAAATGGTTTGCCCATTACGACGCGGACCGTTATCAACTTCAACCCCTGGTATAAACTCTAAGAGATCGCCAATATCACCTGCAACCGCATTGCCTGGTGCGGTTGGATCAATGGTAGAAACAATCGACGGAACATCAAATGTTGACTGCGGACTTCGTGTTGCATAAACAGTCACCGCATCTAATGCAGTCACTTGATTAGGTTCTGCTGCATAAGCTGCAGCAACAACATTGGTGGCAAAAAGCGTGCTTAAACAGCGCAAGCGCAATGAATTTCGCATAACTATCCTTCAATTTTTAGTATGCGGTGTTGACTGGCTGCCTGGCTGCCTTAAATTGGCTGGGTGGCTGGCTACTAACCTATTTACTTCGTTAAAATTAACTTACCTTTACTGGTAAGCCTTAATCGATAAGCTTCTCCATTATGAATAATGGTAATCTCGTTCGTCTCAGCAAATAGCTTATTGCTGTCGATTGTATTGTTCACGAACACTGCTTCTTTCTTATCGTCTTTCGTTTGCATGACTCTAGTTGGTGGTGACAGATAACATCAAACTGTATACTCAAATTTACAATAATGAGAATTATTATCAATAAGAAAATACAAGTCAAGTCTTTTTGAGAATAATTCTTAATTAGATTTAGAAAATGATTTTTTGACAAGATTAACTATTGTTCACTTAAATATAAGTAAAATAGTAAGCTATTAACTGAAAAGCGATTCAATCAGGCATCTCATTTGTGAGTCACAATCATGCTAGTGATTGATCGCTTTATTCACACGCAATTGGTTAGGTATATTCAATGATAGCCGTCTTTTTTTTGGCATTAGCATTAAGCATGGATGCATTTGCTGTTTCAATTGGCTTAGGCGCCAAACAGAGCGTCAACCGTAAAAAATTAGCTTTCATAGCAGCCCTCTATTTTGGTTTATTCCAAGGCCTCATGCCATTGATTGGCTACTGGGCTGGCAAAGGCATTCTAGGCTGGGTTGATGCATATGCTGACTGGATTGCCTTTTCCTTATTGCTCATTATTGGTGGAAAAATGATCCATGAGTCGTTTTCTGCAAACATAGAAGAAAACATCAAAAACATCACACATCCAGCAATGTTATTACTTGCCATCGCAACCAGCATTGATGCTTTAGCCGCAGTCACAACCACCGTTTTTAGCTACGTAGGTGTGTTGGTTGGGGCAAAAAGTGGCACCAAACTAGAAAGCAAAGCAGAACTATTTGGTGGTGTTGTATTGATTTTAATTGGATTGAAAATATTGTTAATATAAAACCAAGTGATTGAATGATTGAATACCGTTTATTGCCACGTTAGGATTGCGTCATGTCTCGTTTTTTAATGCAATTATTGATCAGTTTTACTGCTATTTCACTGTCGGCTTGCGCTTTGAATCCAATGCAATTGGTTGCCAATAACGCCTTAGAACGCTTATCGTTCATCACACAAGAAAATGCCAATCAAGGCAGCACCACTGCGATTGATGTCGTCTTTATTCAGGATGCCAAAGCAATTGACAACATACCGAAGACAAGCTGGGCATGGTTTCATCAGAAAAGTAGCTTATTGCGTCGCCACCATGTTGGTGTTTTATCAATTGAAATGGCGCCACGTACCGTATTGAAGGATATTAAACTACCCAATGATCATGCTGATGCTGTGGCAATTATTGTGTATGTTAATATGCTGATCGAGCAGCCATTGATTCGTATTCCAGTAACAGAAAAATGTATGCAGATTACGGTAGCTGAGCAAGGCGTAAAATATAAAACTTGCACTTGATCGACAATCATACTCATGTGGCTGTTAATCTCATGCACTTTAAACCTAGCGCAATAGCAATGTAGATATTGATTTGAAATGAACAAAATACAATGAAACGACTATACCAATATTTTTTTCGTGGGTTAATTACTGTTTTGCCAATTGGCTTAACTATTTATTTCGTCTATGTGTTTTGGACATGGTCTGAACAATTCTTCAAATCTTGGATAACGCCTATTGTGGGAGATGCTTATATTCCAGGCATGGGGCTTACCATTGGTATTGGTAGCATTGTGATATTGGGTTACTTAATTTCTCATAGCCTGATTCTCAAGCTGTTATCCATGGTTGAATTTCCTTTTGCCAACATTCCAGTGGTAAAAAGCATTTACCTATCCTTAAAAAACTTTGCTGATTACTTTAATCCCGTGCAAGAAGCCGCATCACAGCAAGCGGTGATTTTAAAATCGCCAAACTCTGATTTAGAAATGATTGGCTTAATTACGATGCAATCTGCAGAAGCTTTTCCAGCAGGGTTTAGCCCTAAAGACCGTGTCGCGGTATTTTTGCCTATGGGTTATAACATTGGCGGCTATACGGTGTTTGTCCCTAAAGAGTGGGTCACACCGGTTGATATGTCGGCAGAAGAAGTCATGCGTAACTCATTATTTGCTTGGATGATGAATAGCAAAGAGCAAAACTCTTAATTTATTTTCAGCATGGAATATTTTGCTGAGTTTGGTTATGTTGGTCTTTTTATTGCGGCATTTCTTGCCGCTACAATCTTGCCCTTAAGTTCCGAGCTGGTATTGAGCGCATTATTACTCACTGGCGCATCGCCTAATACACTCATTCTTGTCGCAACCGTCGGTAATGTATTTGGCTCATTGGTCAATTACGCGCTTGGTTATTGGGCAAGTTTAGGGGTTATTAAACGATGGCTGAATCTATCAGAACAAGAATTTATCGTTGCAGAACAACGTTTTAAAAAATATGGCTTATGGTCACTGTTATTGGCATGGGTGCCGATAATTGGCGATCCCTTGACGGTAGTAGCTGGTGTGTTACGTATTCGTTTATGGTGGTTTTTAATATTGGTCAGCACCGGAAAGTTGCTACGCTACGTTGTGTTTACTTATGTTGTATTGCAAGCCAATTAATCATTTCATTCAGATAGTGAAAGCGAAGCTTAAAAAGCTTGTATAATAGCCACAACCCTACGCACTACCAATCAGCGTAGCGGCATGATAAAGATGACTGATTACGCTCAATCGTCATACTAGACAATCCTTATATTCGTCTGCCTCGATTGGTATTGCCGTCGTGCAATTGGCCGCCGTAGGAAAACAATTAATGAACAACGAAGTTACAAACACTGACTCAAGTCAACCTATTATTATTGCAGGTGATTTTAAAAATTTAGGCTTAGCAGAACCGCTATTAAAAGCCATTCAAGATGCTGGTTACACCACACCAACACCCATTCAAACGAAAGCAATTCCACTGGTTTTACAAGGCGGCGATTTACTCGCTGGCGCACAAACTGGTACAGGAAAAACGGCAGGTTTTACCTTGCCAATTTTACATTTACTCTCGCAAAAACCAGCTGCTCATCCAGCCAAAGGCAAGCCACGCTGTTTGATTTTGACACCCACACGTGAATTGGCTGCGCAAATTGGCGAATCGGTCACGACATATGGCAAATATTTAACTTTAAAGTCGATGGTAGTATTTGGTGGTGTCAGCATTAATCCGCAAATTAACCGTTTAGAGCGATTGATTGATATTTTAGTGGCTACGCCTGGTCGCTTGCTGGATTTAGCCAACCAAGGAAAAGTCGATTTATCTGGCATTGAAATATTGGTATTAGATGAAGCGGATCGCATGTTAGACATGGGCTTTATTCACGATATTAAAAAGATTTTGGCAAGATTACCTAAGCAACGTCAAAACTTATTGTTCTCAGCAACATTTGCCGATGAAATTAAACGTCTTGCCGACAGCCTATTGAATAATCCTGGTTTTGTTGAAGTAGCAAAACGTAACACGGCTTCTGAGATGGTAGACCAAACGGTACATATGGTGCCACAAGCGCATAAACGTGATTTAGTTGCGTATTTAATTAAACAAAACAACTGGCAGCAAGTATTAATCTTCACGCGCACCAAACACGGTGCGAACCGATTGGCAGAAAAGTTAGTGAAAAGTGATATTACTGCGCTTGCCATTCATGGCAATAAAAGCCAAGGTGCGCGGACTAGAGCTTTAGCTGAGTTTAAAGCAGGCAATACGCGCGTATTAGTGGCGACTGATATTGCCGCACGTGGTTTGGATATTGATCAATTACCACAAGTGGTTAACTTTGAATTACCAAACGTAGCAGAAGATTATGTGCATCGAATTGGCCGTACTGGCCGCGCTGGCGCATCTGGGGCAGCGATTTCTTTGGTTGACCGTGAAGAATTAAAGTATCTAAAAGAGATTGAAAAGCTCATTAATCGTGAGATTCCTAAGGTGCAAGTTGAAGGCTTTGAAGCGCCAACAGTGATTGAGCCAGAACCACCAAGATTATTCCGTGGACAGCAACCTAACGGCGGCCAAAACCAGAAGAAAAAACAAGGTCAAGCTAAGCGCCCACAAGGTCAAGGCAATGGAAGAGGTCAAACTAATGGTCAAGGTCAACGTGCATTTGGACAAGAGGCAAGACCACCAAGAGGTGAGCAAGCTAACAGAAAGCCTAATAAACCATCTAATGAAAATTTATCTGAAGCCGCAAGACACCAAGCGCAGCCACAACCGCCTATTTATGCGGCGGATTTAAAAACCAACTATCGTCCGGGCGGCAGAAACAATAGCGGTAATGGCGCTGCCAATCGCGTCAGAAATAATAATGGTGGAAGCAGCAATAGAAGCCATGGCGGCGGTAACCGAGGCAGATAAATGTTGAGGATTTGGGTGGACGCTGATGCTTGCCCAGTGGTGATTAAAGAAATGCTTTATCGTGCGGCTGAACGAGCAAAGGTAGAAACCATCTTTGTGGCCAATAAGCTATTACGTTTACCGCCCTCGCCTTATCTAAAAGCCATTCAAGTTGGACAAGGTTTTGATGTTGCGGATAATAAAATCGTGCAAGAACTTAATCCGGGCGATTTGGTCATTACTGCTGATATTCCATTAGCAGCACAAGTGATTGCAAAAGGTGGCCATGCGTTGAATCCGCGAGGCGAGTTTTACTCGTTAGAGAATATTCAAGAACGATTAGGTCTGCGTAATTTTATGGAAGAATTACGCGCCAGTGGTGTCCAAACTGCAGGACCAAATACATTTAGTGCATCTGATAGAAAAGCATTTGCTGCTCATTTAGATCAATTTTTATCGAAAAACCGTTAATCCGTTTTGATTTTAGGATATAAACCATGAAAAAAATAGCCTTGCTAGCCCTATTCTTACTCTCAAGCTGTATGGGTGTGCCAGAAAACGTTGAAATTGTTGATGGCGTGAATGCAGAACAATATTTGGGCACATGGTATGAAATTGCCCGCTTAGATCATAGCTTTGAACGTGGCTTGGATAATGTAACTGCACAGTATGCACAAAATGCAGATGGCAGTATTAAAGTCATTAATAGAGGCTATCACCGCGAAGATAAGAAATGGAATGAGGCAATTGGTAAAGCCTATTTTATTGAAAAGCCAAATGCAGACAAGACCTATTTAGGTAAATTAAAAGTCTCTTTTTTTGGTCCTTTTTATGGCGCATACAACATCATCGCGCTTGATAAAGTGTATTACAACTATGTGATGATTTGTGGCCCAAATAAAGATTACTTATGGATATTGTCACGCACACCAGAACTCAGCTACCCCATCAAACAAGAATTGGTTAGCCAAGCAAAAGCCCTAGGTTTTGCCACGGATAAACTGATTTATGTGAATCAAAATCCTGACATTCCTGATTATGACGCGGGCCAACATGTCATCAAGAAAAAGTCAGAGTAGTACTATTTTTTGATGCGTTTTAGGGTAAATCCAGCTTTTTTAAATTCAGCAATCAACCCATTATCACCAGCTAAGTGAGCAGCACCAACGGCAACAAATATAGGCTGCTGCTTTGCTAATTCAATTGAACGCTTAGCCATTAATGCATTGCGCTCATCAAGCAATTTAGTGCGTAATCGCTGCCATAGTGCTTCAGGCAAACCTGCACCCGTTAAGTCGGCATCTAAAGCAAGTAAGGCATCACTGTCTTCTGTTAAATAAACAGCAATCAACCGCTCGAAATCATTTTCTTTTTGTGCTTCTGACATGCCCAGCGCAGCGCGCAACATCATCAATTGATCCTCTACACTAAAATCATCAATCACGCCAAAATGTTCGGCACTCGTTTCCAAGCCTTGTGTAGGCTTACCAAAATCTTCAGCCCCTCGCATTAATAAATTATCTTGCGCATAAGGGGTTTGTGGCTTTGATTGACTAAACACCACGGCTAGCAACCAGGGCTTCATCTGTAATGCCTGCTCGATATGCATGACATGAAAATCGGCTAATGTTCTAATTTTATCTAACTCGGCTTCTGCGAGCATTTCTTTCAGCGAGCCTGATTGCATCTTAAAATTAGCAGGATTACTATTGGGTTGCGTTTCCATTACAAACAAATCGACTTGTTTAAGCGCCGCTAAAATAGGCGCAGAAAAATCGGTCACGCGGTTATCGTCGGTATGAATGGTGCCAAACAGATAACTCACTTGACCACTAGGCGCAGTCATCTGCCAAAACAAGCCTTTTTCTGTGGCTGTCACCAGCATAGAAGCACAGAGTAGCAATAAGCCATTTATCACTATGAATAGTTGTTTAAGAAAAGCCACATTCATCCTTTTATCCATTTATCTTAATGATGTGTTTTCTTTTTAGTCGCTGGTTGTGCCGCATTTTTCATATCATTAAATGCTTTTGGCATACGCCCCGCAGGTCGGCGCGAGCTGACTTTGGCTTTTGGCTGAAAACGACTACCGTCAGATTGCCTAATCGTCCCGATTACTGCTGGTTGAAAAGCAGGTACTAATTGTTTTTTGCCAGGCCCAATTAAATCTGCACGCCCCATTTTCTTTAATGCCTCGCGCAACATTGGCCAGTTAGCAGGGTCATGATAACGAATAAACGCTTTATGTAGCTTGCGTACACCGCCAGCTTTAGGAATAGGCACACCTTCAGAATCGGCTGTCACTTTACGCAATGGATTTTTACCACTGTGATACATCGCGGTTGCCATTGCCATTGGCGTTGGCGTAAAGTTTTGCACTTGGTCTAGCCTAAAATCATAGCGTTTTAACCATAGCGCCAAATTCAACATATCTTCATCTGTGGTGCCCGGATGTGCTGCAATAAAATAGGGAATTAAATACTGTTTTTTACCCGCTTCAGCACTAAACTTTTCAAACATGGCTTTAAACTCATCATAAGCGCCCATGCCTGGCTTCATCATTTTGCTCAGCACATTCTCTTCAGAATGCTCCGGCGCAATTTTCAAATAGCCGCCAACATGATGTTGAACCAATTCTTTAACATACTCCGGCGATTTGACAGCAAGGTCATAACGCAAGCCAGAGCCAATCAATATTTTCTTAACGCCTTTAATATTACGCGCTTTGCGATATAGCTGAATCAAAGCGCTATGGTCTGTATTCAAGTTTTCGCAAACATCGGGATACACACAAGATAATTTACGACATGCGTTTTCTATCGCTTCCGATTTACAAGCAATGCGATACATATTGGCCGTTGGTCCACCAAGGTCAGAAATCACACCAGTAAAGCCTTCTACTTTGTCGCGAATTTCTTCCACCTCTTTCAAAATAGATGCTTCACTACGGCTTTGAATAATGCGGCCTTCATGCTCGGTAATACTGCAAAAGGTACAGCCGCCAAAACATCCGCGCATGATATTCACGCTGAAACGAATCATTTCCCAAGCAGGAATTTTTGCGTTTTTATAGATGGGATGTGGTTTACGCGCGTAGGGTAAATCGTAAACAAAATCCATTTCTTTGGTCGTCAACGGAATCGGTGGCGGGTTTAACCATACTTCTCTATCGCCATGCTTTTGCACCAGCGCACGTGCGTTACCCGGATTGGCTTCTAAATGCAATACGCGTGAAGCGTGCGCATACAAGACTGGATCTTGCGACACATCTTCATAAGAAGGCAAGCGCACCACTTGTTTGCTTCTATCTGCTTTAGGTTTTGTAGTGCGTCTTGGCATGATTGCAATCGCTTTAGTGCCTTCTGGCAAATCAGCTTTCGCTTTAGCCTCTTCTGTAGCACAGCTTGCATCAGCTTTACCCATTTTCATTTCATATGGGTCAATCGGTGCATCAATTTTGCCTGGTCTATCTAACTTGGTCGACTCAATTTCATCCCAACCCTCTGGTAAACTTTTGCGAATATAAGCAGTGCCGCGAATATCTTGTATCTCGCTTACAGGTTCGCCTTTAGCAATGCGATGAGACAGCTCAACTAAAGCACGTTCGGCATTACCATAAAGCAAAATATCGGCTTTGGAATCGACTAAAATGGAACGGCGCACTTTATCTGACCAATAATCATAATGCGCGATACGGCGCAAACTGGCTTCAATGCTGCCGATGACCAAAGGAATGTTAGGATAAGCCTCTCTGCAACGTTGGCTGTAAACTAAAACCGCTCTATCCGGACGTTTATTGGGCGCGGCATCTGGTGTATAAGCATCATCCGATCGAATTTTACGATCAGCTGTGTAGCGATTGACCATGCTATCCATATTGCCTGCGGTAATGCCAAAATATAAATTTGGCGCACCTAATGCTTTAAAAGCACTGGCATCTTGCCATTCAGGTTGCGCGATAATGCCTACTCTAAAGCCTTGCGCTTCTAATAAACGTCCTACTAGCGCCATTCCAAAACTAGGGTGATCAATGTAAGCATCGCCAGTGACCAAAATAATATCGCAACTGTCCCAGCCAAGGGCGTCCATTTCCTCTCGCGTGGTTGGTAATATCGTTGCCACACCAAAACGCTTAGCCCAATAAGGGCGATAGCTTTGAATTGGTTTGGCGAGCATGTGTGTGTACTGTTCCATAGGTCGGCATTTTACGCGGTAATTGTTTGATTTAACATCCTTTTATCTGAAGATTTTGCCATTACATCCGTTTATCGATATGGTTAACATGATGTCCGCAGTATTATTTTGCGTAAAATCCAACTAATCATCAAAAATAAGTGTAAATGCTTTGCATTATGGGCTTGTGGCTATCATTAGAAAAAAAGTTTTGGTAGTGTGTGCTATTAAACGCTATCAACAGACAATAAAAAAATTAAGTCATGAAGAAAATAGCCCTATTCAAGCATTTACTGCAGCCGCTACTGATTATCGGCACGCTTGCCGTTTTCACCTTTGCCTTTTACTTATTTTCGCTGCATTTAGAGACAACTGAAAAAGAGGCTATTTATGAAACACAGAAGTTAGAGCATGTGTTAATCATGGCCAAAAGCTTAGTGAGTGAGCGTGTTTACTCATCAATGGCGTTACTCAAACAAAAAAGTAATCAATTAGGCTTGCCTAGCATCGATGGTGAAACTGTTTTAGGCGCAGAACGTATTCCAAAACTACAGTTAGGCAATCAATCACAAACAAACCAAAACGATCTTGTTGATAGTGTGACAAGCGTTGGAAATGGTACTGCCACTCTGTTTGTCAAAAAAGGCAATGCGTTTATTCGCATTGCAACCAATATCAGAAAAAAGAATAGACGCGTGGTTGGTACTCGATTAGATCCCAATGGCATGGCCATCAAACACTTAATAAACAGCAAAGCATTTTATGGTGTTGCCGACATTCTGGGCGAGCCTTATATTTCTGGCTACGAGCCTATAATCGATATTAACAAGCGCGTGATAGGGGCATGGTATGTTGGTTATAAGGTCAATGTTGGCGCACTTGATCAAGCCATTAAAGAATGGGTGTTTTTAAAAAATGGCTTTGCAGCTGTTACTGACTACAACGATAACATCCGATTTTTATCTAAGCATATCGACATACAACAAGCGAAAGCTGCACTTAAAAACACGCATCATCAATGGTTTATTGCACATAGAGATATTCCCGAATGGAATTTTCACGCTTATATTGCATTCCCCATTAAAGATGCTTATCTAAACAGCATTGCATCACTGTATCCATTGCTATTGTTAAGTGGCATTTTTGGTGTAGCGCTCATCCTTGTAGCTCAGCGTGGCATCGACCGTTTTGTGTTAGCGCCAATTGGTGGCGAGCCTGAAACGGCTAGCCGTCTCGTCAATAGCATTCAACAAGGTCACTTTGATGAAGATGGCACTATTGCCGAGCCAAACACGCTTATTGCCAACATTCTTGCAATGCGCAGCCGTTTGCATCATATGGTGAGTGAGATTAAAGAAAATGCAGATCGGCTTAATATTTCATCTAGCGTTTTTCAACATGCGCACGATGGTATTTTTATTACTGATGTCAATGGTCATATTATTGAGACGAATCCAGCATTCACTGAAATTTCTGGTTACTCGCGTGAAGAGGCTATCAATAAACAGCCTTATCAACTTGGGTTTAGTTTTCAGCTGGATGCTTTTTTTTCTGATTTATTCGATGCATCTCAGTTTAATGAAGGAAAACAAGGCGAAGTATGGTGCCAACAAAAAAATGGCAAAGCCTATGCTGCATGGCTAGACATGTTCCCCGTTCGAGACGAGCATGGCACCTTAATGCATTATATTGGGTTATTTACTGATAATACCCTCGCTAAAGAACAGCAAAACACCTTAAAACGACTTGCTTATCATGATGCGCTGACGCAATTACCCAATCGTGTTTTATTCTCGGATACATTACAGCAATCATTAGCAGCCATTGAAACGGAGAAAGATGCGATTGCTATTTGTTACATTGATTTAGACAATTTCAAGCCCATCAACGACCAACATGGGCATGCAATTGGCGATCAGTTACTGGTTTTACTTGCAGACCGCCTGCGTAACAATTGCCGACATCATGACACTGTAGCTAGGTTAGGTGGTGACGAGTTTGCCATACTACTCAAAGGCTTACCTAGCGCAAAAGAATACTCGAAAGCATTAGACCGTATCTTACATGCCATAGAGTTGCCATTTCATATTGATGATCATACTTTTTATATCTCAGCGAGCATTGGTTTTACCATCTATCCTAACGATAATAATCCACCAGATATATTATTACGTCATGCTGACCATGCTATGTACCATGCCAAAACCAATGGCGGAAAGCAGCATCATTTATTTGACTTAAATCTGGTGCAAGCATCTCAAAATCAGCAACGTTTAACACAAGATGTCTTAAAGGGATTAAAAAATAATGAGTTTCTCATTTATTATCAACCACAAGTTGATTTAAAAACAGGTGCTGTCATTGGCATGGAAGCCTTAATTCGCTGGCAGCATCCTAGCCGTGGTTTTCTCAACCCGAACGACTTTCTGCCTGCAATTGAACACACTAATCTCATTATTAATATCGGTGAGTGGGTGATACTCAGCGCACTAGCGCAGTTGGAACAATGGCGAAAAGACAATTTAAGTGTTTGTATCGCCATTAATATTGCAGCCCATCATATTACCCACAAGCATTTCTATGCTTTTTTAGAGAACGCATTACAACAATACCCTCATATTGCTGGCAATAAACTGAATATTGAGATTACAGAAAGTGCTGCTATTAATGACTTTGACAAAGTTGCTGAAACGATTAGATCCTGTAAAAAACTCGGCGTCTCATTTTCTATTGATGATTTCGGCATTGGCTACTCATCGCTTATTTACTTGCGAAGGCTCCCAATCGACATCATCAAAATTGACCGCTCATTCACCAGCGGCATGCTAGATGACACTGAAGATTTAGCTGTTGTCACAAGCATTGTCACACTTAGCCATCAATTCAATCGAAAAGTCGTTGCTGAAGGTGCCGAAACCCATGCACAATTACATCAATTACGTATCCTAGAATGTAGCTACGCCCAAGGCTATGGTATTGCAAAGCCAATGCCTGCTCATCAAATAGTGCAATGGGTACGTGCAAACAATCCATTTAATTACTGATGATTAGCTAAATCATAGATAAACTATCACGGGTATATGACAGATGAATATTATCAACTAGATAGTGGCTACGTACTTGCGCTAAAGCAAGACACGCCATTTCCTGCATTAGAACAAGCGCTTAACGAGCCTAATGGCCTAATTGCGATTGGTGGTGACCTGAGTAGCAAACGCTTATTAACTGCTTACGCTCAAGGCATTTTCCCTTGGTTTAGCGAAGATGATCCCATTATGTGGTGGAGCCCCAATCCGCGCATGGTCTTGTTTCCAGCAGAATTTAAAGTGTCAAGTTCGCTTAAAAAAACAATCAAAAAGAATCCCTATCACCTCACTATCAATACAGCCTTTCGTGAAGTAATGTCCGCTTGCAGTCAAGTGAAGCGGCCAGATCAAGCGGGCACGTGGATTAATCAAGCCATGATTGATGCTTATTGTGAGTTACATCATTTAGGGCATGCGGTTTCCAGTGAAAGTTGGCTTGATGATCAATTGGTTGGCGGTTGTTATGGCATCATCATTGGCAGAATGTTTTATGGCGAAAGCATGTTTCATACGCAGACAGATGCGTCAAAAATCGCTTTTGTGAATCTGGTTAATCACCTCAAAACCAAACAAGTTGGCATGATTGATTGTCAAATGAAAACACCACTTTTAAGCAGTTTTGGTGGACGTGAAATTCCGCGCGAAGTATTTAGTCAAACCTTATCAAAGTTGATACACTTAACAGCATGAGCTCACCCAAAGAATTACCAGCACAAAAATTGCAGTTTTATGTCACAACGCCCTACGCTTGTGGTTACATCGCAAAAAATCTTGCGCAAAGTTTAATCGCTGCGCCGCATCACTTAGTGAACGCCAATGTCTATAGCGAGCTGATTACCCAAGGCTTTAGACGCAGCGGCAAATTTGCTTATCGCCCACATTGCGAACATTGTAATAAGTGTGTGCCTGTGCGTATTGTGCTTGATGCGTTTTTGCCCACGCGAAGCCAAAAGCGCGCCTACAAACAACATCATGCATTAACCGCAAACATCATGCCCTTAGGTTTTCATCAAGCGCATTTTGATTTGTATGCGGCTTATCAAGCCTCAAGACACGCGAATGAGGATGATATCAACCAAAATACGACAACCAGCGAAGCAGATCAATATAAACAGTTTCTCTGCCAGAGCAATGTGGATAGCTTGATGATTGAATTTAGAGATGCCTCTAACCAAATCAAAATCGTTAGCGTCATTGACACGCTGAAAGATGGCAACTCAGCCGTTTATACGTTTTATGACGCAGCCGAACCAAAAGCCAGTTACGGCACTTATGCCATTATGTGGTTAATTCATTGGACTAAAAGTCTCAATCTGCCTTATTTGTATTTAGGTTACTGGATAGCAGAAAGTCAAAAAATGGCCTACAAAGAAAAGTTTAACTTACAAGAAAAATATGTTGATGGTGAATGGCAAGTCAGCAAACAGACTACTCATCAGCAATAACAAACAAGGACAATGCATGATTTCAGAAGACCATATTCAATCCGCGATTGCTGCAGGCATTTTAGATGAAGCAACTGCTAATGCATTAAAAGCACATGCAATAGCAGCCAATAGCAACAGTAGCGATGTCGCGGATGAAGAGCATTTTCGCTTAATTTCAGGCTTTAATGACATCTTTGTCGTCATCGCCAGTTTGCTATTGCTGAGCTCCCTTAGTTGGATAGGCAGCGCAGTATTCGGTAGCTTACTAGCTGCGATTGCTGCTTGGGGATTAGCTGAATTTTTTGTATTAAAACGCCGTATGGCATTGCCCGCTATTGTTTTGCTAGTGGCTTTCGTCGGCTATTTATTTGCTGCATCAATAGGCTGGATGATGTCTTTTGGTTTAGAAGATGCACAAACCTATATCGTCCCCTCCATTGTAGCAACCCTCGCCGCATGGTTGCATTGGCTACGCTTTAAAGTGCCTATTACCATCGCCGCTGGTACTGCAGCACTGGTTGCAACCCTACTCGCCTCATTAGCAAGCATTAGCATGCCTACCAACCTCTTCACCCCAATTGCTATCATGCTGGGCTTAGGCGTATTCGCCTTTGCCATGTATTGGGATAAACAAGATACCCAACGTCAAACACGAAAATCTGATATTGCCTTTTGGTTGCATTTACTCGCAGCACCTATCATCATTCACCCTGTTTTCGATCTCATTGGCGTGTTAAATGGCAATATCAATCTGATGCAAGCCAGCGTTGTACTTATCCTGTATATTGCCATTGCCATCATCTCATTACTCATCGACCGCCGCGCCCTCATGGTTTCCGCCCTCGGCTACGTCGTTTATGTATTTAGCACCTTACTAAACGATATGGGCCACGTCGGCATCGGCTTTACCATCACCGCATTCACCATCGGCTCAGCGCTACTAGTACTGTCTGCTTTTTGGCACAAATGCCGCGCCTATTTATTGAACATAGCACCGAGTAAATTAAAATTATATTTGCCTAATTAATACAACTAGGTTGAATGTTTTCTTGCGGCGGACTGTATACCAGTCCGTCCTGCGCGAGCTGAATCTTGCTTAATAGGTGACATGCTTTTTTATGGCTAAACACAAACCAACAACACGCCTGCCGACACAAGCGATGCGGTAATGATACAATTCAGCCTTTATTCACTTCTGTAGAAACACAGCTACATGTTGAAAAAACTCGTTATCTTTGGTGTTGGTCTGATTGGCGGTTCGGTTGCGTTGGCTTTGAAAAAGCAAGCGAATGCGCCGTTGTGTGTTGGTGTTGGGCGCAATCAAGCGAGTTTGGATCAAGCATTGGCGTTGCACATTATTGATGAGGCGACTACAGACATTGCTACAGCTTTACGTGATGCGGATATGGTGTTGATTGCAGCGCCTGTGGCGCAAACCAAAAGCATTCTGCAAAGCATACAGCCGCATCTGAATAAACAAACGATTATTACTGATGCTGGTAGCACCAAAACCGATATATTGGCCATTGCAAAAGCAGTATTGGGTGCGCAAGCGAATCAATTTATAGGTGGTCACCCTATTGCTGGTGCTGAAAAATCAGGCCCGACAGCAGCGATGGCTGATTTATATCACGGTAAAAATGTAGTACTAACACCTTCTGCTGAAAACAGTGCTGAGCAAATCAACCAAGTGCGACAATTGTGGCAAACTTGCGGTGCTAATGTGATAGAGATGCCAGCAGAAAAACATGATGGTATTTTTGCCACAGTGAGTCATTTGCCGCATTTATTAGCGTTTGCTTTGGTGGAAGATATTGCCTCACGGGATAATGCAGCTGAGTTATTTCAATTTGCCGCCAGTGGTTTTAGAGACTTTACGCGGATTGCGGGCAGTAGCCCTGAAATGTGGCGCGATATTAGCTTTGCGAATAAAGCAGCGTTGTTAAATGAAATGACGCGCTATGAACAAGCGCTTTCAAGCTTAAAACAAAGCCTAGCGAATGACGATGCCGATGCCTTGCAAGCCGCGTTTGAGCGTGCGAGTGATGCGCGTAATCAATGGGCAAAAGATAAAAAACTATAGACTTAGCTGATATTAAGAATCGTACACTGATGGAACAACTACATTTAAAAGCCGCTTCTAACGTACATGGCGAGATGCAATTGCCAGGCTCAAAAAGCATTTCTAACCGCACTTTATTGCTAGCGGCGCTAGCAAACGGCACCACAGAAATCAAAGGCTTGCTCGCTTCTGACGATACTGATCGCATGTTAGAAGCGCTCGATATTCTCGGCATTACAATGACGCAAAAAGACGACAGCCTATTGGTACAAGGTTGTAATGGCAACTTTCCCAATAAACAAGCGGATTTATTTTTAGGTAACGCTGGCACTGCGTTTAGACCACTCACCGCCGCATTGGCTTTTTCAAATGGTGAGTATCATTTGCATGGCGTGCCACGTATGCACGAGCGTCCAATTGGCGATTTGGTGAATGCATTACAATCCGCAGGCGCACAAGTCAAATGCTTGGCTAATGCAGGTTTTCCACCATTACAAATTTCACCTGCAACTTTAGATGTGAGCAAACCCATACAGATTCGTGGCGATGTTTCTAGCCAATTTTTAACGGCATTATTGATGGCTTTACCACTGACTGGTCAACAAGCGACAATTGAAGTGGTTGGCGAACTGATTTCCAAACCATATATTGAAATTACCTTAAATTTAATGGCTAAATTTGGCGTGCAAGTACAGCGCGATGGCTGGCAACGTTTTACCATTCCTGCCAACAGCCAATACACTAGCCCCCATATTATTTATGTCGAAGGTGATGCCTCCAGCGCGTCATACTTTTTAGCGGCTGGTGCGATTGCTGGCAATTTGCAGGTCAAAGGTATCGATGTCAACAGCATTCAAGGCGATGTGAAATTTGCGGAGGCGTTGGCATTGATGGGCGGTGTGATTCAATATGGTGAAAATCAGATTACTGCTTGCAAGCCAAATACATTAAAACTAAAAGCGATTGATTTAGACTGCAACCACATTCCAGATGCGGCGATGACGTTAGCTATTTTGGCGCTATTTGCTGATGGCACAACCACATTGCGCAATGTTGCTAGTTGGCGCGTGAAGGAAACTGACCGCCTAACCGCAATGGCAACAGAACTACGCAAAGTGGGTGCAACGGTGATTGAAGGTGAAGATTATATTTCCATCACGCCGCCTGAACAATTAACGCCCAATGCACAAATCGACACTTATGACGATCACCGCATGGCGATGTGCTTTTCATTGGTGAGTTTGGGTGGCGTACCAATTACCATTAATGACCCGAAATGTGTCGCTAAAACGTTCCCTCGCTATTTTGAGGTGTTTCAATCTATCGCACTTTAGGTTTTATGGATAAGCCCATTCATGTTCATCTGTTTCACGCTTTTGTTGATGATGGTGATGCATCCATGCTTTTTCATGAAAATAAAACACAATCGTGTTAACGGCAGGCTCCACTAGTGCCACAAGCCCGCCGATTAAAGCGCTACCTGTAAGCAAATAGGCAACGGTAAATGCCACGCTAAAGTGTAAAATGGCAAAAGTCATCGTTTTAATCATCTTGTGCTCCTGAATAATTGGTTAACGTGTTTATTATGTTGGCTTTATAAATAACAATCCAATTGATTGTTTTTACCTTTTTGATTAATTTTATTTATTAAACATTCGACTTTTTGAATTAACGACATATGAACGCAAACTTAATGATTCCAGTAATTGCGATAGATGGCCCTTCTGCTTCTGGCAAAGGCTCTGTTGCTGAACGCGTTGCTCATCGACTTGGCTTTCACTATTTAGATTCAGGTGCGTTATATCGTATTGTTGCTTTAGCCGCCCACAATAAACAAATTGCATGGAACGACGGTGCAGCACTTGGCGCAATGGTTCCAAGTCTGAACATAGCCTTTAAAAATGGTGACATATTGCTCAATGACGAAAACGTATTTGACGCCATACGCAGCCCTGCGATGAGTGATGGCGCATCTCAAGTGGCAGTACATCCAGAGGTGCGACACGCGTTGCTTGAGTTGCAACAGCGTTTTAGACAAGCGCCTGGACTGGTAGCAGATGGTAGAGATATGGCCAGCGTTGTTTTTAAAGATGCACAACTCAAAATATTCTTAACAGCCCATGTAGAAGAACGCGCAAACCGCCGCTATAAACAATTATTACAGCAAAATATCAATGCAGATTACCAGCGTATTTTACAAGATTTGCAAGAGAGAGATGAACGCGACAGAACGCGCAGTTCCGCGCCTTTAATTCAAACCAAAGAAGCCGTATTACTGGACACAGACAACCGAAATATAGATGAAGCTGTCGACTTTGTACTAAAAGAATATCAAGCCAGCCTCCAAAAATATAATGCTCAGCAATAAATATTGATTAAGTCATTGAACACACGATATTTTTTGTGTAAAATGTACGGTTCGTGTTGTGTTTTTAGCTGAATAATTTGTATTTAATGACTCAATTCATCAATCACTAAAAACATAATGTTAATTTTAAACTTCCCCACTGCTAGGTGGGACTAAACTGGATACTCTTTTTTAATGTCTACTACTGACTCAACAACCTCTTCAAACCCAGAATCATTCGCCGCCCTATTTGAAGAAAGTTTATCGCGCCAAGAAATGCGCTCAGGCGAAGTGATCACTGCTGAAGTTGTCTCAATTGACAACGACCACGTTATTGTTAACGCAGGTCTTAAATCTGAAAGCGTGATTGATGCAAACGAATTTAAAAACCCTCAAGGTGAACTAGAAGTCGAAGTTGGTGACTTTGTTAAAGTGGCCATTGAGAAACTTGAAGATGGATTTGGTTCAACGATCCTTTCTCGCGATAAAGCGAAGAAAATGGAAGCTTGGCTAGATCTAGAAGATGCAATGAACGAAGGCCGTGTTGTTAAAGGCTATGTAAGCAGCCGTGTTAAAGGTGGTTTACGCGTTTCAGTTAATGGCATCATGGCTTTCTTGCCTGGTTCACTGGTAGATGTACGTCCAGTAAAAGACACAACACCATTCGAAAACAAAGAATGGGATTTCAAAGTTATCAAACTTGATCGCAAACGTAACAACATCGTTGTTTCACGTCGTGCGGTGATGGAAGTAACGGCAAGTGCTGACCGCGAAGCGTTAATGGAAACATTGGCTGAAGGTTCAACTGTTAAAGGTATCGTGAAAAACATTACTGATTACGGCGCATTCGTTGACTTAGGCGGCATTGATGGTTTACTCCATATCACTGATTTAGCATGGCGTCGTGTTAAACACCCATCAGAAGTGCTAACAGTTGGTGATGAAGTTGAAGCAAAAGTATTGAAATTTGATCAAGAGAAAAACCGTGTTTCATTAGGCATCAAACAACTTGGTGATGACCCATGGGTTTCATTAGGTCGTCGTTACCCAGTAGGCACTCGCTTGTTTGGTAAAGTATCAAACTTAACGGATTACGGTGCGTTTGTTGAAGTAGAGCCAGGTATTGAAGGTCTTGTTCACGTTTCAGAAATGGATTGGACAAACAAAAACATTCATCCAGGCAAAATTGCACAATTAGGTGATGAAGTTGAAGTGATGATTCTTGAGATTGATGAAGATCGTCGTCGTTTATCATTGGGTATGAAACAATGTAAACCTAACCCTTGGGATGATTTTGCAGCAACACACGCTAAAGGCGACAACGTTGCAGGTCAAATCAAATCAATTACTGACTTCGGCGTGTTTATTGGCTTGCCAGGCAATATTGATGGCCTTGTTCACCTATCTGATTTGTCATGGACACAATCTGGCGAAGAAGCGATTCGCAACTTCAAAAAAGGTGATGAGCTACAAGCTGTTATCTTAGCAATTGATGTTGAGAAAGAGCGTATTTCTTTAGGCGTTAAACAGCTGACTGAAGATCCAAGCGGTGAAACATCATCAGTGACTTCTGATGACTCTGCTGCTAAGCCAAAAGCAAAAGCGAAAGCAGCTAAACCAACAGCTGAAGAAGCGGCGGCTGCATCAGGCAACACCAATCTTGGCGCGCTATTAAAAGCGAAGATGGAAGATAAGAAGTAATCATTAGTCAACTAGAAAAGACCATATAGCCATGACAAAATCTGAACTAATCAACCTACTTGCGGAACGCTTTCCGCAGCTTGTTGTGAAAGATGCTGAGTTATCTGTTAAAGCCATTTTAGATGCAATGACTGATAATTTATCAACAGGTGAACGTATTGAAATTAGAGGCTTCGGTAGTTTTAGTCTTAACTATCGTCCACCTCGTTTAGGTCGCAATCCTAAAACTGGCAGCAAAGTGCAAGTGCCTGCTAAGCATGTGCCGCATTTTAAAGCTGGTAAAGAATTGCGTGATCGCGTGGATTTGGCTAGTTAGTCTTATTTATTTGCTTTAATAAAAAACGGTACATCGATGATGTGCCGTTTTTTTATTCTTTTTTTCTTTATCATTAGCCCCCAGCGTAACGCTTAGGTAAAATGATAAAAATCTAATAACGAGCATAATATGACAATTGAATTTGAATATTGGTGGCTATTAATTCTTCCCCTGTTTTTTATACTGGGCTGGATAGCTGCACGTGTTGATATTAAACAAATTATTGCTGAATCGACCACCTTGCCTGCGGCTTATTTTAAAGGGCTTAATTTTTTAATTGGTGATCAACATAGTAAAGCGGTTGATGCTTTTTCTGAAGCGATTCATGCCAATAGTGATTCATTAGAATTGCATTTTGCACTTGGTAGCCTATTTAGACGTACAGGCGAAACTGACCGCGCCATTAATATGCATTTGAATTTATTAGAGAAAAAAGAGCTTACCAAGAACCAAAGAGATGCAGTTAAAGCCGAGCTAGCGCTCGATTATTTAAAAGCAGGTTTATATGACCGCGCAGAAGAGTTATTTAAAAATTTAACCAATAAACGCTATCGCCAACCTGCATTACACTCTCTATTAGAAATTTATGTACGTGAACGTGAGT
>CBFHHI010000016.1:0-32500 GCA_965655675.1 Methylophilaceae bacterium | reverse complement strand
ATTCACCTGTATCTTTTCTTCCCTTGCGAAAGAGCTTTACAACCCGAAGGCCTTCTTCACTCACGCGGAATGGCTGGATCAGGGTTTCCCCCATTGTCCAAAATTCCCCACTGCTGCCTCCCGTAGGAGTCTGGGCCGTGTCTCAGTCCCAGTGTGGCTGGTCGTCCTCTCAGACCAGCTACTGATCGTCGCCTTGGTAGGCCTTTACCCCACCAACTAGCTAATCAGGTATCGGCCGCCCCATTAACGCCAGGTCCGAAGATCCCCAGCTTTCCCCCTCAGGGCGTATGCGGTATTAGCCAACCTTTCGGTTAGTTATCCCCCATTAATGGATACGTTCCGATATATTACTCACCCGTCCGCCACTAATCCCCTTAGCAAGCTAAGGTTCATCGTTCGACTTGCATGTGTAAAGCATTCCGCCAGCGTTCAATCTGAGCCATGATCAAACTCTTCAGTTTAATTCACAACTATTACTTATTCCTCTTGCGAGGTGGTATTTCGCTTTGCTTTTATATCTATAAAGATTACTCTCTATAAAACTCAAATTTATTTCCAAGGTGTGTCTTGTACGCATCAGTTATTGCTAACCAATGGTTATTACATACTTGTCATAAATCTAAGTGTAAGCATTTGTATCTTGAGTCCATCATATCCGAAAATATAATGATGTTGACCCAGTCACAAACACCCACACTTATCAGTCATTCTGATTGTTAAAGAACAGTGTTAAAAGCGGTTTTAATAGTGCTTCCCGTTTAACGAAGCGCGAATTATACAGGGCTTTTGGAGCCGGTCAAGTCTTAATTTAAAGTTTCTTTATATTAATGATTGACGCTGTATTTTTGTCTCGCTTTTCGCTGAATTTCTCAAGCGAGGGCGCATTCTACCGTGGCTATTAATTTGGTCAAGTGCTAATTTGAATTTATTACAATTTATTACAATTTAACATGTTGATGGATAAAATGAGTCCTCATTGATATAACAGCCAGTGCTTGCTATTTCAGCTTCAAAAAAGGCATTAATCATCTATAGTGACCTAGCCTTTAAAGTTAGTTAAGCGTTATCTTGGCAAATTTACGTTTACCCACCTGTGCTACTACCGTTGTGCCTTTGCTAAGCTGGAAATTTTTATCTTCTACTTTGACACCATCTAGCTTAACGCCGCCTTGTTGAATTGTTCGCATGGCTTCACTGGTGCTTTCTACCAAACCTGACATTTTGAGCATTTGTGCAATGCCTATTGTGTCAGCTTCAGTCGTTATACTTATTTCTGGCACTTCATCTGGAATACCACCCTTGGCGCGTGTTTGAAAATCGCTTAATGCCTTTTCGGCGTCCGCTTGACTGTGGAAGCGTGTCACAATTTCTTGCGCAAATCGCACTTTAATATTGCGCGGGTTTTCGCCGCTTGCCACTTGCGACTGCCACTCTGCAATGGTCGCTAACGATTCAAATGAAAGTAATTCGATATAACGCCACATCAACTCATCTGAAATAGACATTAATTTAGCAAAGATGATTTCTGGTGGCTCATTAATACCAATATAGTTGCCCAATGATTTAGACATTTTGTTCACGCCATCTAAACCTTCTAGTAATGGCATGGTGAGGACGCATTGTTGCGATTGTCCTGCTTGCTTTTGTAGTTCGCGCCCCATTAACAGGTTGAACTTCTGATCTGTTCCGCCTAACTCTACATCTGCTTTTAGGGCAACAGAATCGTAACCTTGCAACAAAGGGTACATAAATTCATGAATAGCAATTGGCTGATTATTTTTAAATCGCTTAGAAAAATCATCACGCTCTAACATGCGCGCAACTGTATGACTGGCAGCCAGTTTAAGCATGCCTGCAGCACCCAAGTCTGTTAGCCAATGTGAGTTAAATACAATTTCTGTTTTTTCTTTATCTAATATTTTGAACACTTGCGCGGCATAGGAGGCTGCGTTTTCGGCTACTTGCTCTTGAGTGAGCGGTGGTCGCGTTACACTTTTTCCAGTAGGGTCGCCTATCATGCCAGTGAAATCGCCAATTAGAAATAAAACATGGTGACCCAAATCTTGAAACTGGCGTAACTTATTAATGAGCACTGTATGCCCCAAATGCAAATCTGGTGCAGTAGGATCAAAGCCCGCCTTAATTCTTAACGGCTGACCCTTTTTGAACTTTTCAATCAGTTCTGATTCAATTAATAACTCATCTGCGCCGCGTTTAATAATCGCTAATGATTGATTGATGTCGATATTCACTGTATTTCCAATAATTTTAAAAAGAATGTTGTTAATTGCTCTGTTGCTTTTTCATGCGTCAATTTTTCTGCTAAGATACATTCTTTATTCAAGTACTTATGGCCTCTAATTAAAATATGTTTCAAAAAAACCAATTTGCTAAATACGCTATTCTAACGCAAAACAAATTATTGGCTGCGCGCAAGATCAGATTTCATTGGTTATTTGTAGCGTGCATGCTGCCCATTGTGCTATTGATTGTTACGCTGGGCGCTGCACCCGATAGTGAGGCTGGTTATTTACCTATTAAAACCACACTACATAATATTCCTTTGCCAGCCATCAAAAACCAACAAAAGCAAAACGAGACTTTTTGGCAGACAGATGAGGTGCGCCGTCATGACACACTTGATGTCATTTTTAATCGCTTGTCGATACAAGATAACGATGCACTGAAGTTTTTTACATACACGCCAGAAACGCGCGAATTGAACACGCAACTTATTCCTGGTAGAGGCATTAGCACTGAGATTGATGCGAAGGGAAAATTACTTTATCTCGAATATAAACTGCCAGATGATGATCGTTTAGTTGCCAGGTTGATGGCTGATGGCTATCAAGTCAATAAAGAAAAAGTTCCATTCACTACTCATCAGATTCTCAAATCTGCAACTATTAGAAGCTCCTTATTTGGCGCTACTGATGCGGCAGGCATTCCTGATAGCATTGCATTAAAAATTGCCGATATTTTTTCTAGTGAGATTGATTTTAATCAGGACCTAAGACCTGGCGATACAATTCATGTCGTCTACGAAGGCCTGTATAGTCACGGCGAGCTTATGCGAACAGGCAATATTCTCGCAGTCGAGATTGTGAATCGTGGCAAAACGTATCGTGCCATCCATTTTGGCAAAACAGATACTAAATCTGCTTATTACACGCCAGAAGGCCATAGTTTGCACAAATCATTTTTGCGCTCACCCCTTGAATTCACTCGCATCAGCTCGTCCTTTAGTCGAGGACGTTTTCATCCTGTATTGCATAGAGTAAGAGCGCACAAAGGTGTCGATTTTGCTGCGCCTACTGGCACCCGTATCAAAGCGTCTGGTGATGCGGTGGTTAAATTTAAAGGTAGAAAAGGTGGCTATGGCAATGCAATTGTCCTGCAGCATCGTAATGGCATTCAAACCTTGTATGGTCATTTATCTTCATTTGCCACAGGACTACATCAAGGTCAGAAAATACAACAAGGGGATATTATTGGGTATGTTGGGATGTCAGGCATGGCGACAGGACCTCATTTGCATTATGAATTTTTACTCAATGGCGTTCATCGCGACCCGATGAAAGTCAAATTGCCTACAGGCACTCCGCTTGAGACTCAATACCTAGATGAGTTTAAAGCGGATGCTGCATTGCATATGGCAAAAATTGACATGCTAAATCGTAGCTCAATCATTGCTAGCAAATAACAATGACAAGCGCGCCGCTGTTTATTGGTGTCATGTCTGGCAGCAGTTTAGACGGTATTGATGTTGCGCTTACTGAAGTAGATAAGCGTGACTGCAAAGTAGTAGCAACGCATTTTCAAGCATACAGTTCAGAAACAAAACAAGCATTATTATCTTTACATTTCAGATCTGAAAATGAGCTGGAAAAATCGGCATTAATGGCAAACCATTTGGCCCGTTTATATGCAGAAGCTATCAATGCTTTACTGGCAAAATGTAATCTACATTCCGACCAAATCACCGCGATTGGCTGTCATGGGCAAACCATACGTCATCAACCCAAACTAGATGATGCGATTGGGTACACTATTCAGCTAGGCAATCATGCTTTATTAGCTGAGTTAACAAACATCACTGTTGTTGGTGACTTTCGTAGTCGTGATATTGCTGCAGGCGGGCAGGGTGCGCCGCTTGTACCTGCTTTTCACAGCGCTATCTTTTCTAGCGCAAACAAAAATCGCGCCATTGTTAATATTGGTGGTATTGCCAATATTACTTATTTAGCAAAAACAGGCGAAGTGATTGGTTTTGACTCTGGACCTGGCAATATGCTACTTGATCATTGGGTTAAATTAACCCTCGGGAAAGAATATGATGCGGACGGCAATTGGGCTGCCACAGGCACAACACACGATCAATTGTTAAACAGCATGTTATCTGATCCATATTTCGCATTGCCGCCACCCAAAAGTACAGGACGTGATTTATTAAATGAAACGTGGTTAATGCACCATTTGGCCAATGTATCCTGCAAGCCAGAAGATGTCGCGCATACATTAGTCACGTTAACAAGCCATACAATTTGCCTAGCCATTCAACAATACTGCCCTCATGTTGATGAAGTTTATTTATGTGGCGGTGGCGCACATAACCAATTACTTAGAAATACATTGCAAGCGTCATTGGATGCCATTCCTTTATTAACAACCGATATATTGGGCGTCGATGTTGATTGGGTGGAAGCGGCTGCTTTTGCTTGGCTAGCCAAACAAACCATTAATAATGCGACAAGTAACTTACCTGCCGTTACAGGGGCATCAGGATTACGTATTTTAGGCGCGATTTATCCTAATTAAGGCAGTTTAATAAGAATTTTTACGCAACATTTTAGATGTCTTGCGTATAATATTCTTAATCCAAATCCAGACTGAAGAGTATTCCATGGCAACCAAACCGACAAAAGCAACAATTACATTTGATAATGACAAACCGCCAGTTGAACTTCCTATTTTGTCTGGCAGCATGGGTAACGATGTGATTGATATCAGAACACTAGGTAATCACAATGTTTATACTTATGATCCTGGTTTTTTATCTACAGCTGCTTGCAACTCGAATATCACCTTTATTAATGGTGAAAAAGGTTTTCTTTATCATCGTGGTTATCCTATCGAGCAACTTGCAAAGCGTTGTGATTTTTTAGAAGTAGCATACCTATTGATTAAAGGTGAGTTACCCAACACGGATGAAAATAAAAGCTTTAGAACATCAATAGAGCGGCATACCATGCTGCATGATCAAATGAACAATGTGTTCAGAGGCTTTCGTCGGGATGCCCACCCTATGGCGGTCATGGTTTCTGTGGTTGGTGCTATGGCTGCCTTTTACCCCGAACACACCGATATTACCGATCCAAAATCTCGTGAAATAGCGGCTATTCGATTGCTTGCAAAAGCGCCAACCATAGCGGCTTGGAGTTATAAATATACTTCTGGTCAGCCTTTTATGTATCCGCAGAATAAGCTGAACTTTGCTGAAAACTTTTTGCACATGATGTTTGCAACACCATGCGAAGAGTATGTCGTGAATCCCATCATGGCTAAAGCATTTGAGCGAATTCTTATTCTGCACGCCGATCATGAACAAAATGCATCCACTTCAACAGTTCGTTTAGTCGGCTCTAGTGGTGCAAATCCGTTTGCTTGCATCGCAGCTGGCATTGCTTCACTTTGGGGGCCTGCGCATGGTGGGGCCAATGAAGCCACACTGAAAATGCTCGATGAAATTGGTGATGTAAGTCGCATAGATGAATTTATCAAGCGTGCTAAAGATAAAAACGATAGCTTCCGCCTAATGGGTTTTGGTCATCGGGTGTATCGCAATATGGATCCAAGAGCTTCTATCATGCGTGAAACCTGTCATGAAGTACTAAATGAACTCGGCTTGCATGATGATCCCATGTTTAAACTGGCAATGGCACTTGAAAAAATTGCCTTAGAAGATGAGTACTTCGTTAAGCGTAAGCTTTATCCCAATGTCGATTTTTATAGTGGCATTGTGATGCGTGCGATGGGTATTCCCAATTCCATGTTTACTGCTATCTTTGCACTGGCTCGTACGGCTGGCTGGATAGCACAATGGCATGAAATGCACACAAATCCAGAAAATAAAATTGGTCGCCCTAGACAGCTATATACAGGCAATATCCGACGCGAGTTTGTCCCGATTAGTGAGCGATAACAAAAGCAGTTAAAGCGTTATGTGCACTCAGTGCATGCTAAAAAGCAATGATTTAGCGCTTTTTGTTTATTCCACTTGAAATGTGTAATGCGGCTTTTGCCAGCAAGTGTGCGCTAACTGGTGCTGTAATAAACAGAAACACAGTCGCCACTATTTCATGCAAGCTAATTCCGTCATTCATCACACTAAAATAAATAGCGGATGCAATGACCATCGCACCGACACCTAATGTTGTTGTTTTAGTGGGTCCATGCAAGCGCATAAAAAAGTCTGGTAGCCTGACTAATCCGATAGATCCAAGCAGGGTAAAGCTTGCCCCCACTATAATCAAAAATGAAATGAAATACTCTACCCAGCTGCTCATTCTATGATGTTCCCTCGCAAAATATATTTAGACAAGGCCACTGTTCCCACAAAGCCCATAATTGCAATTAACAAAGCACACTCAAAATAAAACGCATTGTTTAAATAGATGCCAATTAATACCAATAAGGCAATTGTATTGATATACAAAGTATCCAGTGCAAGAATCCGATCAGTCATAGCTGGACCTAACAACAGACGGTATAAACTTAAAATCATTGCCAACGCAATCATCGCAAATGCAACGGGTATGACTAAATTTAGCATGAAAAGATCTCCTTTAACGGCTTTTCGTATCGCGTCTTAATCGACTGTATCAGAACCTCTGTGTCCTCTACATTGAGGGCATGAACTTGTAATACCCATCGAGCGCGATCAATATCAATAGACACTGTGCCTGGTGTTAATGAAACAATACTGGCGAGTATTGTGCCAACAAAGGGGTTTTGTAAATCTAAAGGAATTTCGACAAATGCTGGCTTAATTTTACTTGTTGGGCCAAGAATAAGCCTAGCCACTTCAATGCTGGCAAGCAAAATATCCCACATCACAACACCAATCAAAATAATAGCGGGGATTAGCTTCAAACTCGCTGTTCTCTCTGGCCAAAATCGCTGCGTCATGATGGGCAAGCTAATAGCTAGCACAAATGCCAAAGTCATGTGCGCAGCCGACAACGTGTTATTGAGTAACAACCATACCAAAAAGATGGCTACGGATAATACTGGATGCGGTAATAATCTGTTCACGGCCTTACTCCTCGTTGAACATCAGCATGATAAGGAATGACGGTATTAATATATTGTTCTGACGCGTGCAATTGTCTTGCTGTTCGTTGCGTAAATTCAGATATAGGCTGTGCAAACACCATTAATAATAAAGAGCAGACAATTAAGCTAAAGGCAGCTAAATATTGATAGCGACTATTTGCCGCAACACCGGTTTGGGTTGCAGGCGCATCATCATTTGACGTTTCCCAAAATAGACGACTACCCGTTTTAGCCAATGCAAGCGTGGTAACAAGTCCCGCCAACAGTACAACCACCCATATCAATGGCGCCATTGCACTCTCTTTCACTGCAAAAAGTAGCATTAATTTACCAATAAAACCCGAAAATGGTGGCATGCCTGCAGACGTTGCAGCAAGCACAAAAAAGCCTAACTTGAGCATGTTGGCCGTTAAAACCATTGTGCTGCCGAGACGAATATCCGAACCCTCTATTAACCCAGCCAACATAAAGAAAGCAGCACCAACAATCGCTGATTGCACTAAATAATATAATCCAGCGGCGGTCACCAGCTCATTATTTAAGGATGGCACAATCAGCAGCAAGCCAGCAGAGCCTAATACAAGCCAGGCAATAATTGCATGCAATCTTTTTGCACTTAATACCCCTAACGCTGAAAATATAATCGTCGCTAAAGCTGCAATGATTAACCAATTACCCAATAAATCATGCATCACAGGTGCTCCACTGAAGGCAATCATCTGCACATGTAAAATAGCGACAATGCCAACTTTGGTCATCATTGCAAACAAAGCAGCCACTGGCGTAGCTGCCGCACCGTATGCATGAGGTAACCAAAAAGAAAGCGGTAACAGTGCGGCTTTAAGCAAAAAGACTGTCATCAGCAATGCGCCAGAGAGTCTGACCAATGACGCGTTTTCAGGGGATACTGTTTTTAATTGAATCGCAATATCTGCCAAATTAAGGGTGCCTAATATCCCATAAATTAATCCCAGCGCAACTAAAAAGACAGCTGAGCCGGCGAGGTTTAGTACAACATAGGTAAATCCAGCACGACTTTTATTTAACCCTCCGCCATGCGCCAATAAAATATAAGAGGCTAGCAACATGATTTCAAAGAAAACAAACAGATTGAAAACATCCCCTGTTAAAAAAGCGCCATTAATACCTACCAACTGAAATTGAAATACTGCATGAAAATGGCGACCTTGTTGGTCAAAACCAGCACAGGCATATAGTAATACGGCTACTGACAACACTGCCGTCGTCAAAACCACCAAAGCGGACAGTCTGTCAGCTACCAGTACAATTCCAAATGGTGCCTGCCAATTGCCTAGTGCATAAACAAGCGGTAGTTGGTGATCAGTAAGCAACAATAAGTGCACGGACACGATTAGTAGCAGAACCACGGCAAACCCACTAACAGCACGTTGCCAGCATAGTTTACTCGCTGTTAGCATGAGTAAAACAATGCTAGCTATAAACGGTACTAATATGGGTAATATCGGACTATGACTCATGGGTGATGCTTTTGAAATTGGTTGGTAGATGGGTCGGCTTGCTTTTCTAGCATATCAATATGATCATCACCAGACTCTGACAAACCTCGTAACGCCAATGTCACAATATATGCAGTCATACCAAAACCAATCACTATCGCTGTCAATGCTAATGCTTGAGGGATTGGATCAGTATAGTGCGCGACACCTGCATGAATAATTGGCGACGCGTTGATCACTAAGCGACCACTGGCGAAGAGAAACATATTAACGGCATAAGAGATAAGCGTGAGGCCAAGAATCACGGGGAACGTGCGAGCACGTAACATCAAAAAAACACCGCAGCCAAACAGTAAGCCTATCGCAGTTGCCATCATAGCCTCCATTAGATTTTTTCTCCTCTAATATTTAATCGCCCCAACTCTGTCAAAATCAACAAAACTGTGGCTACTACAACAAAATAAACACCTAAATCAAAAATAATCACAGATGCCAATTCAATCTCGCCCAAGATTGGAAGACGGATATGTCCATGCGTACTCGTTAAAAATGGGCTGAAAAAGAAATAACTCATCAATCCAACACCAGAGGCCAACGCCAAACCGCCACCCAATAGTGGCGCATAAGATTTTGGTAAGCGTTCCTGAGCAAATGAAAACCCGCCAGCCAACGATTGTAAAATTAATGCAACACCTGTCACTAGGCCAGCGACAAATCCGCCACCAGGCAAATGATGTCCTCTCAAGAAAATATAAACAGCGACTGCCAGCGCTAGAGGCAATAGTGGTCGCATTAACATTTTCAAGAATAATGGATGCGCATCTTCTGCCCAAAGGCGTCCAGCGCCGTCACGATCTGGTTTCATTAAGCGGAGCTGATCAAGCAAGGCGTGTGTGCCCAATGCCGCCATTGCTAACACTGAAATTTCACCTAATGTATCAAATCCACGGAAATCAACCAGAATCACGTTGACCACATTGCTGCCGCCCCCTTTGGGAACAGCCTGCTGAAGATAAAAATCAGAAATGGTACTAAAGGAACTTGTTAACAACTCAAAACTAACAAATGCCATACCAACGCCAACACCGAGTGCCAGCAATACATCCCTGAGAATACGCACATGAGAAGATTCTTGAGGCGTAAATTGCGGTAAATAATGTAGTGCGAGCAGCATCAGCACGGTGGTAACAACCTCTACAGACAGCTGAGTCAATGCTAAATCTGGGGCAGAAAAGCGCACAAAAATCAATGAGACCACCAAACCCACCACACCAACAAGAATAATGCTTAACAGTCGTCGATGATGCATATATGTTGCACCGAGCGCGCCTGCTACTAAGACAAATAAAGCGATAACACTCGCTAAATCTAGCGGCATCAGTGACGCTGTATTGAGATGACTATCACCACTGATAAAAGCCCATGCGCCATAAATGATCACAAAGGTGAGCAATACTGCCATATAGCGTTGTAATGATCGGCTATCGACAAATAATATAATCCGCTCTGAATAATTGGCTAAGTGATGATAAACACGCTCAAAAAAAGTCCTACTATTAATAGTAGGGAGTTGATCGTACCACTGTATAAACTTAGCACGTTTCATATACATAGCGATACCACCAACTAAAGCAACCAGGCTCATTACAAAAGCAAGATTAAATCCATGCCATATTTTTAAATCATATACTGGTAAAGGTGCTTGCAGGCTTGCGCTCGCAGCAGAAGCAAGTAAAGCCCCCACGGACCATGTAGGAAATATACCAACCAGTAGGCACAATATTACTAATATTTCCACTGGCACACGCATCCATCTTGGCGGCTCATGGGGCACACGCGGCAAATCAATAGGCTCACCGTTGAAGAACACATCATGAATAAATCGTGCTGAATAAGCGACTGCTAAAATACCTGCGATAGTGGCAAAGATTGGCAAAATCCAATATGCATTCCCAAATCCACTAAAAACAACTGCTTCAGTAAAAAACATTTCTTTGCTTAAAAAACCGTTTAGCAATGGCACCCCAGCCATTGACCCAGCGGCAAGCATCGCCAGTGTTGCTGTGATAGGCATGATTTTAAACAGCCCATTTACACGACGCATATCACGTGAACCACACTCAAGATCAATAATCCCAGCGGCCATAAAAAGTGAGGCCTTAAAGATTGCGTGATTAATAATATGGAATACAGCAGCAACAACTGACATCGGCGTGCTTAGCCCAAACAGCAAAGTAATTAAACCCAGATGACTGATGGTAGAGTAAGCCAACAAGCCTTTAAAGTCATTGCGGTACATTGCCAGATAAGCACCATAGACCAAGGTAATACCGCCAATTATACTGACGCTATATAACCAAGCGTCCGTCCCAGAAAGAACAGGGTAAAACCTCGCTAGTAAAAATACGCCCGCCTTAACCATGGTTGCCGAGTGCAAGTAAGCTGAAACTGGCGTAGGTGCTGCCATTGCGTTGGGTAGCCAAAATTGAAATGGAAACTGCGCTGATTTGGTAAAGGCGCCCAGTAATACCAATATCAGTATCGCTGGGTACAAAGGATCAGACTTTATCTGAGCAGCCGCTTTAATGACCTGCGTCAGCTCATAGCTACCTACAACTTTTCCAATTAATAAAACGCCAGCTAGCAAAGCCAAACCACCAGCACCTGTGACGATTAACGCCATTCTTGCAGCAATTCTTGACTCATGATAAGCCGACTTATAGGCAATCAATAAAAATGATGAAAGGCTAGTAATTTCCCAAAACATCACCATCATGAGCAAATTTTCTGATAGCACTATCCCCAACATAGCCGACATGAATAGAAGTAAAAGCGCATAAAAACGGCCTAACTTATCATCATCAGGTAAATAATAATGCGCATACAAAACAACTAATATGCCAATGCCAAGTATCAGTATTGAGAACAGCATGCCCAAGCCATCAAGGCGAAATGAAAGATTAAGACCAAAGCTCGGCAACCAGTCAAAGTGGGTAATTAACGACTCGCCACTAATCGCCGCTGGGAAAAGCGGGGCAAGCAATATCAGACATACTGCCATTACAGCAGCCGCTGAAATGGCAGTCACTTTTCTTCCAAAGCGCTCTGCTAATAATGGCAACAAAACGCCCACAAAAGCGACTGAGACAGTTAAAGGCAACAAGACTGATAAATATGCTTGCTCAATCATTGTGAAAATTAATCAAAAATATCATGCGTGATTACTCACACCTTTAAAGTTAATGGGACTGAATTTGATACACCAGCGGTGTTTTTACACTATTAGAACTTAAAACCAGAAGACGCAACAGGCATTATTATCTATATAGCGTTTTCTACGCAACAGATTAAAAATCTTAGTAAAAATTTATAATCAAACAACATATAAAAAAAAGATGCTCATCTTCATAAGCATCTGAATAACGTACCACACTCGAATTGCGATTCGCTAGTGTAATCTATACTGAAAAAGAAGAACCACAACCACAAGTCGTTGTCGCTTGGGGATTTCGAATCACAAACTGCGAGCCTTGCAAATTATCTTGATAGTCAATCTCCGCACCCATTAAATATTGCAAACTCATCGGATCAATTAACAAGGTCACAGTATCTTTTTCAACTTGCGTATCGTCCTCGTTCACTTCCTCTTCAAAAGTAAATCCATATTGAAAACCAGAACAGCCACCACCACTAACAAACACACGCAGTTTTAAATCGGGCGTCCCTTCTTCTTCAATTAATTCCTTTACCTTTTTTGCCGCATTATCAGTAAATACCAATGGCGCTGGTATTTCCATTTCTACTAAATCTGTTGCTGTATTCATTTCGACTCCTTCAATTCAATTATGCCAATTAATTAAGACCTTAAACTGATTCATCAGTTTCATTTCCATCAATGTGCACGAGCTTTCCATCAATGACTGAACCCATGTGCATTTCTAATGATTTGTAATGTAAATCCCCTTTAATACGTGCTTTAGCTTGCAACTCTATAAACTGACTTGCTTTAACGGGCCCAATAACGGAGCCAATCAACACTATTTTAGTCGCATTAACAGCGCCTTCCACACACCCATTTTCACCTATCACAATTGTTGCCTGTGAATCGGCCTGCTCACGCACATCGCCGCGAATAGTGCCATCAATACGCAAGCCACCACTAAATACTATATTACCTGTAATCACGCTATCGACACCAATTAATGTATCAATACGACTATCGATTTTATTTATTTTTTTTAAAAACATTTGAGTATTCAACCTTATTTAAAAACAGAAGAATAGATCAATCACGCTATTCCACCGTCATTTTTTTATAGAATAATAAGTCTTCTTTTGCCTTCAAAATTTCATCTTGAACTTTTGCAAGATCTTTTGCTAGATTACTATTGGTTGCCAACTCGATTTGTAGCTCTCGCTTTGCTTCAATCAATTTAAATTCAAGCATCTTATTGTTATGCTCAACTTCTTCTAATTGCGCCCTCATTGTTTCATAATCACTATTGCGCATCATTAGATAAGCTAAGCCGAAACCTAGACCCACACACAAAAAGCCAATGATAACTCTATAGTACCATGGTCTATCAGCTTTGACTGCAACACGTCTAGCCGTATAGCCATAATGATTGCGAACTTGACGTTTCAGTTTCCTCATTGTGAATTAAGGCATTAATGGCACAATATCTAGGCCGGCATTTTCTAGCAAACCAAACATGACATTCATATTTTGTACCGCTTGCCCTGCCGCCCCTTTCACTAAATTATCCTGTACAACAACAAGTGTTAGATAGTTGTTTGGTTGCATTTGTAAAGCAATACGCAACTGATTAGAACCACGAACAGATCTTGTTTCAGGCAACGCACCTGTTGGTAGAACATCAATAAACCATTCTTTAGCATAGCGTAGCTCATATAAACGCTGTAAATCTATTGCTTTAGCACGCTCTACTAATTTAATATAAATCGTAGATAACATACCGCGAACCATAGGAATCAAATGTGGAACAAAAATGAATTGTAAATCATTTCCAGCCAAATGTTTCAGCTGGGCCTCAATTTCAGGATGATGGCGATGTCCAGCAATGCCATAGGCTTTCATGTTATCTGCTGTTTCAGCAAATAAAGTTGCTACTGATGCTTTTCTGCCCGCACCCGAAACACCTGATTTAGCGTCAGCTATGATCGGTGCTGAAAAATCGATCAGCTTTTCTTCTAATAATGGAGCCAGACCCAATAATACGGTCGTTGGATAACAGCCAGGATTCCCAATCACATTAGCTTCTTTAATCTTTTCCCTATTCAACTCTGGGATACCGTAAATAGCCTCTTTTAATACGTGTGGGCAACTATGTGGCATATTGTACCAATGTTCAAATGCAGCGGTATCCTGCAATCTAAAATCAGCCGCTAAATCAATTAATTTAGTCCCTGCTGCTAGTAATATTGGCGCTTGATTCATGGCCACACCATGTGGCGTAGCAAAAAATACAACATCACAAGCAGTTAAATCGGCATTCTCTGGATCACTAAATGCAATATCAATATAGCCACGTAAACTAGGAAACATGTCTGCAACAGGTAGACCAGCATCACCGCGAGAGGTGACTGCCACAATGATTACATTAGGATGTCTTGCAAGCAACCGAAGCAGTTCAACACCTGTATAACCCGTGCCACCTACAATACCGACTTTTAATTTTTTATCTAACATAGCTCACCAGCATCCAATATATGTTTAGAGTATACCTGAAACAAAAAAGGTCGCGCTAGCGACCTTTTCTGTAAGCAGATTCCAACAGTGGAATAACGTATTAACGTTTAGAAAATTGCTTACGACGACGCGCTTTGCGGAAGCCAACTTTTTTACGCTCTACTTCACGCGCATCACGTGTTACAAAACCAGCTTTTGATAAATCAGGTTTTAATGCTGCATCAAAATCAATTAAGGCACGTGTAATGCCATGGCGAACAGCTCCAGCTTGACCTGATTCACCACCACCAATAACATTCACCTTGATATCAAAACTTTCCATGTTTGATGTGAGTGCTAAAGGTTGGCGTAAGATCATGCGTGATGTCTCACGTGAGAAATACTCATCAGCTGGCTTGTCATTAATAATGATATTGCCTTTACCTGATTTCAAGAAAACACGCGCTACTGAGCTTTTGCGACGTCCTGTACCGTAATTATATTTACCAATCATCTCTTTTACCTTAGATAGTCAATGCTTGCGGCTGTTGTGCAGCATGATCATGCTGATCACCAGCATATACTTTTAATTTTTTAATCATTGCGTAGCCTAAAGGGCCTTTTGGCAACATGCCTTTGACTGCTTTTTCTAATGCACGACCTGGAAAACGATCTTGCATTTTGCTAAAAGTCGTTGTTGAAAGGCCACCAGGATAGCCTGAATGGCTGTGATATTCTTTGTCAGTTGCTTTAGCACCTGTTACACGCAGTTTGTCAGCATTAATCACAACGATGTAATCACCTGTATCAACGTGAGGCGTGTAAATTGTTTTGTGTTTGCCGCGCAAACGATGCGCACAAGCACTGGCTAAGCGACCCAAAACAAGATCAGTTGCATCTATAACAAACCAATCACGTTTTACTTCATGTGTTTTTGCTGAAAACGTTTTCATATTATTACTACCAATTTATATAGCTAATTAAAATCAAGAGGGCGGATTATATGCTTTTGATTGGCTCTCGTCAAACAAATTTGATCGCTTAATTGAATTAAATCTAACAACGTTAAATAATAGCATCGACTACAATAGATTTGCATCTATTTAATCGATGGGATTTAAATTCAGCAACTAGGATAACGAATAAATCAAGCAACACTATTGCTTATGAAGCTTACTTAATGTAAAACCATGAATATGCACACGTTTCATTAATTATTAATGAATTATTAAGCAATCAACAATAAAAAATTGTGTAAATAAATATAATGGGCTTATCTATCTATGTATTATGGCTATAAATTAGACTCCATAGCGAAGGCTGCACTTGGATTCGTTGCCTTGTGTTTCTCTCAGCCACTTTTTGCTCTAGGTTTGAGTGAGATCAATGTCTATTCAAATCTTGGCGAACCACTTAACGCAAGTATTACTGTTTTAGGTGCTTCTGAATTAAAAAGTGAAAACTGTTTGGAATTGGGACCTAATAGCCAATTACAACAGGTAAAATTTGTGCTAGGTCCTCTTAATAACGATAGCGCAAAGCTAACGCTAACAAGCAAGACCATCATTAATGAGCCTATCATTAACTTATCAATTATTGCAGGTTGCGATAACTCAATAGAACGCAATTATGTTTTACTGTTAGATCCGCCCATCACTGCCAACACTTCACAACAAACAAACCTTGCAGTTGAAGCATCAACTACAACAGAACTGACGAATGTCAATATTACAAACGATAATATAAAGAATACGCTGGTTGATCAAAACATCCAACAACCAACAAGTTCTGTAAAAGAAAAAACCAAAAAGAAAAAAACTGAGCGCCGCCCTCTATCAAATCAAGGTAGTAAAAAACAGACTAGATCTCAAGTAGCTGACAAAGTCACTCCATTCAATACAAAAAGCACTGCTGATAAGAACAATATAAAAACGACCAATGATAATGAACCTAGGTTATTTATTTCAGGTGAAGCAGGCGGCCCAACAATACGCGAAACTAAACTGCGTTTAGATAAACAGTTAAACCTTACGCCCAATGCCTACCAAGCTAATGTACTAACGCCTGAAGACATTCTATTAGAAGATGAGATGACTGTCGTCAATAACCGTATTACGCATTTGAAAAGTCAAATTGATCAACTAAAGAGTCAAAATACAAAACTGACATCGGACAACTCATTAAAAACAACACAATTAGTACAAACGCAGTCTAAGCAAAATCAACTCATTAATGTATTACTGTTTATCAGTGCGTTATTACTACTAATACTTGCCTACATTGTGTTTACTTGGTTACGTAATCGGCAGATTCAAAAACAGGCTGACGATGCTGAAGCGTTATGGTTAAGCATGAATACTCAAGATAATGATCAAACCATTGAACAGCCAATAAGCACTGAGAAAAAAAGTGAATCAGAAGATAACGTCAATAAGACAGAAGAAACTGAAGAAGACACACTACCGCCTGCACCAGTTGCCAGCCTATTTAAATCAGCCATCACTGAAGAACAGCCTATCGTCATTGAAGATGACCAAGTTTTTTCTGTCCTCGATCATGCTGATGTATTTTTATTCCATGGACGCGCCAACTTGGCGATTCAGTTATTACAGAATTACTTAATCGAACACCCTAAACAATCAGTCACGATTTGGTTATTCTTATTAGATTTACTGGCCAAAGAAAACTTGGTAGATTTGTATAACGAAACAAAAAAAGACTGCAAGCTCTATTACAACATCAAAATTACTGATTTTTCTGAGCCAGTCACAGACACCGTTGAATCACTTGAAGACTTTCCTCGTTTAGTACAAGGACTGACTGAGGTGTGGGGAACAGCAAACGCGGTTACCTATTTAGACGACTTAATTTATAACAATCGTCCAACACCTCGCGTGGGACTACCTAGAAACTTAATTGAGGAATTAACCCTATTAAAAGGCATTGCTCAAGACAATCAACAGAACGTCAATCTGCCGCAGTCAAATATGGCACCTCCAGTTGATACAGATCAGTTAATCGAGACTAAAGAGAAAGAAGCTTTATTCGAGAAAATAAAAACTAAAAAACAAGCTACCACGAATAAAGTAAGTAGTCTTGCAACAGACAAAGATAAAGATAAAAATAAACAAGATAAAGATGATGGCTTTGAGTTTACCTTAATTGATAAATAAATCAGTATTATTGAATCATCAATCACGATGGCAAATAATAGGCTGCAGCGACTGCCATCAGCAAGGCTAATCCTATCCAATTATTCGATAAAAAAGCTTTAAAACAGCGCTTTTTATCACGCGTTTTAATCATCTGATATTGCCAAATAACAAGGCCTAAAACCAGTAAAAGCGGCACAAAATAATAGTGGCTAAAAGCCATTACTCTGCCCACATAGATAAAAATAGCGAGCATGGCTGCATAACAGAACATAATGGCCAACACATCATAGCGTCCAAACAGTATGGCTGAAGATTGAATACCAATTTTTATATCATCCTCTCGGTCCACCATTGCATATTCAGTGTCATATGCAATTGCCCAAAATATATTAGCCAACAATAACCACCAAGCTAGTGCTGGGACATGATTAAGCACTGCAGCAAAAGCCATCGGAATACTAAATCCAAACGCAATACCTAAATAAGCTTGCGGAATGACCAAAAAACGCTTTGTTAAAGGATAAGTAGCAGCCAAAAACAGGGCCATTATCGACAACAATACTGTCAGTTGATTTAACATACAAACCAAACTAAAAGCGACTAAGCTCAACCCCACGGCCAAGACAACTGCTTCTTTTACGCCAACATCGCCACTCACTAACGGCCTATTTTTTGTCCTTTCTACATGGCCATCATAGTGACGATCAGCGATATCATTCATCACACAGCCAGCACTCCGCATCAAGATCACGCCTGATACAAAAATGAAAACTATTTGCCAATCAGGTCGTCCTTGGCCTGCCAGTAACAACCCCCATAAGGTTGGCCATAATAATAATAAAATGCCAACTGGCTTGTCCAAGCGCATCAAACATAGATAAGCAATTAATTTTTTCATCAGCAGATATTTATTCATGTTGAATATAAGGTAAAAAAACTTCAGTCACTAAAATTTTAGCGCATTGTAAATTGAATATTGAACGTCTCGCCCACAAATAAAGTGGCGGATTGTCCACATATTGGGCTGCCTTTTGATACAGATCGTGATTAGGAGACAGTTTTTTATAGCTTAGCGGTGTGCGCTTAACGCGTGGATCATTAAATAAACTGGCACCCAGTGGCTTATTACCTAATCTGCCTAATTTCACCCACTCACCGCGTAAACTGGTATGCGGCAAAATACTATGCGCATATACAACTGGTCGCCCTTTTCCTATTAGCAACACCTCTCGAACGTTCACATGCATCGATGACTTAAGCTTCAATAAAGCTGCTTCGTCTTTTATTGGCTTGGCATTTATCTGGGATAAAGGGCGCACGTAAAAATCTTCGTACCGCTGCTGTAGGCGTGCAGTTAAAGACGTGTCATCAATTAACCAATGTCGATACGCTAATGTTGATAATGGTTTTCTTAACCAATTTGTGCGTAATTTTTTTGTATGTGGGTAGATTCTCACAAAGCAAATTATCGCATAACACACACCCCAGAAACGAAAAACCATCTGATAAAAAATTATGCTACATTGATTTAACATTTACTCACAGCCAGTTTGATGATTAATAAAACATTACTCAGCATGATTGCAATTGCACTCACTTTTCTCGCCTTCGTGCCCTATATCACTGGCATTTTAAAAGGCATAACAAAACCACATGTCTTCTCTTGGGTCATTTGGGGTTCAACCACTTTTATTGTTTTTCTTGCGCAATTGGAAGGTAATGCTGGTATTGGCGCTTGGCCTATTGGTGTTTCAGGCGTATTGACTGGTTTGGTTGCTTTTTTAGCTTATCTAAAACGAGGCGACATTACGATTACAAAAAAAGACTGGCTATTTTTTTGTGTTGCCATGTCCGCTCTACCCATCTGGTATTTAATGTCTGATCCTTTATGGGCTGTCGTTATTTTAACCTTAGTCGACATATTAGGCTTTGCACCCACTGCTAGAAAAGTCTACCATGCACCTTATTCTGAACCCATATTATTCGTTGCATTATTCTTTGTTCGCAACATTCTTGTCTTATTTGCACTTGAGCATTACTCACTCACAACCATGCTATTCCCAGTAGTCATTACAATTGCCTGCTTACTATTAATCACATTAATGCTAATAAGAAGACACCTTATTGTGCGCTAAACTTTCACTAACTCAACCCCATGTCGCATCCAGCGCTGCAAGTGTTGGTCAACTGCTTCAGGATGTTGCTTGAGAAGATCATCAGCCATGTTTTTAGCATGCTGCAACAAATCTTCATCACGAGTTAAATCAGCAATTTTTAACATAGGAACGCCACTTTGCCGTGTTCCCAAGAACTCTCCGGGGCCTCGCAACTGTAAATCAGCTTGTGAAATTGCAAAACCATCGGTATGTTCATAAATCACTTTAAGCCGCGCACGTGCCATTTCTGATAGCTTATTTTGGTATAGTAAAATACATGTGCTTTTTGCTGCGCCGCGTCCAACGCGTCCACGTAGCTGGTGTAGCTGGCTTAGCCCCATACGCTCGGCATGTTCAATCACCATTAAACTGGCATTTGGCACATCAACGCCAACTTCTATCACCGTAGTTGCAACCAACAACTGCGTTTCACCCAAGACGAAGGCCTGCATCACAGCTTGCTTGTCTGCCGGCTTCATACGCCCATGCAATAAACCAACTCGCAAGTCTACAAAATTTTGCTGTAAATTCTCATAGGTTTCTGTTGCCGTTTGCAACTGCAATGCCTCAGACTCTTCTATCAAAGGACAAACCCAATACGCCTGTCTGCCTGCTTGGCAAGCCTCGCGCACACGTTGCAAAATCTCATCACGTCGTTGATCATCAACCAGCTTAGTGACAACAGGCGTTCTGCCAGGCGGCAGCTCATCAATTACCGACACATCCAAATCAGCGTAATAGCTCATGGAAAGTGTGCGCGGAATTGGTGTGGCAGACATCATCAATTGATGGGGTTCAGGTTGACCTTTTTTGCGCAACGCCAATCGTTGCTGAACACCAAATCGATGCTGTTCATCAATAATCGCCAATCCTAACTTATCAAATTGCACCGCATCTTGAAACAATGCATGAGTACCAACTGCAAGTTGTGCCTGTCCGCTGGCAATTGCTTGCTGAGCTGATTCTCTGTCTTTTTTATGTTGGCTACCAGTTAACCAAGCAATATTGATATTGAGTGGGGCCAACCACATTTCAAACTTCTTGTAATGTTGTTCTGCCAACAGTTCAGTCGGCGCCATCAATGCCACCTGCCAACCGTGTTCAATCGCTTGCAAAGCCGCGATGCAAGCAACGATGGTTTTGCCGCTACCCACATCACCCTGCAATAATCGTTGCATTGGATGTGCTTGTGTTAAATCTCGACTAATTTCTTTGATGACTTTTTGCTGAGCGGCCGTTAATGCAAACGGCAAATCTTGTAAAAGTTGCTGCACCAATGTCTGCGACACAGCAATTTGTGGGGCATGTACGCTACGTCTTTTTGCATAGTGTTTACGCATGGAAAGTTGTTGCGCTAACAACTCGTCATAGGCCAATCTGCGCCATTCAGGAGTTGCCTGCTGCTCTAATGCTGTTAAATCTGCTTCAGGGTCTGGATAATGTAATGCTCGGATACTACTAGCAAAAGTCGGTAAATTGAGTGGCATATACACAAATTCAGGCAGCGTCTCTTCAAACAGCGCCGCATCACGCATCATCGTTTCAATTGCTTTGCGTATGGCTAGTTGCGTGAGTCCTGCTGTGGTTGGATAAACAGGCGTGAGTTGTTCATTGACTGCTTGCGATTGCTGCGACACTTTGCACTGGGGATGTACCATTTCATAACCAAAAAAACCATGTCGCACCTCACCATATACGCGCAATTGATTGCCGACTTTTAAGGTATTGATTTGACTTGGATAAAAATGAAGAAAGCGCAATGTGAGTTGTCCGGTGGCATCTTCCAAGCGTGCAATCAAGGCTTTTCTTGGCTGATAAGTGACTTCCGCATGCACAATCTCACCTTGTACCTGTGCCGATTCGCCCAGTCGTAAATCGCGGATAGCGACTATGCGTGTTTCATCAATATAGCGCAATGGCAAATGCAGCAGTAAATCCTGCTTATGAGTTATTCCTAACTTAGCAAGGTTAGCAATCAGCGGCTTAGAAAATGACTTTATTTCTGAAAGTTGCATTGATTGCACTCATTGGATTTTTTATTTATCAATAATTTAACTCAACTCCATCACTGCATCCGCCTCAACCAAAGCACCTTTTGGTAGCGATGCCACACCCACAGCAGCACGCGCTGGATAGGGTTCAGTAAAGTATTCAGCCATAACGGTATTGACTAGTGCGAAATTGTTTAAATCAATTAAAAATACATTCAGCTTCACGATATCGCCCATCGATCCGCCAGCTGCTTCAGTCACGGCTTTTAAGTTGTCAAACACACGACGGACTTGCGCTTCAATGCCATCAACCAAAGTCATTTGTTGCGGATCTAACCCAATTTGACCCGATAAATACACAGTTTTACCGACTTGCACCGCTTGTGAGTAGGTGCCAATTGCAGCTGGCGCATGGATTGTTTGAATGATTTTTTTATCTGTCATTATGGTTTATTAACTCTCTCTGATTAAATTTTTTGTTCTCTGTATTTACCTTTTAAACGATTAATGCGCACCACTTCAGGAATCTTACGCAGGTTGCGTATTAGCTCTGCTAAATGGACACGATTATGCACCTGTACCGTAAAATTAATCGTACTGTATTGGCTACCATCTGGCTCTTCTGCACTCACATTATCAATATTCGATCCTGCGTCTGAAATGCCAGCCGCCAATTTTGCTAACATACCTCTTTCGTTAACAACAACAACGCGCAAATCCACCCTAAATAGACGCTTATCATCTGCATCCCATTCCACATCTAACCATTTATCTGGGTCTAATTTAAACTTGCCAATCGCGTTACAATCATGGGTATGAATCACTAAGCCTTTATCTTTATTAATAAAGCCTAAAATGGGATCGCCAGGAATTGGCCTGCAACATTGTGCAAATTGAACTGCCATGCCTTCAGAGCCACGAATCGTGATTTTATCAAATGACTTTTGCGCACTAGAGACCGTATGCTGATGATCACTAGCTAACAGCTGATGCGCAACCATCAAACTGATACGTTTGCCAAGGCCAATATCAGCTAAAATTTCAGTCTTATCTTGTGCGCCATAATCACGCATTACCTTATTCCACTGCTGAGCTGTAATCTGACTAGGCTCAACATGCAATGCTCTTAGCGCCGTATTCAGCATACGCTCACCTAGGTGAGTAGATTCGGTAACTTTGATTGATTTCAAGTAATGTCGCAGATGTGAGCGCGCTTTACCTGTAACCACATAATTCAACCATGCAGGATTTGGCTTAGCTAAGGCAGACGTAATAATTTCCACATGATCGCCATTTTTCATCTCTGTTCGTAACGGCGCCAACTCATGATTAATCTTAACTGCAACACAACAATTACCCACATCAGTATGAACAGCATAAGCAAAATCAACAGCGGTCGAACCTTTAGGCAAAGCTAAAATATTACCCTTGGGGGTAAAGACATACACCTCGTCTGGGAACAAGTCCACCTTGAAATGCTCTAAGAATTCATGACTATCATCGCTTTCTGTTTGAATTTCTACTAAGCGCTGCAACCATTGATGTGTTTGCTGTTGTAGTCTAGTCAAATGAGCGTCGTTTGTTTTATAGAGCCAGTGCGCAGCCACGCCAGTCTGCGCAATATCATGCATCGCAACACTACGAATCTGAATTTCTATTGGCGTACCATAAGGACCAAATAATGTCGTATGTAGCGACTGATAGCCGTTCACTTTAGAAATAGCAATATAATCTTTAAATTTGCCTGGGATCGGCTTATACAAACTATGTAGGCTGCCTAAAGTTAAATAACAAGTTGGCAAATCTTTCACCAACACGCGAAAACCGTAAATATCACCCACTTGCGATAATTTAAGGCCTTTATTAATCATCTTTTTATAGACACTGTAAAGATGCTTTTCTCGACCTTCCACGTTTGCTTCAATACCTGAATCAGCAAGCTTGGTTTTAATCGACTCTAAAATTTTAGAGATCACCTCTTTACGATTACCACGCGCCGTTTTAATCGCCTTTGCAATCACGTTATAACGATTGGGATAGATATATCTGAAACTTAAATCTTCAAGCTCTTGGTAAATCACATTCAGCCCCAAACGATTCGCGATTGGGGCGTAAATATCCAACGTTTCCTGTGAAATTCTTCGCTGCTTTGCTGGTTTCATCACATCTAAAGTTTGCATATTATGCAAACGATCTGCCAATTTAACCAAAATCACCCGCACATCCTGGCTCATCGCCAATAGCATTTTTCGCACATTTTCCGCTTGTGCTTGCACCGCTGTTTGCAACTCAATTTTATCTAGCTTAGTAAGCCCATCTACCAAGTTTGCCACTTGCTTACCAAAACGCTCACTAATATCTTCTTTAGAAACCTCGGAATCTTCAACTACATCGTGCAACAATGCCGCTAGCAGCGTTGGTACATCTAAATGCAACTTGGCTAAAATACAAGTAACGGCCACCGGATGAGAAATATAGGGCTCGCCAGAACGGCGCGTTTGCCCTTTGTGAACAGCATCGCTGTATCGATAGGCATCCCAAACCTGCTCTATCTCGGCTTGAGATAAATAAGCGCTTAATATAGTGGTTAGCTGTGAATGCTCAGTATCTGCTGGCAACAATGGTTGCTCTGCTACAAAAGGCTCCGCTGACGAATGTTGAGCGGGTTTAGACATGCAATTTAACTAGACAACTAGTTTCTATTTAATAGTTCTAATCCTACTTTGCCCGCTGCAATTTCACGCAACGCAATAACAGTCGCTTTATCACGCGAACCATGCATGCTGACCAAAGGATCGGAACCGTTAGCAATTTGACGTGCGCGATAAGCTGCCACTAATGTCAATTGAAAGCGATTAGGAATATTATTTAAACAATCATCTACAGTAATACGTGCCATGGTGAATACCCTTTATATTAAATCAGTGTTTCAATTAACGCGCTATGGCGCTTTAATTGTGACTCTGTTTTTAGTCGTTGCGTTTGAATAATCGCAATTAAGTCTTGCAAAGCAAGATCAAATTTATCATTGATTGTAACATAGTCGAACGCGACTAAGTGACGCATTTCTTCGCGCGCTGCCGCCAATCGCTCGGCAATGACGGCTTCACTATCTTGCGCTCTATTCTTGAGGCGTTGCGCTAAAGTTTCAATAGAAGGCGGCAGTATAAAAATACTGACCGCCTGTGGAAATAACTGTTTTACTTGCGCAGCACCTTGCCAGTCAATTTCCAAAATCACATCATGACCCGCTGCTAAAGCAGCTTTTACCGAGCGCTCAGAAGTACCATAACGCGCACTATGCACCGTTGCACTTTCTAAAAATCCACCCGCTTCTAAAATTGCTGAAAAAGCATCTTCATTCACAAAATGATAATCCACACCATCCTGCTCACTAGGTCGCGGCTTTCTGGTGGTATGTGAAATAGAGAGTCGCACACGCATCTCTTTTGCCAACAACGCTTTTACCAAACTGGTTTTACCCGCGCCTGATGCAGCTGTAATAATAAATAAGTTACCTGAAATCATGCGTCTATTTTAGTTGATTTTACGAGTAAAGATGACGAAATATTATTCTATGTTCTGAATCTGCTCACGCATTTGTTCAATCAAGACTTTCAATTGCATAGCGATTTGTGTGGTTTCAATTGCAACCGATTTAGCGCCCAATGTATTCGCTTCACGGTTCATTTCCTGCATTAAGAAATCCAATTGCTTACCAACCATACCGCCTTTAGATAAAAGACGCTTCACTTCATCTACATGGGCATCCAAACGCGATAACTCTTCATCAACATCAATACGCTGGGTATAAAGTACAATTTCTTGACGAATACGCTCTTCATCATGACTCAATTGCGCCTCTTTTAATTTTGCCACCAGCTTATCTTGATGTGCCTTTACCATGCTTGGTAACATCGGTTTCACCGTCACAATCAGTGATTCAATTTCTGTTAAACGCGCAACAATCATGGCTTTCAATTTTTCGCCTTCACGCGCTCTGGCTGCAATTAAATTGTCTAACGCAACATTCAGCACTTCGATCACATCATGTGTTAAAGCATCAGCGTCTAATACTGGCGTCATCATCACACCTGGCATACGCAAAACATCTATCACGTTCACAGCTTGGCTAGCTGGAAAGTAATCAGCAGCAGCCTTAACCGATGCAGCGATATGTTTCAGAACTGTATGATTAAGCTCAATGCTCTCTTCAGCTACTTGCTTAGATAAATGCATGCGACACTCAACTTTGCCGCGACCCAATTTTTCTTTCAACAACTCGCGCACTGGTGCTTCTTGCGCTCGAAAACTATCCTCTAATTTGAGTTGTAACTCTAGATAACGTTGATTAACTGAACGTAACTCTACTTGCAACACACCGTTATTGGTATTGCGCTCATGGGATGCATAGCCTGTCATACTGTTAATCATGTCGTTTTATTCACAAAAATAGGTTTTAATCTTAAAGTAAATGCTGATAATTGTATCAAATCTAATTGATTTTATGCGAGAATGTCCCGACATACGATGGGCAATACCTCATTTCAACTTAAGCGAATACCATGGCAAAAGCGAATAATCAAACCTTACCGATTGGTTATCAACTGCAACACTATACCATCACCAAAGTGTTAAGCACGGGTGGTTTTAGTTTTGTCTATCTTGCGCAAGATAGCGACAATAATACGGTTGCCATTAAAGAGTATATGCCAACGGGATTAGCATTACGCGAACAGGGTGCCACAGTGATGTTGAGTTCTAATGCTGATGCAACAACATTTAAACATGGCCTCAAGTGTTTTTTTGAAGAAGGCTTGGCGCTAGCCAAGATTAATCATGAAAATATTGTGCGCGTCACTAATTTCTTTAGAGAAAACAACACGGTTTATATGGTCATGCAATACGAGCGTGGCAGATCAATGCAAGCATCAATTCTTGCAGAGACTGAGCCAGTCAGCGAGCAGTTTGTGCGGCGAGTCTTTGGCGAGTTACTCAATGGATTGAGAGAGGTGCACTCACAAAAACTATTACATTTAGATATTAAACCAGCCAATATTTATATCCGATTAGATGGCTCACCCGTATTATTAGATTTCGGATCCGCTAGACAAACACTATCTGAAGCACAATCGAAGTTATCTCCTAGCTTTACTTCAGGATTTGCACCACCAGAACAGTATTATGACCGCAAGAAATTAGGGCCATGGAGTGATATTTATAGTGTAGGCGCAAGCATGTATTCTTGCTTATCCAGAGCCGCGCCCATTGCCGCTAACAAACGCATTAAAAAAGATTTTCTACCCTCCGCCTTCAGCATTGGTGAAGGTATTTATAGTCCTGAGTTGCTCGCCATTATTGATAGCTGTTTGCAATTGGATTATTTAGACAGACCGCAAAGCGTGTATGCTTTACAAAAAGCATTAATGACCCCTGCTGCGGTTGCCCCACCTAAAAAATTAAGTATTGCCCAAAAAATTCAAGCTGTCTTTAGCAGAGTCCCATTGCGATAGCGATGAAATTCACGATCTATCAAAACAGTCGCCAAGGTCAAAGAGCCTATAACGAAGATAGGCTTGCTTATTCCTATAGCAAAGATAGCTTATTACTGGTGTTAGCAGATGGTATGGGTGGTCACCGACACGGCGAAATTGCGGCACAACTTGCTATTCAAACATTAACAGATGCCTTTCAGCGGCTAGCTAGACCTTTATTGAATAGTCCTGCGAAGTTTTTAACTGATCATATTCAACAAGTACACGACATGATTGAAAATGTCACCGAGAGCCAACAGTTAGCTGAATCGCCGCGCACCACCATTGTCGCTGCCATTATCCAACGCGGCTATCTGTATTGTGCGCATGTGGGCGATTCTCGTCTATATCATTTTAGGGGTAAGCATTTACTGTTCCGCACTGAAGATCACTCGATTGTGCAATCTTTATACAATCGCGGGCTGATTAACAAGCACGAAATAGCAACACATCCTTATAAAAATAAAATTTACAATTGTATCGGTGGCAAAGATGCCCCTAAAATTGATCTTTCAGACAGAATGGAGCTGGCAGAAGGCGATACAGTTCTACTCTGCACTGATGGGCTTTGGGGCTGTTTAAAAGACACGGAAATTAAAAAAATTCTCCATTTACATGACAATGTGGCAGAAGCAACCAATCTATTGATGGATGCCGCAGAAAAAGCATCCCATGAGTATGGCGATAACTTGAGTGCCATTACCCTGCAGTGGGGTGACAAACAATCAAGTGATGATGTTGTTTTTACACAGCAAATGCCATTTAGTGAAACCACAACGATTATTAATCCTGTCACCTATAGCCCTAGAAATGCGCATCAAGTTGATGATTTTACAGATGATGAAATTGAGAAAACCTTAGCCGAGATTCAGGCAGCGCTCAATAGAACCAAACCAAAAAAAGGAATTTAGCGCCCTATCTGTGCTGCATGTTTTATAATAAGCTTTTTTATCAAAAGCTTATCCAAAATGTCATCTGTTCATCGCCCTAGCAACCGTGAAAATAACCAATTACGTCAAGTCGACATCATTCGCCATTACACCAAACATGCGGAAGGTTCAGTCCTGGTTAAGTTCGGTGACACACATGTGCTGTGCACGGCCAGTGTCGAAGAAAAAGTACCGGGTTTTTTAAAAGGGCAAGGCCAAGGTTGGGTCACAGCAGAGTATGGCATGTTGCCACGCTCCACAGGCAGCCGCATGCAGCGAGAAGCGGCAAAAGGCAAACAGTCTGGTCGCACCCAAGAAATTCAACGCCTGATAGGTCGCAGCTTGCGCGCGGTGATTGATTTAAAAAAATTGGGTGAACGCACGATTCATTTTGATTGTGATGTGATTCAAGCAGATGGCGGTACGCGTACCGCTAGCATTACCGGTGCTTATGTTGCTATGCACGATGCTATTACGTATTTACTAGGTAAAAATTTACTCGCAGCATCGCCAATCACCCATGCGGTTGCAGCGATTTCTGTCGGCGTTTACAAAGGGACGCCAGTATTGGATTTAGATTATATTGAAGATTCTGATTGCGACACCGATATGAATATTGTCATGACTAGCACCGGTGGTTTTGTTGAAATTCAAGGCACGGCAGAAGGTGAGCCATTTAGCCGTGACACCATGAATGCCATGACTGATTTGGCTGAGCATGGCATCAAGCAACTGCTCACATTACAAAAACAAGTGTTAGGCATCTAAAACTATATGTTTAAAAAGCTCGTTATCGCCACTGGTAATCAGGGTAAATTGCGCGAAATACAAGCCATGTTGTCGCCACTCAACATTACCGTTGTGCCTCAATCCGATTATCACGTAACGGAAGCACCTGAACCACATTGCACCTTTATCGAAAATGCGTTGGCGAAAGCGCGTCATGCTAGCTTAGCAACCAATCTACCAGCACTTGCAGATGATTCTGGCTTGTGTTTAGAAGTGCTCAATGGTGAGCCAGGTGTGCAATCGGCTTATTTTGCAGGTAAACCAAGCAATGATGCTAACAACAACGCCCATTTAATCAACACCTTGAAACAATATGAAAACCGTTTCGCCTACTATTATTGCTGCCTAGTACTAGTGCGCAGACACGATGACCCACAGCCGCTCATTGCAGAAGGCATGTGGCAAGGGAGTATCCTTAAAAAAGCACGCGGCACAAATGGTTTTGGCTACGACCCCTTATTTTTAGACAGCATGACAGGAAAATCCGCCGCAGAACTAAGCCCAGAAATTAAAAATAAAATCAGCCATCGTGGCCAAGCATTACGTAAAATGTTGCATCTTATTGAACACTTAACGTATTAAGATACCCAATACCATTATGTCAAAAACAACATTACCTATTTGGATTCGCGATGACAAAAGCATTGTCGCTTGCACAGAAAAAATTCGTGTAATGCAAGAAAATTTTGATGAAATTCAACAAATCACGCAAGATGCATTTGAAGACGGCTTATTAATGGAAGTGTCAGAGCAACAAATGCGTGAAGCGTTGCATGCGCTAGTAGATAGCCTTGTGAATCCTTACGAAAAAAAATAATTTTCATATTTTCCTCAAGTTGTCAAAAGGCAGGACGATAGAGATTCATACTGCAAAACAACGCTAACCAAAAAGTCGTTTTGCAGTTATTTTTTAATTCTCAAAGGAAAATAAAATGAAAAAATTTGCTGCAGTTTTGTTTGTACTATTTGCTGTTGTTTCAAACGTTGCAATGGCTACCGATAAAGAATGTCACCCAGAAAAAGAGCATTGCGAGAAACACTAAATAATATATTGTTGGCGGATTAAATTCATTTTCCGCCAACAACATCGGGCTCATTTTTTAACTTCCCTTTATTTTCTACTTTTCTTGTTTAAATTTTGCGTACAATACGCAAAATGTTAACACCACCATCAAGCACAACATCAACAAGCAGCGTCATTCAAGAGGTGCGTTTTGACTAACGCCATTGATATTCTTCAAACCACTTTTGGCTATGACAGTTTCCGAGATAAACAGCAAGCGATCGTCGAGCATGTGATTGCAGGGCAAGACGCTTTAGTCTTAATGCCAACGGGCGGCGGTAAATCGCTTTGTTATCAGATTCCTGCTTTAGCCCGTGAAGGCTTAGCCATTATCGTTTCTCCACTCATTGCACTGATGCAAGATCAAGTGGAAGCCTTACAACAATTAGGGGTAAAAGCGGCTTTTTTAAACTCTAGTTTAAGCGCAGAAGAAAACGCCAGCATCACCAGCAAAGTGTTATCAGGCGACATTAAAATCTTATATGTGGCCCCTGAACGATTAACGGTTAGTAGCTTTTTGAGTTTATTAGATGACGTCAATTCCCACATCGGTTTAGCATTATTCGCCATTGATGAAGCGCATTGCGTGTCGCAATGGGGGCATGATTTCCGTCCTGAATATCGCCAACTTACCATCTTGCATGATCGATTTCCAGACGTGCCACGTATTGCACTCACCGCAACGGCAGATGGCCCAACGCGCGCAGAAATCATCTCGCAACTGGCGCTAGAAAACGCACAACAATTTATCTCTAGTTTTGATCGCCCCAATATTCGCTATCACGTGACGATTAAAGACAATGCCCGCCAACAATTGCTGCATTTTTTAGAGCGCGAACATGCCAACGATGCTGGTATTATTTATTGTTTATCGCGCAAAAAAGTAGAAGCAACTGCCGAATGGCTAACAGAAAAAGGCTGGCAAGCCTTGCCCTATCATGCAGGATTATCCGCGCAATTACGTGAACACAACCAACGCCGTTTTTTACGCGAAGAAGGCATTATTATGGTGGCGACCATTGCGTTTGGTATGGGCATTGATAAACCCAATGTGCGGTTTGTCGCGCATTTAGATTTGCCAAAAAGCATGGAAGGCTATTATCAAGAAACTGGCCGTGCAGGGCGTGATGGGTTGCCAGCAAACGCTTGGATGGCTTATGGCATGGGCGATGTGGTTTCGATGCGGCAAATGTTAGATAGCGGCGATGCTTCTGAAGAACGCAAACGATTAGAAGTCATCAAGCTCAACGCCTTACTTGGCTTTTGTGAATCAACGGGCTGCCGCCATCAAAGTATCTTGCGTTACTTTGGCGAAGACCACGCTGGCAATTGTGCGCAATGCGACAACTGCATCAACCCTGTTGACACTTGGCTCGCCACTGAAGCTGCACAAATGGCACTCTCTTGTGTCTATCGCACTGGGCAAAGATTTGGCGCAGGTCATTTAATTGATGTGTTAATCGGCAAATCTACGCCACAGATTGAACGCTTTAATCATGACAAAGTCAGCACTTACGGCATTGGAAAAGCATTCAATCAATCGCAATGGAACAGCGTCTATCGCCAACTCACCGCAGCCGGATATTTAGAAGCCGATATTGAAGCTTACGGTGGTTTAAAACTCACCGAAACCGCCCGCCCGATTCTAAAAGGCGAACAAGCCATCTGGCTACGCCGTGACGCCACCCCCGAAAAGCGCGCCAGCAAAGCGGAACGCTCTTCCCGCCTCAAAGAAGCATTTGAAGGCGCCAATGATGACCCATTATGGCTAGCATTAAAAGCCAAACGGATGGCACTAGCCAAAGAACAAAGCGTACCACCTTATGTGATTTTTCATGATGCAACCCTGATTGAAATTTTGAATCAGAAACCTCAAGATTTAATTGCTATGGGGCAGATTAGTGGGATTGGGCAGGCTAAGTTGGAGCGATATGGGGTGGCGTTTTTGGAAGTGATTGCGGAAGCGGGTTAAATGTCGATTAAGCATTAACCAGATTGCTTTACGAATGCGGTATCTTTCTTACTTCCGCCGCGTTCTTTTTCGCCTGTAGGCGAGTTACTTTTCACAACCGACTTACCGCTTGAGCGGTTAGCTAGGTTGGGGACGCCCCTTGCGGGTGCTGTAACGTATTTGGTTCACAAGGTATCTCTTTTAAGTAGCCTTCCTTTTCGCCTTTAGGCGAGTTACTTTCTTTTGCTTGTGCTAAAGAAAGTAACCAAAGAAACACACACCCTGCTATCAAGCCCTTTGGGTTCCTTGCGTTGCTCAACAAAATAAGCGGCTGCGGAACTCGCCCTAACAGACTACACAAAACGTAGTCTGTCGCGGTGCTCAAACAGGTCCTCGCCTTCATCTTATTTTGTCTGCGCTACTCAGCTTG
>CBFHHI010000015.1:0-34210 GCA_965655675.1 Methylophilaceae bacterium | reverse complement strand
TACTGAGACCATAATAATGAATAAACATTGAAGAAAAATTCATTTTTAAAAATAGAGTGCCTGACCCATAGGTGAGACACAGAGAGACAATGTAGCTTTGCTACTTGTCTCGAGTGCCTATTTAATGTATAGTACCCAGTTTTTTTAAAAAATTAAGCATAATATTTTTGAATGGCTTTTTCAACCAGCGCATTGAGTTGTGGACTTTGATACAAGGTCCACCACGCACTGGGGATTGCATCTAACTTTGCCAGATCGCTTGGCAACGCCGTTTGCGCATCACCGTAACTATCTGGCAAAGCAAACAAATGTGGCCGCTCATAATCGATGCCTAACAATGCACATCCAGATAAGCCTGTTAACAAAACGGCTAGTGTCAGCGTGTTCAAATATCGTTTCATCATGTGCTCTTTTCTTCAGTTTCAATATGGCCATGATGACGAATATGTTTCGTACTCGTGAGCCAGGTGAAGAACAATGGAATAAAAATGGTGGCAACAAAAGTGGCGAGAATCATGCCGCCAAACACACCAGTTCCCATTGATTGTCGAGCTGCTGCGCCAGCACCTGTGGCAATCACCAAAGGCACAATACCCAATACAAATGCCATCGATGTCATCACTATCGGTCTGAATCTGAGTCTGGCTGCCTCTAATGCCGCCTGGCCTAATGGCATACCCTCTTCCATTTTTTGGCTTGCAAACTCAACAATTAAAATCGCATTTTTTGCAGCCAGTCCTATGAGTGTGATCATGCCAATTTGGAAATATATATCATTCGGCATCCCTCTAAACAACACGGCCAGCAACGCGCCAGTTAAAGCAAAAGGAACAGCCATAATCACGGCAAGCGGCAATGCCCAAGTTTCAAATTGTGCAGCCAAGATTAAAAACACCATCACAATAGCGAAGCCAAATGCAAGCATTGCAGCATTGCCTGTGCGTTTTTCTTGATAAGCTTGCCCTGTCCAAGCGATTTTATAACCATCAGGTAAACTATCTTTTGCGATGCGTTCAACCGCTTTAATCGAATCTCCCGAGCTAACGCCAGGTGCCCCACTGCCAAACACTTTGGCAGACAATAAGCCGTTATAGCGCTCTAATTGCTCTGCACCAACTACATTTTTAACGATGCTCAACGCAGACAATGGAATCATATTGCCTGTTGGGTTATCTGCTGTCGGTTGGCTTCTGACATACACCTTACCTAAGTCTTCTGGTTGCATCCTAAATTCAGGCTCTGCTTGTAATTGCACACGATACGTACGTCCATTTTTATTGAAATCATTCACATAAAATTGGCCCATCGTACTTTGTAGTGTGGTGTAAATATCAGCTATGTTGACATTAAGAGAGATGGCTTTTGCTTCATCTACCTCAATTTTTAGTTGCGGAACTGTGGGGCGAAAAAAACTGTTTAGCCCAGTTAGTGCAGGATCTTGACGCATGGCTTCCATCAAGTTGTTCATGACCTGTGCCAATTTAATAGGGTCGGAGTCACGTTGACTTTGCACATATACCTCAAAACCACCTGCTGAACCTAAGCCACGAATGGCTGGCGGGTTTACTGCAAAGCCCATCCCATCTGGTTGCTGCATTCCAATACCTGTTACTTTACCCACCATATCATCTGCACTCGCAGCACGCTCATCCCAATCTTTCATTCGCACAAACATGGTGGCAGCATTGGTCTTATTAGCGCCTGTAAATAGTTCAAATCCATTAATGGCAAACTCAGAGGCGACCGCTGTATCTTGCGCGACCGCAGCACGAATGTCTTCTGTTGTTTTGGTTGTCCTACTTAATGTTGCATTATCTGGCATCACTACTACAGTAATAATATAACCTTGATCTTCTGGTGGCACTAAACTTCCTGGCACAATACGAAACAACACTACCATGGCTAAAATAAAGCCGCCAAAAGCAATTGCCCCGATAATTTTATGGTGCAAGGTGATATCAACTATGCCAGTATAAAATTGCGTTAGTCGGTTAAACCCAGCATTAAACTTCCTAAAAAATGCGCTTTCTTGATCGTGCGATTTTTTTAAAATCAAGGCACAAAGTGCTGGGGTCAATGTTAATGCAACCACCCCTGAAATAACCACTGCAATGGCAACTGTTATCGCAAATTGACGATACAGCTGCCCTGCTATGCCGCCTTGAAACGCGACTGGCACAAAGACCGCACATAGCACGAGCACAATGGCAATCACCGCAGCGGAAACCTGTCCAATGGACTTAATTGCAGCAGGCAAAGGATCCAAACCTTCCTCTCGCATCAGCCTTTCTGTATTCTCAAGCACAACAATCGCATCATCTACCACAATACCAATGGCTAAAATCATGGCAAATAATGTTAACAAGTTGATAGAAAAACCAAATATATAAAGACCAGCAAAGGTGCCAATTAAGGAAATCGGCACCGCAATAATAGGGATAAGCGTTGCACGCCAACTCTGCAAAAAGAGAAACACCACCAGCACAACCAACACCAATGCTTCACCAAAAGTATGTATTACCTCATCGATAGTCGAGCTAACAAAGTCACTGGTATCATACGGAATAGCATAGGTCATGCCTTCTGGAAAACTCTCTTGCAACTCATTTAACTTTGCTTTGATAGCTTTGGCTGTATCCAGTGCATTAGCACCACTTTGTAAGAATACAAGAATAGCAACTCCAGTTTGGCCATTTAACGCAGAAGAGGCGTTATAAGTCTGGGCACCCAGCTCAATTCGCGCGACATCCTTCAAGTACAAAATGCCATTCGGTCCATCTGCGCGAATAATAATATTGCCAAATTCCGCTGGGTCTACTAAACGACCCTTTGCCGTGACGGTATAAATCAATTGCTGTGTTTTTGGTGCAGGATCTTGTCCAATTTTTCCAGCAGCATATTGATTATTTTGTGCACTAATTGCCGCAGCAATATCACTGGTACTTACGCCTAATTGCGCCATACGGTCTGGTCTTAACCAGATGCGCATAGAGTAATCTTGACCACCCACAATATTGGCCGTACCAACACCTTTAATACGTTTCAATTCATCCAACACATTCAAAGTACCATAATTACTCAGATACAATCTGTCATGCTTCTCGTTGGTTGATGTCAACATAGCCGCCATCAAAATATCATTTGATTTTTTCTGGACGATCAAGCCATTACGTCTTACTTCGTCTGGCAAACGCGGCGTGGCAATATTCACACGATTACTAACATTAAAAGTTGCTTGATCAATATCGGTGCCGATATCAAATGTAGCTGTAATCACTAAAGTACCACTAGAATCTGCACTAGAATTAAAATACAAAAGATCGTCAATACCGCTCAGCTGTTCTTCTATCGGCGCAGCTACTGTTTTAGAAAGCGTATCTGCGCTGGCACCTGGATAGCTTGCCGTAATTTGAACTGTTGGTGGCGCAATTTCTGGATACTGAGCAATGGGCAACTGAAAGGCTGCGGCTAAGCCAGACAGCACAATAATAATCGATAGTACTGAGGCAAATATTGGCCTAGTAATAAAAAACTTGGTCATAATCGATATACCTATCTTTAAATTACTCTGCTTGCATCTGGTTGGCTGTGCGTATTGACGGCATTATCCTGTTGCATTTTAGGTACAACTGGGGCACCAGGTCTCAATTTAATTAAATTATCAATAATGACCTGATCACCCGCTTTCAAGCCACCCAATACAACCCAGTCTTGTCCTTGCCAAGCGCCCACCTCAACAGGCGTAATAGTTGCCGCCATTTTGCCATCTTTGTCTTTCGCAGCAACAAATACAAATTTGCCTTGCTCTCCAGTCATCACGGCTGTCTGCGGAACTAAAAAAACACCTTCTTTCTCACCCGTTGTGACTCTTACTCTAACAAATTGACCAGGAATCAGCTTTTTATCTGCATTTTTAAACGCAGCTCGCAATTGCTGCGTGCCTAGTGTTGGATCTATATTACTGGCAGAAAAATTTAGCTGACCCGACTCGGCATACACAGAGCCATCGGGCAAAATGACACTAATATTTTTGATGGTATCGTTTGTTAATATCCCACCGAGTTGTTTTAATTCATAATCGGATAAACTAAAACGTACCCATATTGGTGAAGTTTGCACAATGGTCGTTAACAAGCTGGTATTGGCGTTTACTAAAGCACCCTCTGAAAACAAGAAGCGTCCAGCAATACCGCTCACTGGCGCGATGACTTTGGCATAAGATAAATTCAATTCCGCCTCACGTAATACAGCATTAGATTCTTGTAAACTTGCCTGCGCCATAGACTCGTCAGAGACGGCATTATCATATTCACGCTGACTAATTGATTTGGTTGCCAGTAAAGATTTCAAACGCTCTGCTTCTCGCTGTGTTTGAGTGAAGCGCGCATTTTTATTTGCCTGTTGCGCACGTGCTTGAGACACTGCCAATTGAAAAGGGACTGGATCAATTTGAAACATGGGTTGCCCTAACTTAATTTCAGCACCTTCTTCAAACAGCTTTTTCAACAATATGCCGCCAACGCGTGGTCTAACTTCAACTTGTTTTGCCCCTTCTGTCTGCGCAACTGCCTCAGTACTGATCGGCACTGTTGTAGGCTGCACTGTTACCACACTGACGGGCATAGGTGGCATTCCAGCACCCCCATTAGCCTCTTGTTTTTCGCAAGCTGTTACTAACAAGCTCAATATTATTGTGAACACTATGTTCCGATATTGATTATTCATATTCACCATGAGGAGATCCCTATTGCCATGCTTTTGAAGTATAATTCTTGATTACATACAAGAATGAATGTATATTATATACAAACATGAATGTATGTAAATAGGTTTAACAAAAGATTCATCAAAAAATATGGCTCGCAAAACAAAAGAAGATGCAAATATCACCCGTCAGCAAATTATCGATGCTGCGCGTGAGGTTTTTTTAAGTAAAGGTGTCAGCAAAACGAGTTTAGAACAGATTGCGACACGTGCTGGCGTAACGCGCGGTGCAGTGTATTGGCACTTTAAAAATAAGACTGAATTATTTCATGCTATGCGTGATCAAGTACTATTACCATTAATTGACAGCCTAGACGACACGCTATTAACTACCGAAGACCCCACTTCTGCAACCGACCCCTTGCGCGCGATTGAGAATTTTCTCCAAAGTACAATACAAAAGCTAAATGAACATCAAGCAACACGTGAGACTTATGAAATCATGATGTCTAAATGCGAGTATGTTGATGATTTTGAAGATGTATTGCAACAAATACTCAATAACTGTTCACACATTATCGTCAAGCTAGAGCAAGCCTATTTAAGTGCACAACATCAACATTTAGTTAGCGATATCCATAGTGCAAACCAATTGGCAATAGATACTCATTTATTTTTCTCAGGCCTTTTACATATGTGGGTAAAAGATACCCATGGCACAAGATTTAGGAACCAAGCAGCAACGCTCATCAGCACCCATATCAACCTGCGCAAACAGTAATACGCAATAATCCAGCATAGATTCACCCTTCAATCGTAAGCAAATCGGGCCAACAAAGGTGACTATTTTGGTTCCCTATCAATCAAATTGCGTATAAAATAAACAACCTTTATTAAATAAAGGTTTTATGACAGATAATCTTATGCAAATTGGTCACCATATTCTAAAAAACAACCTCATTGTCGCGCCGATGGCTGGCGTCACAGATAGACCTTTCCGCCAGCTGTGCAAAAAGATGGGCGCTGGTTTGGCTGTGTCTGAAATGGTGACTTCTAACTCATTACTCTACGGCAGTGAAAAGACCCTTAGGCGCGCTAATCATGAGGGTGAAGTGGATCCTATTTCAGTGCAAATTGCAGGTGCTGATCCAGCCATGATGGCGGAAGCGGCCAAGCATAATGTAGATAATGGTGCGCAGATTATTGATATTAATATGGGCTGCCCAGCCAAAAAAATATGTAACGTGATGGCAGGCTCTGCATTATTGAAAGATGAACCACTTGTTGCACAAATTCTAAAAGCGGTAGTTAATGCGGTAGACGTGCCAGTAACACTCAAAATTAGAACGGGCTGGGACAAAGACAATCGTAATGCTATCCAAATTGCAAAAATGGCAGAAGATATTGGCATTCAAGCGTTGGCAATGCATGGCAGAACACGCGCCTGTTTGTATAAAGGTGATGCTGAGTACGATACGATTGCGGCAGTTAAGCAAGCGATTCATATCCCACTCATTGCTAATGGCGATATTACTACGCCAGAAAAAGCCAAATATGTATTAGATTACACTGGTGCTGATGCGGTGATGATTGGTCGTGCGGCTCAAGGCAGGCCATGGATATTCCGTGAGATTGAACATTATTTACTCACTGGCACACACATGTTACCGCCAACCGTTGATGAAATTCATACTGTGATGCTAGAACATCTGCATGATTTATATGCGTTTTATGGCGAATTAACTGGCATGCGTATCGCGCGCAAGCACATTTCTTGGTATACAAAAGGTTTATCAGGTTCTGCGGCGTTTCGTCATCACATGAACACATTACAAACAACAGATTTACAAATCCAATCGATTAGTGACTTTTTTTCAGAGCTGAAAACAAAAAATGAACGTTTGGTTTATGAAGAAGAGTTCGATAGCAATCAATCATCTGAGGCAGTGGCTGCATAATGAGTAAAGACTGCAGACTAAGCCAAGCCATTTTAACGTCGTTAGATGACTATTTTGTCCATTTAGATGGACAGCCGCCGCACGCGATTTATGATATGGTGCTAGGCTGTGTTGAGCAGCCAATGCTGGAATATATTTTAAATAAAGTTGGTGGAAACCAAAGCAAGGCGGCAGAAATGCTCGGTATCAATCGCAATACTTTACGTAAAAAAATGGCATTATATAACTTAACTTAACGTTAATTTATCCTAGCTGTAGCTACTGATGCCCACAGATAAAACAGAATCATTGTTTACAATCCGTTCAAACTATTCAAATCAAGACTATTTAAATTAAAATCATGGCAATTATTAAACGAGCTCTTATTAGCGTTTCAGACAAAACAGGTATTGTTGAATTAGCGCAACAGCTACACAAATTAGATATCGAAATTCTATCGACTGGTGGCACAGCCAAATTGTTTCGAGAAAACAATATTCCTGTCATCGAAGTAAGCGACTACACTGGCTTCCCTGAAATGCTGGATGGGCGCGTAAAAACACTACATCCTAAAGTACACGGCGGTTTATTAGGTCGTCGTGATTTGCCAGCACATGTGAAAACCATGCAAGAATCAGATATTCCAAATATCGATATGTTGGTAGTCAATCTATATCCGTTTGAAGCAACCGTTGCTAAGCCAGATTGCAAGCTAGAAGATGCCATTGAAAATATTGATATCGGCGGACCAGCCATGTTGCGTTCAGCAGCTAAAAACTGGAAAGATGTTGCGGTATTAACCGATGCTAGCCAATACACTGCTGTGATTGACGAACTGAATGCCAATCATAGTCAACTTTCAGAAAAAAGCACCTTTGCCCTATCCGTTGCTGCTTTTAATCGTGTCAGTAATTATGATGCTGCAATTAGTGATTATCTTTCAAGCTTTAATGAAGATGGAACGCGCAACCCCTATCCAGCGCAAATCAACAGCCGTTTCACCAAAGTACAAGACTTACGCTATGGCGAAAACCCGCATCAAACGGCTGCTTTTTATCAAGATCAATTCCCCGCGCCTGGCTCACTTGTTACCGCTGAGCAAATTCAAGGTAAAGAACTAAGTTATAACAATATTGCTGATGCTGATGCAGCTTGGGAAACCGTAAAAGCATTTGATAGCAATGCCTGTGTGATTGTTAAACATGCTAACCCATGCGGCGTCGCACTTGGAAAAACGGCGCTAGAGGCGTATAGCAAAGCATTTAAAACAGATCCTACTTCTGCTTTTGGCGGCATTATCGCTTTTAATATGGTTGTTGATAAAGCCGCTGCTGAAGTGATAGCACAGCAGTTTTTAGAAGTGCTCATTGCACCAGAATATACTGCAGAAGCGCTGGCTATTTTAAATACTAAAAAGAATGTTCGCGTACTAAAAATCGCTCTACCTAGGGGTGGCAATACGGCTTGGGAGCAAGGTCGCAATTCGCACGATACCAAACGAATTGGCTCTGGCATCTTAGTACAAACATCTGATATTCATGAACTGCAAATGGCTGATTTAAAAGTGGTCACCCAAAAAAAACCGACACCAGCACAAATGCAAGACCTATTATTTGCTTGGAATGTGGCTAAATATGTTAAATCGAATGCCATTGTTTTCTGCGGTGATGGCATGACACTTGGTGTTGGCGCAGGTCAAATGAGCCGTGTTGATAGCACCAAAATTGCGGCAATTAAAGCCGAACACGCAGGCCTCAGTTTACTAGGTTCAGTTGTCGCATCCGATGCTTTCTTCCCCTTTCGTGATGGCGTTGATGTATTAGCAGATGCTGGTGCGAGCTGTGTCATTCAGCCAGGTGGTAGCATGCGTGATGACGAGGTTATTGCCGCTGCCGATGAGCGTGGGTTGGCCATGGTGCTGACTGGCGTTCGTCACTTCCGTCATTAATTAAGCAGCTTTGTATAAGGAACTATCATGAAGGTATTAGTCATTGGCGGCGGTGGTCGTGAGCATGCTTTAGCATGGAAAATTTCACAAAATAAAGCAGTCAGCCTTACTTATGTTGCCCCTGGCAATGCAGGAACAGCAACCAACCCAGATATGGTCAATGTACCAATGACCAACATTGATGACTTAGTGCAGTTTGCGCAAGATCAGAATATCGCGATGACCGTTGTTGGACCAGAAGCACCATTAAGCCAAGGCGTTGTTGACGCCTTTCGCGCAAAAGGACTTAAGATTTTCGGCCCAACACAAGCAGCAGCGCAACTAGAGTCTTCAAAAGACTTTTCTAAAGCATTTATGGTACGTCACAAGATACCAACTGCTGCATATGAAACATTTTCTGATATCAAAGCCGCACACGTGTATATTGAGCAACAAGGTGCCCCAATTGTGGTGAAAGCAGATGGTTTAGCTGCTGGCAAAGGTGTTGTTGTTGCAATGACTGAAGATGAAGCACACGCTGCTGTTGACATGATGTTGGGTGATAATAGTTTAGGCGATGCTGGTGCACGTGTGGTTATTGAAGAATTTTTAACTGGCGAAGAAGCTAGTTTTATGGTGATGGTCGATGGTAAAAATATTTTGGCACTCGCTACCAGTCAAGACCATAAACGTTTATTGAATGATGACCAAGGACCCAATACTGGTGGCATGGGCGCATATTCACCAGCCCCTATTGTCACACCTGAAATTCATGCCCGCGTCATTCGCGAGATCATTAGACCAACCGTTGATGGTATGGCAAAAGACGGTATTCCTTATACTGGATTTTTATATGCGGGTTTGATGATTAATCCGAATGGTCAAATTAAAACGCTAGAATTTAATTGTCGCATGGGCGATCCTGAAACACAGCCTATTTTGATGCGATTAAAATCTGATTTATTAGGTTTGTTGCAGCATGCTGTGAATGGCACATTAGACCAAGCTGAAACAGAATGGGATAGACGTTTTGCATTAGGCGTCGTTATGGCCAGTGCTCATTACCCCGCCAAACCTAAATTAGGTGACGCAATTACCGGCCTGCCGAAAAACTTAGATGATGCTTATGTTTTTCATGCAGGTACCACACTGAACGGCGGCCAAGTTTTAACGAGTGGCGGTCGTGTGCTCTGCGTAACCGCGCTTGGCGAAACTGTTAAGTTTGCACAAAAAAAAGCGTATCAGATGATCGAGGACATTCATTTTGACGGCGCTCAGTACCGAACAGACATTGGTTATCGCGCAGTAAAAGGTTAAGCATTCAATATGAGCAACGTGAACACACAAGCAGTTTTTGATTATTTGCAAGGCTTGCAAGCCCGCATTATTGAATCGGTTGAACTAGTCGATGGTAAAACTTTTTTGCATGATGGCTGGCAGCGGCCAGAAGGTGGTGGTGGCAACTCATGCATGCTAGAAGAAGGTCATGTATTTGAGCGTGCTGGCATTGGTTTTTCACATGTTTTAGGTAATAAATTGCCGCCAGCAGCCAGTGTTGCGCACCCTGAAGCGGCAGGCCGCCCTTGGGAAGCAGTTGGTGTTTCATTGGTGTTTCACCCGCGCAATCCTTATGTACCAACAGTGCATATGAATGTCAGATTTTTTATGGCAAAAGCACAGCATGCGGATGAAGAGGACATTTGGTGGTTTGGTGGCGGCATGGATCTTACACCCTATTATGGCAATGAAGAGGACTGTATTCATTTTCACCGCGTCAACAAAGAAGCGCTAGCGCCATTTGGCGACACACTTTATCCAACACTCAAAAAAGAATGTGACGCGTATTTTTATCTCAAACATCGCAAAGAACCCCGTGGTATCGGCGGCATTTTCTTTGATGACTTTAATCATTTAGGTTTTGAGAGAAGCTTTGCAATGTTGCGTGCTGTTGGCGATGCGTTTACGCAAGCGTATTTACCTATTGTGCAACGTCGCAAAGACATGGCTTATGGAGAACGCGAACGCGACTTCCAAGCTTATCGTCGCGGACGCTATGTAGAATTTAATCTTATTTTTGACCGCGGTACTATTTTTGGTTTGCAATCAAACGGTCGTACGGAATCTATTTTACTTTCGATGCCGCCTATCGTGAAATGGCGTTATGACTGGAAACCCGAAACTGGGAGCGCAGAAGCCAGCTTGTATACTGATTTCCTAATTGCGAAAGATTGGGCATAATAAATGAGCATATCAATAGAGACAACAAAACAAGCGCAGGATTTACTCGACTTTATTGATAACAGTCCTAGTCCATGGCATGCCGTTTCAACCATTACAGAGAGACTCAGAAAAAATGGTTTTAGGCCTTTATTAGAAGACCAACACTGGGATTTTGGTAAACGTGGTAAGTATTATGTTGTGCGTGATGGCGCTTCTATTATTGCTTTTACATTAGGAAAAAAATCAATATTAGAAAGCGGTTTCAAGATAGTGGGCGCTCACACCGACTCTCCAGGCCTGCGTTTAAAACCCAAAGCTGCTTACACTACTGAAGGCATTGCGCAGCTGGGTGTCGAAGTGTATGGCGGGCCTATTCTTGCGACTTTTACCGATCGAGATTTAAGCTTAGCAGGACGCGTTATGGTGCAAAATGGTGATACGTTAGCCTCTCATCAGGTACGCCTTCAGCAATCAATGGTGCGTTTACCTAACCTAGCTATCCACATGAACCGCGAGGTCAATGAAAAGGGTTTGGTTTTAAATAAACAAACAGGATTACCTTTAATCTTTGGTTTTGCGGCTGATAGCGCAGAAGCGCAGACACAGCTAAGCCAAGCATTAGCCAATGAATTAAAAATAAAGCCAGATGATATAGTCACTTGGGATTTACATGTTTACGACACCCAAAAAGGCAGTTTATGGGGTGCTCAACAAGAGTTTATCGCCAATAGTCAACTCGACAATTTAGCCTCTTGTCATGCGGCAATGACAGCACTTTTGGCAATAGAAAATCCTGCATCAACCAGTATATGTGCTTTTTTTGACCATGAAGAAGTGGGCAGTGAAAGTGCAACGGGCGCAAGCGGTAGCTTTATGAATGATGTCTTACAACGTATATGCCTTCATTTTACAGAGAGTGAAGAAGATCGCTTACGCAGCTATGCCAAGAGCTTTTTGATTAGTGCAGACATGGCGCATGCTTATCATCCTAATCATCCAAGCGCCTATGACCCACATCATCATGCCCAAGTTAATCAAGGACCAGTGATTAAAACCAATGCCAATCAACGGTACAGCACAAATGCAGACACTGCTGCACGCTTTATTCAGCTATGCAAAAAAGCGAATATACCTTATCAAGAATATAGCCACCGCACTGATTTAGGTTGTGGCAGCACCATTGGCCCAACACTAGCCGCGCAACTGGGCATGCCAACGGTAGATGTTGGCAATCCTATGTGGGCTATGCATAGCATCCGTGAAAGTGCTGGCACCATTGATCATGGCTATATGATTGCGGTATTAAAGCAGCATTTTGAATCTTAAGCATTTACCCTCTTAACATGGCTTGGTCATTTATGGCTATAATCAAGGCTAAGGGGAAATAAAATGCAATTCATAGAAACGCTCGTTTCAACGCTCTCTGGAATCATTTGGGGACCGATCATGCTAACTTTACTCGTTGGCACTGGCTTATATCTGACGATACTATTAAAAGGGATACAGTTTCGCGTATTACCTCATGCCTTTCGTCTTATTTTCAAAAAAGACACACATGAAGAAGGTGACATCAGCCATTTTGCAGCCTTAATGACAGCGCTAGCAGCAACTGTTGGTATTGGTAATATTGTTGGCGTCGCGACAGCGATTACATTCGGCGGGCCCGGTGCTGTATTTTGGATGTGGGTGACAGGTTTTGTTGGTATGGCAACGAAATATAGTGAAGCCGTCTTAGCTGTGAAATATCGCGAAAAAGGCACGCACGGGATGCGTGGCGGGCCGATGTATTATTTAAGTAAAGGAGCTGGCTTACCTTGGTTGGCAACGCTATTTGCAATATTTACCGCATGTGCAGCATTTGGTATTGGCAACATGACGCAAGCCAATGCCACAGCAAAAATATTTGAATCTACATTTCAGATACCGACGGAAACGACAGGTATCGTATTAACATTGCTGACTGGTTTAGTCATACTTGGGGGCATTAAAACCATCGGCAAGTTCACCTCATGCATAGTCCCTTTTATGATTACTGCTTATGTTGGTTGTAGCATATGGGTGCTGGCTTCTCATATAGAAGCGATTCCACATGCATTTGGTTTGATTTTCTATCACGCCTTTAACCCGTCAGCGGCAAGTGGTGGTTTTATTGGTGCAACCATTGCCGCCGCGATGCGATACGGCATCGCGCGTGGCGTATTTTCTAATGAATCTGGGTTAGGTTCTGCCCCCATAGCGGCGGCGGCGGCGCGAACTAACGATCCTGTAAAACAGGCATTAGTGAGCATGACGCAAACATTTATTGATACGTTGGTCATTTGTACGATGACTGCTTTAGTCATTCTCACCGCATCCAGCTGGACACAAGGCGTAGATGCTGGACAATTAACCAGCGCTAGCATGGCTGAAACCTTAGGGGATACAGGGCGTATTATCGTGGGTGTTGCAACTGCCTTTTTTGCTTTTTCTACGTTAATCGGTTGGAGTTATTATGGAGAAAAAGCCATTGAATATTTGTTTGGCGGTAAAGCCATTAAAATCTACCGTGTCTTTTTTACAGTGGCTGTGATGGTTGGCGCAATGACTAGTTTAGAGTTTGTATGGAACTTCTCTGACATGATGAATGGCTTAATGGCAATTCCCAATCTCATTGGCTTATTACTGCTCTCACGAATCATCAAAAATGAAACGGAGCGATACTTTACATCTGAAAATACATGATAAGGATACTGTAATGTCACATCGTGGTGCATGGAATAGTCGCTGGTCTTTCATATTAGCCACCACAGGCTCTGCTATTGGTTTAGGCAATATCTGGAAACTACCCTATATGATAGGCGTTAATGGTGGTAGTGCATTTGTATTAATCTATATTCTGAGTATTGTACTCATTGGTATCCCATTGTTGATGACCGAAGTGATGTTAGGCAGGCGCATACAAAAAAATCCAATGGATGCGATGAAACACCTAGCGAAAGAATCAAACTGCTCAAATGCTTGGCAATATGTGGGCACAATGGGAATGCTCACAGGTGTATTAATATTATGTTTTTATAGTGTTATTGGTGGGTGGGTGCTCAGTTACATCAGCACTGCCGCACAAGTAGGCTTCACACATATCACCGCAGCACAATCTAGTGACCAATTTAGCGCTTTACTTGCATCACCACTCAGACTGCTTTTCTGGCATACCCTATTTATGGTATTGACAATGGGCATAGTCTCGCGCGGTGTCACCTCTGGATTAGAAAAAGCAAACAACGTTCTGATTCCTGCATTATTTATTATCTTATTAATATTACTCGGCTATAGTATGTCAGTTGGCGATATGCAAACGTCCTTTCAATTTATATTCAAGCCAGATTTTTCGAAGATCACCCCGATTACAGCCTTGGTCGCTATGGGCCATGCCTTTTTCTCGCTTAGCATTGGCATGGGCTCAGTCATGGTCTATGGCTCTTATTTAAAACGAGATGTTTCAATTTCTCGCACGTCTATTTATATAGCGATTGCAGATACACTACTTGGCTTACTGGTTGGATTATCTATCTATGCCTTGGTTTTTGCCAATCAATTAGCGCCAGACGCAGGGCCTGGCCTTATTTTTCAAACACTGCCCATTTCCTTTGGCCAGATGCCATTGGGCAACTTTTTTGGTATATTATTCTTCATATTAGTCGCGTTTGCAGCATCCACTTCTGCCATTTCTTTGGTAGAGCCCTCCATAGCTTGGATAGTCGAAAACACCCGTATGAGCCGTAAAAAAGCCTGCCTACTCTTAGGTATATTAATCTGGTCTATCGGTATTAGTGTTTTACTCTCTTTCAACCTCTGGCAGGATGTCCGCATTATTTTTGGTTTAGGTATTTTTGATACCTTAGACAAGCTCACAAGCACAATCATGCTACCTTTGGGTGGTTTACTGATGGCTATATTTGCTGGCTATTTTATGAAGAAACATCATTCTAAAGATGAACTTGATCTAAACACCAACACTTACACCTTATGGCGAATCGCTAATAATACGATTGCACCAGCAGCCATCTGCGCAGTATTTCTTTACTTGTTTAATGTTATCAAATAAATAGTCAAAAAAAGCCAGCATTAGCTGGCTTTTTTAAACTTAAAATCAACTGATGGCGTTAAAGTGACAGTATCCACTTAACGATAGTTTGAATATCAGCATCTTTGACTTGCGGACTATTTGCAGGCATTGGCATAGGGCCCCAAACGCCACTACCACCAACCTTAACTTTAGTCACTAATTTGGCCTCTGCAGATTTATCACCTTTGTATTTTGCGGCAATATCTTTCAAAGCTGGGCCCAACACTTTTTTATCCACACCATGGCATGCTAAACAACCACTTTTTTTAGCCAATGCTTCGTTCGCAGCTGCTTGACCCGCTGTGATTAGCGCACTAACTGTCACTACCATTATTAAAAATGCTTTCATGCTATCTCCTTAAATACTTATAAATAACTCCAATATTACAAGTCGTATCATACCTATAATTAAAAATTGTTCAATAAATTACACCTGTAATTAATACGTAACGTACGATATCAATAAACAGTTGACTCTAGATGATTGTCATCACATGGTTTCAACATAGTATTCAGCACTCAACACATGCTTGCGGCTTGGATTAATCACCACCATATTATCTAAGGCATTGGTAGTTTCAACACAGATTGTTTTACGCCACTCATCACCCGTACCCATATCGCTCATTTGGGCTACTTTGTCTGCTCCTGGGTTCCAAACGACAGTCGTATCACTACCTGATTTTGAAATATGAATAATTCGGTTATAGCCTTTATCATGAATAGCACAATCACTACTGTGATCAATATAAACCCGATCATACTCAGCGCCATCAAAAGTCAGTGCATTATGTTCTACATTGCGCTCATATTTGAGCCGCTTATCAGCATACACTGAATCCTGTAACCCTGTAATTTCAATATTAGCAATATCACTGACATTAAAATAAGTATGAAAAGCTTCACTAATCACAAACGGATGATCGGCTAAGTTAGTGGTCGCCAAATCAATCCGCAAACGACGACCAATAGTAATCACAAGACTCAGCTCGAATGGGTATGATAACTGCCGCTTGGTTTCTTCAGTCATCTGCATGGATAGAATAATACGTGTTGCGCCTGTAGGTGTTGCATCAACATCCATCACGCGCCATGGAATGACACGCGCAAAACCATGAGGGCAAAAGGTGCTATTAGTTGGATGATTACCAAACCATGGCCAGCAAATAGGCACTCCTCCACGGATAGATCGCCCTTTCGTGTAGCGTGCATTGCTCGATAGCCACAACACAGGGTTTGCAAGAAATTTTGGTTGCCAAGCCATCAAATGCGCACCTTGCAACGCAATTTTGGCCGTTGCCAATGGGTTGTCAATTTCTAGGTACTGTAGACCAGACGCATCTTGCGTCTGATTAACGTGCGCATGTAACTTAAGCCGCTTTTGCGTAATGGGTGCGTTTGCCAATTCGGCCGCATCTATACTCATCATTATCCTTTTTCAATTTGTGATACATCACGCACTGCGCCAAAAGCAGCACTGGTAGTCATTGCAGCAAAAGCTCTTAATGCGGAAGAAAGGTATCGCTCTCGTTCCAGCGGTTTCCAAGCATTGTTTCCTTTTGCTTCCATTTTTGCACGTCGCTCTATCAATACCTCATCGCTAACTTTTAGATTAATTGTGCGGTTTGGAATATCAATTTCAATAATATCACCCTCTTCAACCAATCCTATCGCTCCACCTTCGGCAGCCTCTGGTGAAACATGTCCAATACTTAAACCTGATGTCCCTCCAGAGAAGCGGCCATCTGTCAATAAAGCACATTCTTTGCCGAGTCCTTTAGATTTGAGATATGAAGTTGGATACAACATTTCTTGCATACCAGGTCCGCCGCGAGGACCTTCATAACGAATAAGGACGACATCCCCTGCAACTATTTTATCGGCTAAAATCGCTTCAACTGAAGCATCTTGTGATTCAAAAATACGGGCGCGACCTGTGAACTTCAAAATACTATCATCCACCCCAGCTGTTTTAACAATACAGCCATCTAAAGCAATATTGCCATACAATACTGCCAAGCCTCCATCTTGTGAATAAGCATGCGCTTTATCACGAATACAGCCGTTTGCACGATCAATATCTAAATCAGGCCACAACATACTTTGACTAAAGGCGATTGTCGTTGGAATGCCGCCAGGTGCTGCGCGGTAGAATTTTTTTACATCTTCATCTGTCGTTACTGCAATATCCCATTTTGCCAACGCTTCATTTAACGTTGCACTATGTACGGTTGGTATTTCACCATGAATCACACCTGCACGATTTAATTCACCTAAGATACCCATCACGCCACCTGCACGATGAACATCTTCCATATGATATTTTGCAGTAGCAGGCGCAACCTTACATACACACGGAACATGCCGTGAAATGCGATCAATATCTTTCATTGTAAAATCAATACCGGCTTCATGCGCTGCCGCTAACAAGTGGAGCACCGTGTTTGTTGAGCCTCCCATTGCAACATCCAAACTCATGGCATTTTCAAACGCCTTGAAATTAGCAATTGCACGTGGCAAAACAGAGTAATCATCTTGTTCATAGTGTCGTTTAGCCAAGTCAACTATGGTTCGTCCTGCCTGTAAAAATAACTCTTTACGCGCGCCATGTGTCGCCAATGTCGAACCGTTACCAGGCAAACTTAAACCCAGCGCTTCTGTTAAACAATTCATTGAGTTTGCGGTAAACATACCTGAACAAGACCCGCATGTTGGACAAGCAGAACGCTCGATCGCGTCAGACTGGGCATCACTGACTTTGTCATCGGCTGCAGCCACCATCGCATCCACCAAATCTAGCTTCATGACTTCACCTTGCCAATTCACTTTACCGGCTTCCATAGGACCGCCTGAGACAAATACCACAGGAATATTTAATCGCATGGCCGCCATGAGCATACCTGGCGTGATTTTATCGCAATTAGAAATACAAACTAACGCATCAGCACAATGTGCATTAACCATATACTCAACAGAATCTGCAATTAAATCGCGACTGGGTAAGCTGTATAGCATGCCGCTATGTCCCATCGCGATACCATCATCCACTGCAATGGTATTAAATTCTTTTGCTACACCACCCACCTTTTCAATCTGACGTGCAACTAATTGTCCCATATCTTTTAAATGCACATGACCAGGTACAAATTGCGTAAATGAGTTGGCAACTGCAATAATTGGTTTATCAAAATCACCATCTTTCATTCCTGTAGCACGCCACAACGCGCGCGCGCCAGCCATGTTACGACCGTGTGTGGTAGTTCGAGAACGATACTGAGGCATAATAGTTCCTAATAAACTAAATAAAACATTATTCTAACTGATGCACCCTTCATCATGCTAGCGTATGACCAACTAATCAGCGTTAGATTCATCTCCTTGGTGTTGATGTTTGAATGCTATTGCCTGCATCATGCCTATATTCACAATCGGTACTAAGACGTATAATTTGCACACACCAAGGACTATCACCTAACAACCATGACAATCAATCTAGAGGATTCCTATGATTTTTACCCACCCCCAATTTGATCCTATTGCAGTACATCTTGGCTCATTTGGTATTCATTGGTATGGACTGATGTATTTAACTGGTTTTTTGGGTTTTTTATTACTTGGGAAATATCAGATTAAACACAAGCCTTGGTTTAACTGGAACCAAAGCATGATTGACGATGCATTATTTTATGGCGCTTTAGGCGTTATTGTTGGTGGTCGTTTAGGATATGTAGTGTTTTATCAAGCCAGCTATTTTATCCATCATCCATTAGAAATATTCGCAGTGTGGCAAGGTGGAATGAGTTTTCATGGTGGCTTTTTGGGTGTATTAGTCGCCATGTTTCTGTTTAATAAAAAATATCCTCAACCCTGGTTAAAAACCATGGATTTTATTGCGCCTTTAGTGCCAATTGGTTTAGGTGCTGGTCGTATGGGTAATTTTATTAATGGTGAATTATGGGGGCGCGTGACTGAGGGAAATTTTGGTATGATTTTTCCGCAGGCAGATAATCTCGTTCGACACCCATCTCAATTGTATGAATTTGCTTTAGAAGGTGTCGTTTTATTTATCTTATTATGGTGGTTTTCTAAAAAGCAAAGGCCTACTGGCGCAATATCAGCTGTTTTTTTAATTGGTTACGGTAGCTTTAGATTTCTTGTTGAATATACACGCCAGCCTGATGACTTTTTAGGTCTATTAGAGCTAGGATTATCCATGGGTCAGTGGCTGAGTGTGCCGATGATTTTGGTTGGCATATGGATGTTATTTATTGCTTACCAAAAACGCTTTGAATCATAACAAAGCGTGATTAACGAGCTGTCAACAGCAACGATTCACTCCCGCCCATTGATTGTCTTGCCATAGCTTAACAAACGCTTTTCGCGACAATGGCGGGGGTGCATCAATGGTCGTGGCATGAAATGCAGCATGATGCTTTAAATATCGCTCATAGGCATCATCACCTGAAAGCTGACGGATGATATGCCACAAATGCCTGAACTTAAACTGCTTCAGTTGACTAAGCATAGTATTTTTAATCTGCATGCACTATTCCAATACCGTTTTCACATAAGGTGCTTCACTAGAGCTAAGCACCTTTTTACCTTGCAGATGTAGGCGAGAAATATTCATCATATCAATCACTACTATCCACAATACAACTACAAAAAACAGCGTGAGATAGGCATCTAAATGCTGATTAAAGATGAGTTGCGGCGCGACAGCTGCTTGTTCTGCGCTCAAGGCGCCATCTAACAGTTGCATACTCATATGATTAGCGGCGGCAAAAAATCCAACACGAATATCATCGCTAAATATCTTTTCATATGCCGCACTTGTGGTGACTACAATTAACCAAGTGAGTGGTAATGCGGTGACCCAAGCATATTTAGGTCGATCAGACTTAATAATAATACTGGTCGCTACGCATAACGCAATCGCAGCGAGCATTTGATTGGCAATCCCAAATAATGGCCACAAGATGTTAACACCGCCATTAGGGTCAATGACACCTATATATAAAAAATAACCCCAACCTGCCACAACTAAACTGCTAGTAAAAATCACTGACGGCATATAAGATGTTTCACCCAATTTTTGATTGAAATTGCCTAAAATATCCTGCAACATAAAACGACCAACTCTAGTGCCAGCATCTAATGTCGTGAGAATAAATAAAGCCTCAAACATAATCGCAAAATGATACCAAAGTGCTAACAAGTGTTTGCCAAAAGCATTGGCAAAAATGCTGGCCATGCCAACAGCCAAACTTGGTGCGCCGCCCGTTCTGGCAAATAAAGTGGATTCTCCCATGTCTTTAGCTAATTGCTCCATTTGCTCGACCGTCACAGCGAAACCCCAGCTATTAATCGTGGCGACAGCATCGATTGCCGTTTTACCCACCACGCCTGCTGGGCTATTAATCGCAAAAAATACACCCGGCTCTAACACCGTCGCGGCGATCATGGCCATCATCGCAACAAAGCTCTCTAGCAACATACCGCCATACCCTATCATGCGAATATCGCGTTCATTGGCAATTAATTTTGGTGTAGTGCCAGATGCAATTAAGGCATGGAACCCAGATATCGCACCGCATGCGATGGTAATGAAGACAAATGGAAATAGCTTGCCCCCAAAAATGGGCCCAGTTCCATCAATAAACTGAGTAACGGCTGGCATGTGAATCTCTGGTTGCAAAACGACAATAGCGATAGCAAGTAGAAATATGGTGCCTAATTTCATAAAGGTAGATAGATAGTCGCGTGGCGCCAACAGCAACCAGACTGGTAGAACGGCGGCGGCAAAACCATACAGAATAATCGCGTAAGCCAGTGATAAACCACCATGATCGAATAATGTGCGCATACTCTCATTCTGATCAATCCAGCCACCAGCAAACACTGATAATAATAACAACGTAACACCAATAGCCGACGCTTCTAACACTCTGCCTGGACGAAGATGGCGAATGTAAAGACCCACTATCATGGCAATCGGTATGGTTGCAGCAATGGTTGATGTTGCCCAAGGGCTGTGCTTCATGGCGTTAACAACCACTAAACCCAATACAGCAATCAGGATAATCATAATCATAAAGGTACCAATCAGTGCCGCTGTACCGCCAATCGGGCCTATCTCATCGCGCGCCATTTGCCCTAAACTACGACCATTGCGCCTGGTTGAGAAAAATAGAACAACCATGTCTTGCACTGCCCCACCTAACACGGCTCCTATCAATATCCATAACGTACCCGGCAAATAACCAAACTGCGCTGCTAATGTAGGCCCAATCAAAGGACCAGGGCCAGATATGGCTGCAAAATGATGGCCAAATACTATCCATTTGTTGGTTGGAATAAAGTCGCGGCCATTATCTAATCGTTCTGCAGGCGTGGCTCTAGTTTCATCAATAACTAATACTTTCGCTGCTATCCAAGCCGCATAAAAGCGATATGCAATTGCGTAAATACAAGCAGCTGCAGTCACCATCCAAATAGCATTGATACTCTCGCCGCGGTTAAGTGCAATGCCAGATAATGCATAAGCACCCAGTAAAGCAACACCAAACCAGACACCTGATTTTAATAATTTTTGCATAATAATGTTTTAATCAATTCGTTAGTGAATATACACAGCCCTATAGCAAAACGTCCCATTACGCTAGGCTGCTTCGTCCCGTTTGTTACACATTACTTATAATAAACCAATTTCTACAAATGACAGCGTTTCATTGCCCGCTACAATAAAGTGATCCAACACCCTTACATCAACTAAGGCGAGTGCTTTTTTTAGTTCTTGCGTAATCATTTCATCTGCACGACTTTGCTTAGCAATACCAGAAGGATGATTGTGCGCAAACATGACAGAGGCTGCGTTGTAATGCAATGCGCGTTTGACCACTTCACGCGGATAGACACTGGTTTGGGTTAATGTCCCAGTAAACATATCCTCACTCGTAATTAAACGATTTTGTGCATCTAAAAATAAAACAACAAATATTTCTTTTAACTCATTGGCGAGTGTTAGCTTTAAAAAATCGCGCACTTTCTCTGGCGAACTAAAAATATCGCGCTCTTTTATTTGCTCACTTAACGCACGACGGCTCATTTCAAATACTGCTTGCAATTGCACATATTTACTCATGCCAATGCCATGAACTAGACTAATTTCTTTCGCAGAGGCGTTATATACGCCATTCAAACTGCCAAACTGTATTAATAGATCACGCGCCAAATCAACTGCGCTTTTACCGACAACGCCTACACGTAAAAAGATCGCCAACAATTCTGCATCTGATAGTGCTTGCGCACCAGATTCCACCAGTTTTTCTCGCGGCCGCTCACTTGCCGGCCAATCTCTAATCGCCATTATTTTTCTTCTTTCTTTTTAACGAATCATTCTTGTTAGTGTGTTATTTTGCTATTTTATCCAACCAATCTCCTTTGCTGTTTTAAACCCTATTAATACTTGATTAAGACTAGCTGGAATCTTTTTTTTATTTGCGTTAACTGGCACGTAGCCACCCATCAGCTCAGCATAATATTGCGGATATCGCGGTAGTTTGTCAGGCTCTGCATAACCATCGGGATAAATAGGCAGCCCTGTTTGCAAATCATATTTATCCGTTGCACTTAATGTATGTAATAACTCATGAGCAGTAATCACTAAATTTTGCTGAGCATACGCGCTATCACCAAACAAATTCACTCGTCCAATACGGCCTTTAGTAAGGGCCGTAGAGTGAGACAATACTTCATGCAAACTAGAATCGTAATACAGTAAATAGAGGCGAATGTCTGGTGGCACGGGCACAGTGGGACTATTGTTCCATGCAAACCAACGAAAATTCAAGCTCCAAATGATGATTTGAATCATACTGCCGTTATCAGGTGGAGGCGATGGAATCTCTTCAACAACATTGCCCAACTGAATCGCAATAGGCCGTCTAATCTTGACGCCATAACGTTTTGCCTCTTCTGCAAAGAAGCTTTCAATAGATTCAAAATCATCTCTTTTTAACGTCTTGATATAGCCTTCAACGTTTTCACTTCTGTCCGCATTCACTGGATACACAGCAACATAAAAGTGATCCTGCCAATCCAAATCGGCCTTATCTAAGAATAATTGTTGTGTAACAATCGCCAAAATAAGCAATAAAAAACTGATTCTCAAGCTTCGCCACATGGATTTAAGCCGCTCTACTCTGTTTCATATTAAAATATATGAATTAACTAAACCATGATCATAATATAAGTTGTTGATATAAAACTGATTGATATCGATTCTCTTAAAATCTTATGCAAAAACAGAAATCTTTAGTCCTAGGCATTACTGGTGGTATCGCCGCTTACAAAGCAGCAGAATTAGTGCGCTTATTGCTGAAAGCACATATTGATGTGCAAGTAGTGATGACCGAAGCGGCAACAAAATTTATCACACCAATGACCATGCAAGCACTCTCTGGCAAGCCCGTATATGTTGGCATGTGGGATAGCAATATTGATAATGGCATGCCACATATAGAGCTGAGTCGTGATGCAGATGCGATTTTAATTGCGCCAGCTTCCGCTGAGTTTGTTGCAAAACTATTGCATGGTCGTGCAGATGATTTGCTATCCACACTCTGTTTGGCGCGTGATTGTCCTCTGCTCGTTGCCCCAGCCATGAACAAACAAATGTGGGAAAACCCTGCTACACAACGTAACTTTGAACAATTAAAAGCCGACAATATCGCTGTGCTTGGCCCAGGCAACGGCGAGCAAGCCTGCGGAGAAACGGGGGATGGGCGCATGTTGGAAGCAGAAGAGTTGCTAGCGCACATTAAAGCGCATTTCACGCCAAAAATATTAACGGGCAAGAACATATTAATCACTGCTGGTGCGACAATAGAAATGATAGATCCCGTTCGAGGGATTACGAATTTAAGTAGCGGCAAGATGGGTTATGCCTTAGCGCAAGTAGCGGCTAATATGGGCGCCAATGTCACATTGGTAAGCGGCATCAGCCATCTAGCCAAACCAGTTAATGTTCATTTTAAGCAAGCAATCAGTGCGGAAATCATGTACGCCACCGTCATGCAACACATTCACGACAACGCTATTTTTATTGCGGTTGCTGCTGTTGCTGATTACTCACCCAGCGAAACAGCCAATGAAAAAATCAAGAAAAATACTGAATCGCTGACAATACAGTTAAAGCAAAATAAAGATATTTTGGCCGATGTCGCCAATTTATCAAACCCACCTTTCTGTGTCGGTTTTGCCGCAGAAAGTGAACATGTTATTGAATATGCAACACAAAAACGTTTATCAAAAAAACTGCCATTAATAGTCGCTAATGAAGTTACTTCCGCGATAGGATCAGACGACAATCAAGTGACATTAATTGATAATAATGGCAACCACACGCTCACTCGTGCTTCAAAATCTCAAATCGCACATGAAATTCTCACCCACATAGGCAATATGCTATAACAAATAAATATGCTATCGATGTCGAAAAAAATGAAAAGAGCATATTCATTTCACGTAAGAATAATAGCCTATGAAATATTCAAAACACATATCTTGAGTAGTATGATGATGTCAACCTAGGGCGGATAAAGATAATTTTCTCAAACTAACACCAACCAAAACGATCTTACAGTCTAAGCGCACACAACTCATTCTACATTGAGAAATGCTAATGGTCTTGCAAACATTACCCAATTGCTTTTTGGTTGCTAGTGATTTTCGTTATTATTTAGTGTTTAATAACACCTTATTTACTATCTAAGAAACTACCATGTCTATCAATGTTGATTTAAAAATTTTAGATAACCGTATTCGTAATATGATGCCTAGCTATGCAACCAAAGGCTCTGCTGGGCTAGATTTGCGTGCATGCATTGAGCATACGCAAACCATACAGCCAGGTGAAACTATCATGATTCCAACTGGCATCGCCATTCATATTGATAACGCCTATCATGCTGCGCTTATTCTGCCGCGCTCTGGTCTAGGCCATAAGCATGGCATTGTCCTTGGCAATCTCGTTGGATTGATTGACTCTGATTATCAGGGCCAACTGTTAGTTTCTTGTTGGAACCGCAGTAAAGAGCCTTTCACCCTAAACCCAATGGAGCGGATCGCCCAGATGGTCATTGTGCCGGTTGTGCAAGCAGAATTTCATATTGTAGATGAGTTTATCGAGACTGATCGCGGCGAAGGCGGCTTTGGAAGTACAGGCAAACACTAAAAGCATATTATTTATGACAAATCTGTATTTAAGAGTTGAATAAGGCAAGTGTTTCTACTATAATTGTGGTCTTTCTGAAAAAGACAAAGTATTTGGAGATAACCATGGCACGTGTATGTCAGGTAACAGGCAAAAAGCCAATGGTGGGTAACAATGTTTCTCACGCACATAATAAAACAAGACGTCGTTTCTTACCGAATTTACAAAACCGTAAATTTTGGGTTGAAAGTGAAAATCGCTGGGTAAGCTTACGCATTACTAATGCAGCACTTCGCACAATTGACAAAAATGGCATTGATTCAGTACTCGCTAAAATGCGCGCTGCTGGTGAAAAAATATAAGGAGCATTACCATGCGCGAAAAAATTAAATTAGAATCAAGTGCTGGCACAGGTCACTTCTATACCACAACTAAGAACAAACGTACGATGCCAGAAAAAATGGAAATCAAAAAGTTTGATCCAGTGGTTCGTAAACATGTCATGTATAAAGAAAACAAAATTAAATAGTGATTATTTAATTTATAAAAAACCCGCAATTGCGGGTTTTTTAATGCGCTGAATTTAGCCTCTACTTACAACAAGAAAATCGTCGCTAAGCCTAAAAAGATAAAAAAACCGCCACTATCTGTCATCGCTGTAATTAACACACTAGATCCCACAGCAGGATCTTTGCCAAATTTATTCATTACCAGTGGAATAGCAACGCCCATCAAAGCTGCCAACAATAAGTTAAGGGTAATCGCTGCGGTCATGACAAAACTCAATCGGTAATCGGTATACAATGCATAGGTTACACCTCCTAGCACACCTCCCCAGATCAAACCATTAACAAGCGCCACGCCAAGCTCTTTGCTTAACTGCGATTGCATATTACTGCCAGATATCTGTCCTAGCGCCAAGCCGCGCACAATCATTGTTGTAGTTTGATTGCCAGAGTTACCACCTATACCTGCAACAATTGGCATCAGTGCAGCTAGAGCAACTACTTTTCCAATCGACCCCTCAAATAAACCAATCACACGCGAAGCAATTAAGGCTGTCACTAGGTTAATAGCTAGCCATGCCCAACGATTTTGCACAGATGCCCATACACTAGAGAAAAAGTCTTCCTCTTCTCGCAAGCCAGCCATAGACAGCCTATCAGCATCTGATTCTTCTCGGATATAATCCATCACTTCATCTACCGTTAGTCGTCCTACCAACTTATTATTCTTATCCACGACAGGCGCGCTGACTAAATCATATCGCTCAAATGCTTTTGCAGCATCATCTGCTACATCCTCTGGATGGAATAAGACCACATCAGCCGCCATAACATTTTCGACTGTTTCATCTAAATCATTTACCAAAATTGTCGTGATAGGTAAAACGCCCTTGATATTATCATGGCGGTCGATAACGAAAATTTTATCAGTATGATCTGGCAACTCGTCCAGCCGACGAAGATATCGCAAGACGACTTCAAGCGTAATATCTTCTCTCACGGTCACAATATCAAAGTCCATCAAAGCACCAACAGTGTCTTCTGGATAAGAAAGTGCAGATTGCAACCGCTCTCTATTGAGCGTATCTAAACTATCTAGTAGGTCTTGCAGAACATCTTTTGGCAAATCTGGCGCCAAATCCGCCAACTCATCCGTACCTAACTTTTCTGCGGCAGCAAGTAGCTCTTGGCTATCCATATCTGCAATAAGCGTTTGTCTTACGGCATCAGAGACTTCTAAAAGAATATCTCCATCACGATCAACCTTTACAAGATCCCAAAGATATAGACGATCATTTAAGGGCAAAGCCTCTAAAATATGTGCAACATCTGCTGGATGCAAAGCATTTAAGATGTTTTGCAATTCAATCTTATTTTGCCTATGTACAATCGTCTCGATCAGGTCGTGCCTAGGCATCTCCTGCTTATGTACAAGATTTTCCACTAATTGGTGTTTCTTTAATAAAGAAACTACTTGATCTAGCGTTTCGGTTAACCTATCTTTTGACTCTTGAATATCCGCCATCGCTACCTTGTGTTATAACATTAAAATCATTAAACGTTATTATGAAGTGTTTTCTACATTTGCCAAATAAAATGCCTACATTAATCCATCTAACGCTTTATACCACATCTAATTGTCATCTGTGTGAACAGGCAATTGAACTTCTGTCAGCGCAGCAACACGTAAAACTAACACTCATTGAAATTGCAGATGACGATGATTTAATTGATTTATACGGTAGCCGCATACCAGTCTTACAAAGAGGAGATAATGCCTCTATAGTGCTAAACTGGCCATTTGATGAGCATGATATATTGCATTTTATTCAGTTGTAAGCCAACTATAAAAAAAGCCAGCATTTAGCTGGCTTTTTTATAGTGATGGATGATGCAATCGCTAGTCTGCTGTTACTACGTCAGCAACTTCTGGACGACCAACCAATTCGACAAACGCCATAGGCGCATTATCGCCATTACGAAAGCCACATTTAAGAATACGCAAATAACCACCCTTACGCTCTAAGTAACGAGGACCTAGTTCACCAAACAGCTTCCCAACAATTTCGCGATCACGCAAACGATTAAATGCAAGTCGACGATTAGCCAAAGTTGCATCTTTACCTAAAGTAATAAGAGGTTCTGCATATTTACGCAACTCTTTAGCTTTAGGTAACGTTGTTCTAATTACTTCATGACGAAGTAATGATACTGACATATTACGAAACATAGCTGCACGATGACTGCTCGTACGATTTAATTTCCGATTTTGATTACCGTGACGCATAGTAACTTCCTTAAACTTTTAAAATTTAGCTTTTAAGCTTTCTCAAGGCCAACTGGTGGCCAACTTTCTAACTTCATGCCTAACGTTAGACCTTTTGAAGCTAATACATCTTTAATTTCATTCAGTGATTTACGACCTAAATTAGGCGCTTTCAATAATTCATTTTCAGAACGTTGGATTAAATCACCAATGTAAAAAATATTCTCTGCTTTTAAGCAGTTTGCTGAACGGACAGTCAGCTCTAAATCATCAACTGGACGCAATAAAATTGGATCAACTTGAGGCGCTGCTGCTTCAGCCTCTTCTGTAGGCGCACCTTCAAGGTTAGCAAATACAGATAGCTGGCCGATTAAAATTGCTGCCGCATCACGAATAGCTTGCTCTGGATCCACAATACCGTTTGTTTCAACATCCATAATCAATTTATCTAAGTCGGTACGTTGTTCAACACGCGCGCTTTCAACTTGATAGCTCACTTTGTTAATAGGGCTGAATGAAGCATCAACCATGATAAAACCAAGTGTGCGGTCTTCTTGATTCACTTTTGTTCTTGCTGGAACAGGCTGATAACCACGACCCATTTCAACTTTAACTTCAAGGTTCAATGCGCCACCTTTTGTTAAATGTGCAATGACATGATCTGGATTTACAATCTCTGCATCATGGCCTGAAGCGAAATCAGCGGCTGTGACAACACCTTCACCAGATTTATTCAATGTTAAAATCGTTTCGGATTTACTGTTTAACTTTAATGCCACACCTTTAAGGTTAAGCAAAATATCAACAACATCTTCTTGTACACCATCAATCGTTGAGTATTCGTGCACTACACCGTCAATTTTAACTTCTGTAATGGCGAAACCAGGAATTGAAGACAACAATACTCGACGTAAAGCATTACCCAATGTATAGCCAAAACCGCGCTCCATTGGTTCTAATGTAACACGCGCTCTTAATGGTGTTATTTCTTCCACGTTTACAACACGTGGTTTTAAATACTCTGTAGGATTACTTTGCATATCAGTCCTTGAACTAATTGGTTAATAAAAAGCGTATTGCTAAGTGCGATTACTTAGAATACAGCTCAACCACCAATGATTCGTTAATAGTTGGAGGCAAGTCATCACGTTGTGGCGCAGATTTAAATGTGCCTGTAAACGCTTTAACATCAACTTCTAACCATTCTGGGAATCCACGCTCATCAGCTGCTTCTAAAGCAGATTTGATACGTAGTTGCTTCTTAGAAGCTTCAGCAACAGAAACAACATCACCTGCTCTTACTTGGTAAGAAGGAATGTTGACACGTTTACCATTAACCAAAATAGCGTTGTGTTTAACAACTTGACGCGCTTCTGTACGTGAACCAGCCAAACCCATGCGATAAGCAACGTTATCTAAACGACACTCTAGTAATTGCAATAGGTTTTCACCAGTAACACCTTTTCTACGATCTGCTTCTGCGTAGTAACTACGGAATTGCTTTTCTAGGACACCGTAAATACGGCGCACCTTTTGTTTCTCACGCAATTGAACACCATAATCAGACAAGCGTGAGCTACGACGTTGACCGTGTTGACCAGGTGGGAAGTTACGTTTTTCAATTGCACATTTATCAGTAAAGCATTTTTCAGCTTTTAAAAACAACTTCTCGCCTTCGCGACGACACTGACGGCATTTAGGATCTAAGTTTCTAGCCAAGATAGTTCTCCAGTAATCTTTTTCGCTTAAATGCGACGTTTTTTAGGTGGGCGACAGCCATTATGTGGCACTGGCGTCACATCAGTAATGCTAGTAATTTTAAAACCAGCAGCATTCAGTGCACGTACAGCAGATTCACGACCTGGACCTGGGCCTTTAATGCGCACTTCTAGGTTCTTCACACCATTTTCTTGAGCTGACTTACCAGCTACCTCTGCTGCAACCTGTGCCGCAAAAGGGGTGCTTTTACGTGAACCTTTAAAACCTTGCCCACCAGAAGTTGCCCATGATAAGGCGTTGCCTTGACGGTCGGTAATCGTAATAATGGTATTGTTAAATGAAGCATGCACGTGGGCTACACCCTCTGCAATATTCTTTTTAACTTTTTTTCTTACGCGTACATTAGCTTTTGCCATGTTGTACTGTCCTTACAAATAATTTTAAATACTGATTAATGTTATTTCGATTGTTTAATTGGCTTAATTGGACCTTTACGTGTGCGCGCATTTGTTTTTGTGCGCTGTCCACGAACTGGCAAACCACGACGGTGACGTACACCACGGTAACAACCCAAATCCATCAAACGTTTAATATTCATTGTGACTTCACGGCGCAAATCACCTTCAACAGTGAATTGAGCGACTGCTTCGCGCAGTTTTTCAACTTCTGCGTCATTTAAGTCTTTTACTTTCGCAGTCGTTGCAACGCCTGCAGCAGCACAAATGCTTTTAGCAGTCACTTTACCAATACCGTAAATCGCTGTTAATGCGATTTCTGTATGTTTATGATTTGGGACATTTACCCCAGCAATACGAGCCATACTCTTAACTCCAAAATGAATCGCTATTTATAAAAGCGACCAAATAAAAAAAGCCTTGCATTCTAACAGTTTGCATTTTGTTTTTCAAACAAAACAAGGCTAGATTAACAACTATCCTTGACGCTGCTTATGACGTGGATCTGTACAAATAACACGCAACACACCACGGCGACGCACTGTTTTGCAATTGCGGCATAATTTTTTAACTGATGCACGAACTCTCATAATTAACCTCTTTAACCAACTAAATCTTTAATTTCTTCACGTGAAATTGAATCACGCCCTCTATTCCAACTCTTTAATTGTTAGCGCGTAGCGCCACCTTTAAAATTAGCCTTTTTTAGCAGCCCTTCATATTGGTGTGACATCAGGTGCGATTGCACTTGCGCCATAAAGTCCATTGTAACCACTACAATAATCAACAATGAAGTGCCACCAAAATAAAACGGCGTATTAAATTTTAAGCTTAAGAACTCTGGCAACAAGCAAACCAAAGTAATATATACAGCACCGATCAATGTCAATCTACCCATAATTTTGTCAATGTACTTTGCTGTCTGCTCACCAGGGCGAATTCCAGGAACAAATGCTCCGCTCTTTTTCAAATTATCAGCTGTTTCTTTTGGGTTAAATACTAAGGCCGTATAAAAGAAACAGAAAAACAAAATTGCAGACGCGAATAACAAAATATAAATAGGCTGACCTGGGGAAATTGCACTAGACAAATCTTTTAGCCAATACATACTTTCGCTGCTGCCAAACCAACCCGCTAATGAAGCTGGGAACAATATAATACTTGATGCAAAAATTGGTGGTATTACACCTGCCATATTCAGCTTCAATGGTAAATGCGTTGTTTGACCACCCATTACCTTATTACCTACTTGACGCTTCGCATAGTTCACCGTGATTTTACGCTGTCCACGCTCAACAAAAACTACTAGTGCAGTGACTAAAATTACCATTGCAAACAAGAATACAACCAATGGAATTGAGAACGCGCCTGTTCGCGCTAATTCCAGTGTGCTGCCAATCGCTCTCGGCAAACCAGCAACAATCCCTGCAAAAATGATAATTGAAATACCATTACCAATGCCACGTTCAGTAATTTGCTCACCCAACCACATTAAAAACATAGTGCCACCAACTAAACTGACTACTGTAATCAATCTAAAAGACATACCAGGATCAAGCACTAAGCCAGCCTGTCCTTCAAATGCAATCGCAATACCTAACGCCTGAAAAGTCGCCAGTGCCACTGTTCCATAACGCGTGTACTTAGTAATCAGACGACGACCAGCCTCACCATCCTTCTTAAGCTGCTCTAATTTAGGTGAAACAACAGTTAACAACTGCATAATAATTGAGGCAGAAATATAAGGCATAATACCAAGCGCGAATATTGCAAACCGTTCAAGCGACCCGCCAGAAAACATATTAAACATACCTAAGATTCCACCGCTTTGTGAATCAAAAAGCTGTTTTAATACTGTCGGATCAATACCTGGCACAGGAATATGAGAACCTAAACGGAACACAACTAACGCGCCTAATACGAACCATAAACGGCTTTTAAGCTCGCTCATTTTTCCAAATGACTTTAATAGATTATCTTGTGCCAATTATTTTCTCTTACGCTTCTACGATTTTACCGCCAGCGCCTTCAATTGCCGCACGCGCACCTTTAGTCAGCAATAAACCTTGCACCTGTACTTTTTCAGTTAACTCACCTGATAAATACACTTTCGCCGCTTTAACACGACCAGAAACAATTTTCGCTTCTTTTAAAGCCAACAAATCAATCACTTCAACATTTAAACCCAGTAACTCGCTAGTACGAACGTGTGCAGTATCTGCTTTAGTCATTGATCTAAAGCCGCGTTTAGGTAGCCGACGTTGCAAAGGCATTTGACCGCCTTCAAAACCGACACGGTGTGTGCCACCTGAACGTGAATGTTGACCTTTGTGACCACGGCCGCCTGTTTTACCTAAGCCAGATCCAATACCACGACCAACACGGCGAGCTACTTTTTTAGCGCCTTCAGCAGGCTTAATTGTATTTAATTCCATTATCCTTCTACCTTTAATAGATAGTTGACCTTATTAATCATGCCACGTACAGCAGGTGTATCTTGTAACTCAACTGTATGGTGCATACGACGCAAACCTAGACCTTTAACGGTTGCACGATGAGACTCAAGTCTACCGATAATGCTTTTAACCAAGGTCACTTTAACAGTAGCGCCAGACTCTTTTTTTGCTTTAGCCATTTGTTAGCCTCTAATCTCTTCAACTGATTTACCACGCTTAGCAGCGACGTCCGAAGGCGTATTCATTGCTTCTAAGCCATTTAACGTAGCGCGAACAACATTGTATGGATTGGCTGAACCGATGCATTTTGCAGTCACGTTCGTAATGCCCATCACTTCAAAAATCGCACGCATCGCACCACCAGCAATAATACCTGTACCTTCAGGTGCTGGCTGAATCAACACTTTAGCGGCGCCGAAACGACCAACTACTGTGTGATGAAGCGTACCGTTGTTTAAATTAACTTTAACCATTTCTCGGCGCGCTTCGTCCATTGCTTTTTGTACGGCTGTTGGCACTTCACGCGCCTTACCTTTACCCATACCCACGCTGCCATCACCATCACCGACAACGCTAAGCGCAGCAAAACTCATAATACGTCCGCCTTTAACCGTTTTACTTACACGGTTAACGGTAATCATTTTTTCACGCAAACCATCTGTTTGCTGTGCTTGTTGCTCAAAACCTTTAGCCATAATCTATTCTCGCTTATTAAAATGACAGACCATTTTCACGCGCAGCTTCTGCCAACGCTTGAATGCGACCATGATATTTATTGCCTGAACGATCAAAAGCTACTGTAGTGATACCCGCTTTTTTAGCCTTTTCAGCAATGCGTTTACCGATAACAGTAGCTGCCTCAACGTTACCACCATTTTTTAATTGTTTACGCACCTCAGCTTCTACTGTAGAAGCACTAGCAAGTACTTTCTCACCTGTTGCATCAATAATTTGTGCATAAATATGCAAGTTTGTACGATGCACGCTTAAGCGCGTTACAGATTGCCCGGCAATAATGGCACGGGTTTTACGTGCGCGGCGCAAGCGATTGTTTACTGTAGTCATGTTTTAGCCTTTATTTCCTAAATTACTGCTATTTTTTCTTAGATTCTTTAATCTGAACCACTTCATCAGAGTAACGAACACCCTTACCTTTATAAGGCTCAGGCTGACGATATGCACGTATTTGTGCAGCCACTTGACCGATCACTTGTTTATCAGCACCTGTCAGTTCAATTTCTGTAGGAGTAGCCGTCTTTACAGTCACCCCATCAGGCATTTTATGACTGATTGGATGTGAATAACCCAACTCCAAGTTCAACATTTGACCTTGTGCTTGTGCTTTATAACCAACACCAACAAGAGTTAATTTGCGTGTAAAACCTTCTGAAACACCATGCACCATATTAGCAACCAAAGAACGTAAGGTTCCTGACATCGCTCGTGCATGCGCATCTGAACTGGCTGCTGCAAACGTAATGGTTTCGCCATCACGATTTAAATTAACTGCATTAGTCAAAGGATGAGACAATTTGCCCAATGGACCACTAACAGCAATGCTGTCTGCGCTCAAAACGACTTCTACTTTAGCTGGGATGACTACTGGATTTTTAGCAACACGTGACATCTGCTTCTCCTTAAGCCACTATGCAAAGTAACTCACCGCCGATACCAGCAGCTTGCGCTTTACGATCTGTCA
>CBFHHI010000014.1:0-39600 GCA_965655675.1 Methylophilaceae bacterium | reverse complement strand
TATAGAACCCATGATTAATGCGGGTAAACGAGAAATTAAACACATGCCAGACGGATGGACAGTGGTCACGAAAGATCGTAGCCTATCAGCACAATGGGAACATACCATCCTGGTAACAAACTCAGGTTTTGAAGTGCTTACCGTATCTGCAGGTACGCCTGCTCAGCCAGTCGCATTGCATACGCTGTCGCTTTGATTCTGTTCAAAGTTTGTGTTTCATCAATTCAAATTGGGTAGCTGTCTAGACATGTCAACAAACCAAATTAAAGCTTGGCGTACTGAATTAAAAGTACAACAAGCTGCGCTTGAACAATCGTTTTTAAAAAACACAAATCCTGCCAGTTTATTAAAAAAGCATACAAAGCTAATTGATAATTTATTAAGAAAAGTTTGGCAATACAGTGAGTTAAATAATGAAATAACATTAATTGCTGTTGGCGGATATGGTAGGCAAGCATTGTTCCCATACTCCGATATTGACCTGCTTATTTTGATGCCAGACAACGCATCGGCTACGCAAAACAAAAAAATAGAGGAACTTGTTGGTGTATTGTGGGATTTGGGCCTTAATATTGGCCATAGCGTTCGTACACTTCAGGAGTGTATTACTGAGGCAACAGATGACGCTACCATACAAACAAACCTACTAGAATCTCGCCTCATTTGCGGTAGCAAAGTCATTTACACCCAATTTTTCATTGAAATAAAACAACAATTAAATGCCGCTGCATTTTTAGATGCAAAAGTGGCTGAACAAAATAAGCGACATGCTAAATTTAACGACACCGGCTATAGCTTAGAACCAAACATTAAAGAAAGTCCTGGCGGCTTGCGTGATATCCACACTATTTTGTGGTTGGCACAAAGTCAGGGGCTAGGTAATAACTGGCTGGAATTAGCTAGAAATGGCGTTATTAGCGAATCAGAATTAAGTGAGATTAAGCGACACGAACGTAATTTAAATACATTACGTATCCGTTTACATTACCTCGCAAAACGCAGAGAAGATAGGTTGTTGTTTGATTTTCAGAATGATCTAGCAACCAGTCTGGGATTAGTGAATACACCAAGCAAGCGCGCCAGTGAGCAGCTTATGCAAAGCTATTATCGCAGTGTTCGGTATATCAACCTTATCAATGAGATTTTACTCAAATCATTTGCCATTAGAAGCGTTGCCAATACGTCTAGTACCGTTATCAATCCGCGTTTTATAGCCCAAAATAAATGGTTGGAAGCTGCTACGCCAGATTTATTCCAAAAACAGCCCAGCGCAATTTTGGAGTGCTTTCTGTTACTGCAGCAGCATCCAGAATTAGATGGATTCAGCCCTTTACTGCTGCGTCAGCTACAGGATGCTACCAAATTGATTAGCAAAGCGTTTCGTGAATCACCAGAAAATCAACAGCTATTTTTAACCATACTGAAACAACAATATGGCGTTCATCAAAGTATGCGACGCATGAATCGGTATGGCGTGCTAGGCAAATATATTCCTGCTTTTGGCAAAATTATTGGGCAAATGCAGCATGATTTATTTCATGTCTATACGGTTGATGAACATACGCTAAAACTACTTGCTAATTTAAGACGATTCAGCAAGCCTCAATTAGCGCATGAATTTCCGTTGTGTAGCCAACTATTTGCCGATTTTAAGCAACCGCACCTGCTCTACTTGGCGGCTATTTTTCACGATATTGCCAAGGGACGTGGCGGCGATCATTCTGAGCTTGGCAAAAAGGATGCAAAACGGTTTTGCGAATTACATCAATTACCAGAAGAAGATACAAAATTAGTGGTTTGGTTAGTAGAGAAGCATCTGCAATTATCAAAAGTTGCGCAAAAATCTGACTTATCAGATCCGGCTGTTATTGCGCAATTTGCCAAATTAATGAAAAATGAAACTTGTTTAACTGCACTGTATTTGCTAACGGTAGCCGACATAAGAGCAACCAGTCCAGCTGTTTGGAATGCATGGAAAGCAAAGCTTCTAGAGAGTTTATTTTTAGAAACTCTACAAGCACTTAATGATCCTTCATTTAGTGTTAAAAATGCCATCTCAGAACGACAAGACAAAGCAAGAGTAAAACTTAATAAGTATGGCTTATCACCTAGCGCATACGAATCATTTTGGGGTAATGTAGGTGAAGCATATTTTTCGCGTTTTAACAGCAATGAAATAGCTTGGCAAACCAGACTATTAATTCCACATGTGTTTACAGAAGTGCCCATTGTACGCGCGCATTTGAGTCGCGGTGGCGATGGTATCGAGGTGATGATTTACACCCGCAATCATCAAGAGTTGTTTGCGCGAATTTGTAATTTTTTTGACCGTATTGGCTATAGCATTGGCCAAGCCAAAATTTACACAACCAATCACGATTATGCGCTCAATACTTTTATCGTATTAGATGAGTCAACCACTCAAATCAGCTATACAGGACTCATTAAACATATTGAAGAAAATTTACGAGACAAAATATTAACGACATCGCCTATTGAGAACCCGATACAGGGTCGTTTAAATCGTCAAGTAAAACACATGCCCATCACTACTGAAGTGATGTTCGACACGATGCCTGAGAGCAGCTATCAAATGTTTGACATTATTGCAGGCGACCAGCCTGGGCTATTAGCCAGCATCGCTTTTATACTGATCGCGCATGATATTAAAGTACATCATGCAAAAATCAACACATTAGGCAATCGCGCAGAAGATACTTTTTTAATTTCCGATAGACACAATAAGCCTCTGAACAAAACGCAACTGGCGCAATTAGAAGCAGCATTAATGCTACTCTAATTAAGAAGTTAAGCGGTAAGTAAGACTAGCCAAACTGGTAGTGCTTCCGCAACGCTTTTTTTACTTCCCAAATGCAAGAGAGGCCGGCTGGAAACGTCACAAGATCGCCGGCACCAAAGCTAACAGGCTCTCCACCAACAGGGGTAACAGTGACCTCTCCTTCTAAAATATAGGCAACCTCTTGACTACTATAATCCCAAGGAAAGTTAGAAATTTCTTTTGTCCAAATAGGCCAACGACTGACACCCAAAGACGCTAGTTTTGCTGCATCTGGCTTTTCCACTTTAATTTGCATCATACGCTCCTTGTTTGGAATAGATGTTCATTGTATGCCAAAACTGGCTTAGTTCAAGTGTGGCGTTCATTAAGATAAACACTATTGATTGAGAGCGTCACTACGTGTTAGCACGTGTAGCAACAACAATAAGCTACTGGCTATAATTTAAATCAAGTTGCTACATTTTCAGATTGACTTAATGATGAAAAACGTAAATAGAAGCTAACCGCTATTTTTTGCAAACGATACTAACTAAGGAGCGATAATGAACTATTTTTTGTTGGGATTAACTTTACTTTCTTTAACAGGCTGTGCTGAACAACAAACAAAAACCATCACCTCAGAAAAAGCGCAGGTTTGCGCGAGTTGTCATGATCATCGTATTAAAACGAGTGCAACTGATGCCCCGTCTCTTAATGGCCGCTCTTATGATGAGTTAGTTGCTGCAATTAAAGATGTGCGTGAGTATCATGTGTCACAACCCTCACTGATGCATGACTTTAAAAATGAAGATATTCACGGCATTGCCACCTATTTTGCGAATGCTAAATAAGTAGTTGTTTGGTGTGTGATGTCCATAAAAAAAGCCTAGCGTAAGCTAGGCTTTTTAACTATTGAATGCTTAGGAGTGCTTGTAATGTTTTTTCAGTTGTTTAACAACTTCCCAGTTGGATTTTAATCCTTTTGGAAACACAACCAAGTCTCCCGCTTTGACAACGACCTTTTCACCACCTTCTGGATAAACGTGAAACTCACCTTCAAGTACATATGCCGTTTCAGTCATGCCAAAATCTAAAGGGAATTTTGAAGGTGCGCAATCCCAGATAGACCAGCTAGCAACGCCTAACTCTTTTAATTTTTCTTCGGATGGGTTGTGTTCTAAAACAATTTGACTCATTATTTTTTCCTTAAAATGTTAACAGCTAAAAAAAATCGCTTTTAAGCGATGTGTTGATGTGACCATATTGCAATAATCTAGCGTGATTATACAACAACTTAGATGGTGTTTTAAGACTAATCAATTGAATATTGTTGATTAGAAAAACAAAGCTGATTTAAAAGCCAGTTCAATTCAATGCACTATTCCTCAAAATCTTTGAGTGCTGCTTTAGCATGCCTACCTTTATTGTAGCGCGTGTAAACATAAATCATATATCATCAATTCCTCATCTGCTTGGATGATAGCAATAGGCTTGCTGTCATTAGATTCAATTCTAGTGGCAGCGGATTGATTCAGTTTGTTATCAAGCTTAATGCCAATAAAGTGTAAAGGCATACAAATTTTTTCGCGAATAATTGCCGAATGCTCGCCGATACCCCCAGTAAATACCAGCGCATCAACCCCGCCTGCTTTACTGGCTAAAGCACCAATTGCAGCTCTTATTTGCTGGCAAAAATAGGCAACTGCAAACTTTGCCTCATCAGTATGACTTGATAAAAGCTGTTGCATGTCAGCACTTTCTCCACCTGATAAAGCGATCAAACCCATTTCATTAAATACAACTTGTCTTAGTTGTTGCAGGTCATATTGTTCAGCTAGCGCCAACATCACACCCGGGTCTAAATCACCACTTCTGGTCCCCATTACAATACCGCCTGCTGGTGTGTAACCCATGGTGGTATCGATAGATTTTAGGTTTTCCATCATGCATAAGCTGGCGCCGCTGCCTAAGTGCGCCACAATTACTTTTTTTGATGCAATATCGTCAATAACACTAGGTAAAGTGTATGCAATGTGTGCGTAATTAAGTCCGTGAAAGCCAAAGCGATGAATTGCTAACGTATTAGGAATTGGCAGGCGCTTTGCTAAGGCGGGCATTGTGCTGTGAAAGGCTGTGTCGAAACAAGCAACTTGAGGCACGTTAAAGTATCTAGAACAGATATCTAGCCCCAGTAAATTGTTAGGCAAGTGTAGTGGTGCAAGTGGGATGATGGCGTTTAATCGATGACGCTCTGTTTTATCCACTAATCGAGCAAGGTCAGTCACCTCACCGCCATGCACAAATCGATGACCAACAATATCAGGCATATTGCCGCCTAAGTCATTCAACAACTGCTTGAGATTATCTTCAAACTGATGAGAACGATCGTGACTGTTTTGTGCATAATGAAAATTCTGCCGAGAGCCGTCATCTGAAAAAAAGCTTGCTTTTAGACTAGAGGATCCACAATTAATCGTTAATACATTCAAAATGGCCAAATCCATTCATTTGCTTCAGGTAAATCCACACCATGTTGATAGGCATATTGACAACAGCTAATCTGCTGGTTGCGTATCTTCTCTCTTGCGTGTGCACCAATGACTTGAAGCTGAGGAATGAGATCAATAGCGCTCATGACTAAACTGAAGCGATCTATCTTATTTTGAATGGCTAATTCTAATGGTGTGTTAATGCTTCCTTTTTCGTTATAGCCATGCACATGAAAGTTATCATGATTAGTGCGGCGATAAGTCATGCGATGTATCAGCCAAGGATAACCATGAAAATTAAAAATCACGGGTTTGTCCTTGGTGAACAAGCTATCAAAATCACTATCTGATATACCATGCGGATGTTGGCTCGGTGACGTTAATTTGTATAAATCAACGACATTGATAAAACGAATTTTTAATGATGGGAAGTGTTGTCGTAAAATCACAATGGCAGCCAATGCTTCTTTGGTGGGTATATCGCCTGCACTCGCCATCACTAGATCTGGCGCCACCCCTTTATCATTGCTTGCCCAATCCCAAATACCAAGCCCTTTTGTACAATGCTTAATGGCATCATCCATATTCAAATACTGTAAATGTTTTTGCTTATCGGCCACTATCACATTGATATAGTCTGTGCTTTTAAGGCAATGGCTAGCAACCGAAAGTAAACAATTTGCATCTGGTGGTAGATAAATTCGGGTCACTGAAGGGCTTTTATTAACGACCACATCCAAAAAACCTGGATCTTGATGGGTGAAACCATTATGGTCTTGTCGCCAAACAGTAGAAGTAATGAGCAAGTTCAAAGATGAGATTGGTGCGCGCCATGGCACAGATTTAGCCATATCAAGCCACTTGGCATGTTGATTAAACATCGAGTCGATTACATGTACAAATGCTTCATACGTTGAAAAGAAACCGTGGCGACCTGTGAGCAAATAACCTTCCAGCCAGCCCTCTACTGTATGTTCAGACAGCATTTCCATGACGCGCCCATCTGGCGCAAGCTCACCGCCACCTTCGTCTTCTGGCAGGTAGTCAGCCAACCAAGTTTTTTTACTCACTTCATACACGCTGTCTAACTTATTTGACGTGTTTTCATCAGGCCCAAATAGCCTAAAATTCTGCATATTATTGCGCATCACATCTCGCAAGAACTCTCCAAGCGGATGTGTATTTCCAACAGAAACCTTACCCGGCGCTGGCAAATCAACGGCATACTCACTAAAGTCTGGCATCCGTAAAGCTTGGCGAATCAATCCACCGTTGGCATACGGATTGGCACTCATTCGACGCGAGCCCTTAGGCGCCAAAGCTTTCAGTTCTGAGCGTAATTTTCCTGTATCGTCAAACAGCTCTTCTGGGTGATAGCTTGCTAACCAAGCTTCTAATTGAGCAAGATGCTCAGGATTGTCGCGCACATTCTTCAATGGAACTTGATGCGCACGCCAAAACCCTTCTACTTTCTGATTATCAACAAACTTGGGGCCAGTCCACCCTTTTGGAGACCGCAATATAATCATTGGCCAACGTGGCCGTGTAGGTACCCCACTTGCTCGCGCTTCTTGCTGAATATTGCGGATGTCACACACGCATTTTTCCATGATTTCTGCCATTTTTGCATGCATTTCCATAGCATCATCCCCTTCAACAAAATAGGGTGTCCATCCATAGCCTACAAAAAGATTGTTTAATTCATCATGTGAAATACGTGATAACAATGTGGGATTATTGATTTTGTAACCATTTAGATGTAAGACGGGTAAAACAGCACCATCCTTAATTGGATTCAGAAATTTATTGGCATGCCATGAAGTAGCCAATGGGCCTGTTTCTGACTCACCATCACCAACAGCCACTGTGACCAATAAGTCTGGGTGATCAAAAGCAGCGCCAAATGCATGAGAAATGCTGTAACCAAGTTCTCCCCCTTCATGGATAGATCCGGGCATCTCAGGCGTGCAATGACTACCGATACCGCCTGGAAAAGAAAATTCTTTGAAAAACTGACGTAATCCAATCTCGTTTTCGCCCTTGTTTGGATAAACTTCGCTATAAGTGCCTTCCAGATAGGTTGGCGCTAACACCCCTGGCGCGCCATGACCTGGTCCAGCCAGAAAAATGGCATTAAGGTCATACTTGTTAATTAATCGATTAACGTGCACATAGATAAAAGACAAGCCAGGACTTGAACCCCAATGCCCTAGCAAGCGCTGCTTAATATGTTCAGGTTTTAATGGTTGTTTTAATAAAGGGTTATCCCATAAGTAAATCATACCAGCGGCTAAATAATTACACGCACGCCAATAAGCATGGATATTCGTTAATGCTTGTTGCGACAGTTTTGCTGAATCATTTGACATACGTGATCCTTAGTATTTTGCAGTATTTTGCAGTATTTTGCTCTCAATCATTAGACACACCATCAAGTAACACTTAAGAAATAAGCGCTTACATCAATCTTAACAAAAGAAAATTGTCATTTTGATGAATAAAAATCAAATAGTATTAAGTTAACAGCACATCACATGAAACCATGCTCGCAACGGTCTTGCTTACACTACCTAATACAAACTCTTGCAAACTACTTTTACCTTTTTTACCTAGCACTACCAAGTCAGCGTTAAGCTCTGTTGCTCTGGCGCAGATTGTTTCTGGTAGATAGCCATGCATTACGTTGCTAGAAACGCGCTTGTCATTTAATTCAGCCACTATCTTATCAAGTGCTTCTGTTGCATAAGCTGTTGCTTTATCTCGGTAGTTTTGCACCTCTACATTGCTAATTCCAGCTTTGCGGCTCAGTATTTCTTGCTTCAAATCGAAGACATGTAATGCTTCAATTTGGGCGGTCATCGCAACGGCGCAAGCTATTCTAGGCACAATGCTGGAGCCTAGGGTAAAATCAATTGCAGTAATGACTTGTTGATAAGGCACAACGTCGCCATTTCTCACAATCAATACCGAACATGGTGCTAAGCGTAACAGTCTAAAAGCCGTCGAACCCATCATCGCATCGAATACGTTTTTTTCACCATGAAAGCCAACAACGAGCAAATCAGCACCGACAGATTCAAGATACTCAGCAATTTGCACATGTGCACGGCCAATACGTGTCGCTGTCTGCACTTTTATATCAAATTCTTTTCGGATTTTTATAGCCAACTCATCAAGGCTTGCTAATCCATTTGCCTTTTTTAACCGCTCATAATCTTTTAAATGACTATCAAAAGTAAGCATTAATTCAGGATAGATATCTAATGGATGCACAACGTGTAATAGATGTAATGCTTGACCATGTTGTTGTGCAATATGCGCTGCTCTCATCACCGCCAAATCGCCATTGGCAGAAAAGTCGGTGGCTGCAACAACGCCATTGATAGGATATTGCGTCTTAAGCATAATCACTCTCCTTAACTGGTTTTTTATTTTTAGTTAAATCTAGTTCTGATATTAACTAAAATCTGCCGAAAGCTTATCCTAAAATGAATCACCCAAACATACGCGCCAGCACTTAGAGCGCTGGATGCTATTTGTAATTACTTTTGTGTTGCATCATATGACGCATTGATTAGCATCACAGGAACACGACTCGTCTGTACTACACACTCAGCATCACTACCTAAAATCATACGACTCAATCCGCGCAAGCCATGCGTACCCATGACAATCATATCGGCAGGCCAGTTTTCTGCTTGTTTAATCATTTCTTTTGCAGGACGCCCACCAAATATTTCAGTAATGACTGCATCAGTCTCTACCCCAGCACTGTTCGCCATAAGCGTTGCGTTGTTGATCACAGTTGTTGCATTTTTTTTCAACTTTACAGAGACGTTAACTGCCATTAAACCGTCTTCAGCATCCATCATCGGCACATAGTTATCGATGACATGTATCAATCTAAGCTTGGCATGCTGATCTTTCGCTAAGCGGATGGCCTCTTGTAAGCCTCTGTTTGATGTGTCACTACCATCAATTGGGCACAGTATGCGTTTATACATCACAGTTACTCCTCTTGTTATCAGGCAACTTTTGGCTTCAACCAATTTAAAATAAAAGGCCTTTTTCGACCACTTGCAACCGTACCGACATTAGAATAACCCACCGCGATGGGCACAACAGCTTCAAATTCTTCAGTAATACCAAAGCTTATTTTTTGCCGTTTATCGTTCAGTGCTAACAAAGCAGATTCAACCACACAAGAACCCAAACCCATCGCAAATGCGGCCAGCATTATATTTTCTGCTGCCAACCAACAATCAGCCATAGCCCTGGGTTTGTCTTTATTGACACAAATAACAATTAATGTAGTCGCACCATAAAAAATATTAAACCCAGGCTTATTAAAACGTTCGATTTCATACGAATGATGATGTTGTTGTTCGATCAATAATAACTTGCTTGCATCTGACAAACGTTGCAATAAGGCCACATCCTGAATAATAGTAAATGCAGATGCTTCACGATATATCGCTGTCGGCGCCATCACTGCAGCTTCAATTAAACTAGGCACTTTGTTTGCATCCACTTGCTTAGAGGTATATTCCCTAACAGACCTCAAGCCTAAAATGGCTTCAAAAACATTCATAACATTTAACTCATTCCTCAACCATGCATATCTAATTGCAGTTTTTAAGGTGTAGCTTGCTGATGTTTTACAGTAGCAATAATTTAAGCATGCGGTAATCCGCGCAAACACGTATAAATGCTTGGTTATTTAATTTATTGGAGCGGGAGCGGTTAGCAAAGCTGATTGCATAAGAGGGATTGAATCAACTATCACAGCCACCTTCTCTTGCAATGCTGGCCAAATCGAGCAGATTAATTGCGCCAGTTTTATGCATAATCTTGGATTTATGAATTTCTACAGTGCGGTGACTAATCGCTAAGCGGCGTGCAATTTCTTTATTAGGAAAACCATTGATGGCCAGCACCATCACCTCACGCTCACGCTCAGTTAGGCTGTCGACAAGCGATTTTGCTTCTTTCACGCAAGCAGCCTGAGATAACTTCTTTTCACTTTCAATGATTGCAGGATGAATCGATGCAAACAGCTTCTCTCTGGTTACGGGCTTCGTTAAAAAATCAATAGCGCCAGACTTAATCGCATTGACGCTCGTTGGTATATCGCCATGACCAGTTAAAAAAATGATAGGCAACAAAATATTTCGATTGATCATTTCTTTTTGCAAACTCAAACCACTCATGGTTGGCATCCGAATATCAATAATGGCACACCCCAGCACCTCTTGCTGATAATCAGCAAGAAATGCTGCACCTCCATCAAACGCTTTTACCTGAAAACCCTCTTGCTCTATCATCATTGAAAGCGCATCCCTTACCGCAGGGTCATCATCAATAATAAAAATAGTCGTTGTCATGCGTTTCATTAACACTTAGTTGTTGGCAAAAGGCAAGGTTAAGTGAAAACTCGCACCATCTGTGCTATTAGCATCAAACCAAAGCTGACCACCACATGCTTCTATTAATGAACGGCTAATGGTCAGCCCCATGCCAATTCCGTGTGATTTAGTGGTAAAAAAAGGTTCAAAAATACGCTGCTGCACTTCTGGCGTCAGTCCTGGGCCATTATCTTGAATAATCACCTCTGCCATATTCGATTGCGAATGTGTACGCAGCAACACTTGAATCTTAGCAACGGAAATGCCTGCCAGATGTGCCGCTTCAATACCATTGCGCAATATATTAACAATCACTTTTTGCAGTTGTGTGCGGTTCGCTAAAACGGGCGGTAAATCAGGTTGTAAATGTAAGCTTGATTGAAATCCTCCATAGCCACTATGTTGCGTAATATTCACAGCCTCCCGTATAACACCATTCAAATCAATTGGTAACGCTTCAATCTCACCTTTATGAAAAAACTCCATCAGCTCATGCAAACTTTTACCTGCACGCTGCGCTTGTTCCACACAACCTAAAAGACTACGATTCAACCTGTCTTTATCAATGCTGTCTGCTTTTAATGCATATAATGCAACTTCACTATAGGCAGAGATTGCGGCTAAAGGTTGATTAATTTCATGCGCGATTGCCGATGCTGTTTGAATAGCGATTTGCGTTTTTGCGAGTGTTTCTAGCTCAATTCGTTGCTGACTTAATGCCTGCTGCAATAATTTATGTTGCGACACATCTTGTACGACACCAAGCATGCGCACAGCAACATGATCATTAAAAAATACCTTGCCAGCCGCATGAAGCCATCTTTTAGGCTTATTTGTCTCGTTATTAATACAAAATTCAAGCTGATAAATACTCTCACTTTCCATTTGAATAGCGCGATCAAAGATAGTTTGCCAATTCGTCCGGTCTGCCTCATCAATCGCTTCAACAAAGCGATGATAAGTAACACCCTTATTGTGTGGAAAATTAAAAAAATCTTGAATATGGGTATCATATGCAACGGTATTGTGTCGCAGATCAATATCAAAAACGCCCAAGCCTGCTGATAGTTTAGCCAGCCGCAAACGTTCTTCACTTGCCTTTAAAGACGCCTCAGCCAATATTTGTTTTTCAGTGATATGAAAGGTAACCAACACATACGCTTTATCCTCACACACTATCGGACTCAGGCCAATGTCCACTGGCAACTCTTGACCTTGCTTCGTCAGCGCAACAAGGTTTTTTCCGTTCCCCATTGAGCGTTTTTCTACATGCTTCAAAAAACCACTTCTAAGTTGCACATGATGTTTACGGTAGGTTTCTGGCATCAACATCTCCACCCGCATGCCAATCATCTCATCCGCACCATAGCCGAGCATTTTTTGTGCTGAATCATTGACTAAAACAACCTGACCCTCTAGGTTGACCAACAACATGGCATCGGCTATTGCATTAAAAAAAGCAGGGAAACTTAAACTTTCAAATGAACTGAGCAAATGTATCCTAAGCATAAAGATTAAACATTCAGTATTTACAAGTCAGCATAGCTGAGTCGTCATCTTAGTGGATTATACGTCGTCTTTCATCCATATACATAATAGATGCACAAAGGCTGTCTACGTGTTTGCACGCATATTGAACAGATATTATCCGTAGTAAAATGATAAAAATAAAACTTTTTTAAGAGCAGAATTGTGATTAATGATTAATCATTACTGAACCGAAAAGGATAATACCCATGAAATTTAACATGTTATATACACTACCACTCATACTCACAAGTCTAATCTACCCATCATCTCTGTTGGCAGATGAAGTAGAGGCCGCAGCGCTAGACAATGTCAGCACATCAAGCAATGAGGAAGGGTGTGGTCTAGATTCAACTGTATCTCCAAAAATAATCACATCAGGTGAAATCACCTATATTACTGGCGGAACGTGCATAGATAGCGCTAATCAAATGAAGCGCATTGCCAAAGACTTTCCACTTGAAGTGGTGTTGGTGCAAAAGTCTGCGGCGTACGAAAAGGAAAACTATATTGCAGATGTGAAAATAATCATCAAAGATATAAAAGACAACTTAGTACTGAACGTGGTGACAGAAGGTCCTTTTTTATTAGCTGATTTACCAAACGGAAGCTATCAAATTTCGGCAGAGTTTCGTCGGGTTCTCAAATCGACCACTATTAACATCAATAAAAATAAACATGAGCGCGTTGTGTTTTTATGGCCAGAAGAAGCGGCTAGTGATTAACTATCATGCCTAAAAAAACAGTAAACAGCGTTGCACTAGACAATACAGGGGTAAGCCTTCATCAGTCTTTCCCTGTTGCTTACAAAGTGGAGTTGCATCGACTCATTCAAATAGATGCTTATGCATTGGCAGAAGCAGATGGATTTAGACAGTCGCCAACCCATTACTGGCTTATCGCGGAAAAAAACATGGCGCTGGGATTGTAGTGCTTTTGTTGATTCAGATAATAAGATGTGATGATTGGTGCTAAATGTATACGCCATTTTTACATAAATACGCTTGTTTACAGAGAAGAATGAAAGGCGTATAAAATAACAATATGACAAAATCAGAATGCCAACTCCAATTTTTAGGTGCCACTGGCACAGTCACTGGTTCAAAATACTTGCTTCGGCATCATGGCAAACATATCTTAATCGACTGCGGCCTGTTTCAAGGCTTTAAGCAACTACGCTTGCGCAACTGGAAGCCCTTGCCTATCGATCCTAGCCATATAGATGCGGTTATTCTGACGCACGCTCATATTGACCACACTGGATATTTACCATTACTGGTTAAAAACGGCTTTAAAGGGCCTGTTTATTGCACTTCTGCTACGCGTGATTTGTGCGAAGTATTGCTGATGGATAGTGCCAGACTGCAAGAGCAGGAAGCGACTTATCTGAACAAACATCATATGTCTAAGCATAAACCTGCCCTGCCCTTATATACGCCAGATGATGCTATGCGTAGCTTGCAGCAGCTGCAAACGGTTGAACTCTATCAAGAACAATCGCTTAGCAAATGGTTAAACTTTCACCTATTACCTGCAGGGCATATTCTTGGCGCAACGATGGTTTATATTAATGCTCATATTAATAGTGAAGCGCAATCCATTTTATTCTCAGGCGATTTAGGTAGGCAACATGACCTCATCATGAAACCACCAGCCATTGTTAAGCAGGCAGATTATCTTGTTATTGAATCTACCTATGGTAATCGCACCCATGAAACGGAAGATCCGCTAGACAAGCTAGCAGACGTTATTAATCGCACGATTCAACGTGGAGGCAAAGTGATTATTCCAAGCTTTGCTGTAGGCCGTACCCAAACACTGTTGTACTCTATTCATCTACTCAAATCACAAAATATTATTCCTGACGATTTGCCCGTCTATCTAAACAGCCCCATGGCGGAAGAAGCCACAGCTATTTTTGATAATCACCCAGATGATCACCATTTAACTGTTGAGCAATCAGCTGCCTTGTGCAGAACTGCCAAAATAATCTCTCATGTCGAAGACTCTAAAAAGCTTAATTTGCGTAAAGAGCCTATGATTATTATTGCTGGTAGCGGCATGGGGACTGGTGGTCGAGTGATTCATCACTTTAAGGCATTTGCACCAGACGCGCGCAACACTATCCTATTTTCTGGTTTCCAAGCGGGTGGCACAAGAGGCGCAGCCATGATAGATGGCGCTCAATCAATCAAAATTCATGGTGAGTATGTGCCAATAAGAGCAGAAGTCACTTCAATCAATAGCTTATCGGCACATGCCGATGCTCATGAAATCCTTACTTGGCTCAAACATTTTGAACAAGCACCAACGCGCACATTTATTACTCATGGTGAACCGATTGCAGCAGATGCACTACGTTTAAGAATCAAGGAGCAATTGGATTGGGAAACTTACATTCCAGATTATCTAGAATCTGTTAATCTAGTAAAAGACAATATATAAAGATAATAATCTGGAGAATGTATGAATGATCATGTTCGTGAGCTATTGGATCAAATATCAACACTAGAAGACGAGCTTCGCATCGCACTAAAAGAACAGCAATCCACCATTTCATTTCAAATCAAAGGTAAGCGTATTGAATTTGAACAATCTATTAAAGAAACACATCAGCGCTTAAAAACAAATTTCTTTCGCTGGCTTGTCACCAATCGACCGCAAAACTTAATCACTGGCCCCATTATTTACAGCATGATTGTTCCGTTATTCATTGTTGATATCTTCATCACTTTTTACCAACTGACTTGCTTTCCAATTTACGGCATTAAAAAAGTAAAGAGAAAAGATTATATTTTTTACGATAGGCAACAGCTTCACTATCTCAATTTTATAGAAAAGTTTCATTGCACTTATTGCGCATATGGTAGCGGCATGATTGCTTATGTCACCGAAATTGTAGGCAGAACTGAGCAATATTTTTGCCCTATCAAACATGCACATCGCGTTATTGGCAGACATCAACGCTATAGCGGCTTTTTGGAGTTTGGTGATGCTGAAGACTACGAAACCAAACTAGAAAACTTTCGTCAGCGTTTGGGTGAAGATGACTAATTTCCTGATATAGCCACCTAAATCAAAGCAGCATGAATAAAAAAGCCAGTGTCGCTAAACGCTAACACTGGCTTTTTAAATACTGGCGGAAGAGGTGAGATTCGAACTCACGGTGGGCGTGAACCCACGACAGTTTTCAAGACTGTAGCATTAAACCGCTCTGCCACTCTTCCTAACGAAGGCGAGATTATACCAAAGAAATACCTTTATGGAAGCGGCTGACTGGGAAAAATAACATCCAGATACCCAAAAGTTGTTAAATCTGTCATTCTCATTGGATAAAGTATGCCATCTAGATGGTCACATTCGTGTTGTACTACGCGGGCATGAAAGCCACTCACCGTTCTCTCGATTGCGTTTCCGTATGCATCATAGCCAGCATAGTGTAAATTTGTATAGCGTGGTACAACACCTCTCAAACCAGGAACCGACAAACACCCTTCCCAGCCATCTTCTTGCTCATTTCCAATAAAAGTTAACTTTGGATTGATTAAAACGGTATAGGGCACCTCATCAGCATCTGGGTAACGTGCATTTTTCGTATCATCATTGTCTTTCTTTCCAAATATGACAAGCCGCAAACTCACGCCAATTTGCGGTGCAGCTAGACCAGCACCATGCATATCTGCCATGGTATCTTCCATGTCTTTAATTAATGCATGTAGCTCTGGCGTGTCAAAATCGGTTATTTCATTTGCACGCTTTAATAACAAAGGTTCTCCCATGCGTAAAACAGGACGGACGCTCATTGGATATCCTTTTTGTGCAGTTTGACTGCCTCAGTAATCAATGCGCGCACTTTTACCATAGTCTCTGCTAATCGATTCATCACCATATCATATTGGATTTCTTCTTCACTCTCACCTCTGCCAGCAGCATGGTTAGCAACTGGGCAGATCGCTGCATAATGCATATCAAGCTCTCTAGCTAATGCCGCTTCAGGCATACCCGTCATTCCCACCAAACTTGCACCATCGCCTGCTAAGCGATTAATTTCTGCAGCTGTTTCTAGGCGAGGACCTTGCGAGCACGCATAAACACCACCATCATGAATGGCTAGTTGAATGTTGGCAGCAGCTTGCTTGCAAATGTCTCGTAAAGATGCTGCATAAGGATGAGTAAAGTCAATATGCATGACGGGCCGCTCTACGCCATCATAATAAGAGTTATCACGACCATGGGTATAATCAATAATTTGGTTAGGTAGTACGATATCGCCTGGCAATAAAGCCGTGTCAATACTGCCTACTGTTGCCACCGCCAATAAATGCGTCACACCCACTGAATGCAACGCCCAAATATTAGCGCGATAATTAATCGCATGTGGCGGTATGGTGTGCCCACCGCCATGTCTGGCAAGAAAAACAACATCGTAGCCATTAATGTTGCCAAAAACGAGTGGTTGCGAAGCATCTCCATAAGGCGTGCGTACAATCTGACGTCTAATCACCTCTAAATTCGCCAGTTGTGTGAGACCGGTACCGCCAATAATTCCTATCATAGTAACCCTTCAATTTTTGTTTATTCTAGCGCCTGTAAGCGCTATAGCATAGTGATATTCTATGGCATACTGCATGTATGCGCACGAACAAGCCTACTTTACAAATCCCGGATCATACTGCACTTGCCAAACAGCATTATGAAAACTTTCCCGTTGCTTCTGTTGTTTTACCAAAGCACTTACGTTATCCAATTGCGTTGATATACCATTTTGCACGATGTGCAGATGATTTTGCAGATGAGGGCAATCTCACACCTGTTGAAAGGCTGGCGTTATTACAACACTATGTGGATGAGCTAGATATTATTAAAAACGCTGGCAATAGTGACTCTGCTTTTTTTACTGAATTGGCACAGATGATGCATGATCATCAGCTTCCATTAGCTCCTTTTTATGATTTATTAGATGCATTTAAACAAGATGTTACAAAAAAGCGCTATGCAAATTTTGATGAAGTACTCAATTACTGCAACCGTTCGGCTAATCCTATTGGCAGGCTATTGCTGCATTTATTTCATCAAGCCACTCCTGAAAATATCGCTTATTCAGATGCCATCTGTAGTGCGCTGCAACTCATTAACTTTTATCAAGATATTGCGATTGATTTCGACACGCTTCATCACCAAGGCCGCCTTTACTTGTGTCAAGACGAAATGGCACAATTTAGCGTTACTGAACAACAAATTGCAGATAAACAAATCAATCAGAACTGGGTAAAATTGATGCAATTTAATGTAGCGCGTGCGGAAATAATGTTGCAAAAAGGTAAACCACTCGCTCGCATTTTGCCGGGTCGCATGGGCTTGGAAATGCGGTTAATAATCGGTGGTGGAGAAACAATTATTCGCAAGTTAAAAAAAGTGAATGGTGACATTTTTAATCGCCGCCCTACTGTTTATGTTTGGGATTGGCCTTTTATTTTACTTAAAGCATTCATTTGAAATTTTTGATAAAACATGACACCTCAGCAATATTGTAAAGACAAAACTAAAAAAAGTGGCTCTAGCTTCACTGTGAGTTTTATTTTTCTGCCCAAACCAAAACGTGAGGCCATGACCGCACTTTATGCTTTTTGCCGCGAGGTGGATGATGTAGTTGATGAATGTACTGATTACAACGTGGCGCAAACCAAAATTAATTGGTGGAAAACTGAAATTGAAAACTTGTATGCTGACAAACCGCAACATCCTGTTAGCTTTGCTTTGCAACCTGTTGTTAAACAGTTTGGCTTAGCCAAAGAACATTTCTTAGAAATTATTGACGGTATGGAAATGGATTTGAAGTTTAATCGCTACGAAGATTTTAAGCAGTTGCAACTCTATTGCTACCGTGTTGCCAGTGTAGTGGGTTTGCTGAGCGCGCAAATATTCGGCTTTAACAATCGCAATACGCTTAAGTATGCGCATGATTTAGGCATGGCATTTCAGCTCACCAATATTAGCCGTGATGTGGGCGAAGATGCCCGTAGAGGTCGTATTTATTTACCTTTAGATGAGTTAGCAAAAGCAAAAGTAACAGAAGAGGATATTTTAAATAATCAGAAAACAGCTGAGGTAAAAGAACTGATTGAGTTTCAACTTGAGCGCGCTGAAAGCTTTTATGACAAGGCATTAAAACAATTGCCAGCCGAAGATGCCAAGCAACAATTACCAGGTCTAATGATGGCTGCTATTTATCGTACCTTATTACGTGAGATTAAAGCCGATGGCGCCGAAAATGTACTGACCCATAAAATTGCTATTCCGCCATTGAGAAAATTGTTATTAGCGCTGAAAGCGTATTTCAAATATGCCTAATATTGCCATTGTTGGTGGTGGCATGGCTGGATTAGCCGCAGCCGCCAAGCTAACGCAACAAGGCCACGCTGTTACCTTATTTGAAGCAGCGCCAAATTTAGGTGGCCGTGCCCGTGGCATTGATTACAAAGGGTTACGATTAGATAATGGCCAACATATTTTATTGGGTGCTTATCAGGAAACCCTTCAGCTATTAAAACGAGTTGGTGTCACAGAATCAGAAGTATTAGCGCGTTTTACACTGCGTTTGCACGTGAAAGACTTAACAAGCAATGTAGATTTTTTACTCAAAGCAAATCCAAACTTACCTGCGCCATTACACATTGTATATGGTTTATTAAGCGCTACTGGTGTATCAATCAATGAAAAACGATCTGCTATCCGTTGCATGCTATGGATGCGTTTAAACCGTTTTCGGCTCAAGCAAGATCAATCTTTAGCCAGTTTTTTAAGCGTGCAACGTCAATCAGCAAGTGTTATCAAGTATTTATGGGAGCCTTTATGCTTGGCGGCGCTCAATACACCATTAAACCAAGCCAGCGCACAAGTGTTTTTAAATGTATTACGTGATAGTTTTGCGCAACAAAAACAGCATGCAGATATCTTGCTCGCTAAAACAGATTTAAGTGCTCTAATCAGCCATCCCATTGCGAGCTACTTAAAGCAAAATGGAAGCAAAATACATGTTAATAGCGCTATTAACAGCATGATTGCAACTGAAAATGGTTATCAACTGCAAACCAAAGAACAAGATTATGTATTTAAAACAGTCATTCTAGCTTGTGGGCCGCATCAATTAAAAAGCTTTGCTAACACCTTACCCAAACTGAGCGCGTTAACTGAGCATTTTAGTTATCAGCCCATTACTACCGTTTATTTGCAATACAATCATCAAATCTCATTACCAGAACCAATGATAGGCATCGTCAATAGCCTTAGCCAGTGGGTGTTTGATAGAGGTCAGATTTGCGATCAAAAAGGATTAATTGCTGTGGTAATTAGCGCGCATGCGCCTTTCAAGCAAACACAAGCGGCTTTAGCAGCACAAGTAGCTGATGAGTTGAAACAACTGTTTCCGCCATTAATACAGCCAATTTGGCATAAAGTCATTACCGAAAAGCGCGCTACATTCGCTTGTGATGTTGCTTTAAATAGACCGACAAACACCACCGCTTATCCTAACTTATTGATAGCAGGCGACTATACAAGCGGCGATTATCCAGCAACCATTGAAGGCGCGATAAGAAGTGGTATAAAGGCGACTGCTTTTATTGATTAGCTGTTGCGGATTTTATTGAGCGCTTGATCCAAACGCTCCACAGCAAACACTTCTATGCCTTCAATTTTATTTTTTGGCGCATTGGCTTTCGGCACAATGGCTTTGGTAAAGCCTAGTTTTGCGGCTTCTTTTAATCGAACTAAGCCACCTTGCACAGGCCGCACTTCGCCAGCCAAACCAACCTCACCAAATACAATCAGTTTATCTTCTAATGGTTTGTTTTTTAAAGAAGAAACAATAGATATTAATACCGCCAAATCAACGCCTGGTTCACTAATTTTGACGCCACCAACCGCGTTAATAAACACATCTTGATCAAAACAGGCAACACCTGCATGTCGATGTAATACCGCTAATAGCATCGCCAACCGATTTTGCTCTAAACCCACACATAAACGTTTAGGCGCGGGCGCGTGACTCTCATCAACTAACGCTTGGATTTCAATCAATAATGGCCGCGTACCCTCCATGGTGACGGTAATGCAACTACCCGCCACTTGTTGTTCATGGTGCGATAAAAACAAAGCAGATGGATTAGCAACTTCTTTTAAACCCTTTTCTGTCATCGCAAAAACGCCTAGTTCATTTACCGCACCAAAGCGATTTTTAAAAGCACGAATCAAACGAAAAGATGAGTTTTGATCACCTTCGAAATACAAAACAGTATCAACAATATGCTCTAGCACGCGCGGTCCTGCTAAAGCACCCTCTTTGGTCACATGTCCAACCAAAATAACGGTGATGCCAAGCTGTTTAGCCAAACGGGTCAGTTGTGCAGAACATTCACGGACCTGCGCCACCGAACCTGGTGCAGATTGTAGCGCTTCCGAATAAACCGTTTGTATTGAGTCAATCACCGCGATGTTCGGTTTATTAGCCTGCAGGGTAGCCAATATCTTTTCTAAATTAATTTCAGCCAATAAATCAACTTCGCTAGCATCCAAACCTAAACGCTTAGCGCGCATGGCAATCTGTTGTGGTGACTCCTCACCGCTCACATAAATAGCTTGGCTGGTTTTACCTAAATGACACAAGACCTGTAGCAATAAAGTCGATTTGCCAATGCCAGGATCGCCACCAATCAGAATAACACCGCCTTCGACCAACCCACCACCTAATACACGATCAAACTCGGCAATGCTGGTTGGTTTTCGTTCGATATCAGCCGCTTCTACCGCACTTAACTTTTGCAATTGACCCGTAGTAGCCAAACCTTCAAATTTATTGGCATAGCGATTGGTGCTCGCTGTTTCTGCTACACCTTCAACCAAAGTATTCCAAGCCATGCAGCCTGGGCACTGGCCTTGCCATTTGGGTTCGCTAGTACCACATTCGGTACAAATATACACACTTTTAGCTTTTGCCATGTTAGTCAACCACCATGATTGGCACGCGTGGCGCAACTGCACAAAGTAATTCGTAACCAACAGTATCGCTTGCCTCGGCAACCGCATCCACGGGTACTGTAGCGCCCCACAGTTCAACGCGAGCGCCAATGTCAGCTTCAGGCATATCGGTTACATCACAAAACAGCATGTCCATAGAAACGCGCCCCAGTGTCTTTGTTAATTTGCCATTGACAGCAATAGGCGTACCATTGGGCGCATGACGCGGATAACCATCGGCATAACCACACGCAACAACACCAATTCGAGTTTCTTTTGTTGCTGTGAATCTGGCACCATAACCAACACTTTCACCAATTGCGAGTGTTTGAATGGCGATAATTTGTGAACTCAATTGCATAACCGGTTTTAAATCAAACGTAGCGGCTGGTGTACCACTGATTGGCGTTGCCCCGTATAACATAATGCCCGGGCGCACCCAATCAGCATGGGCTTGTGGATATCGCAGTATCGTGGCTGAGTTAGCTAAAGAAATTGGCGCGTTAAGGGATTTTATCGCCTCTTTAAAACGTGCAAGCGGCTCCGCAATACCCTGTGCCTCATCAGCAGTTGCAAAGTGTGTCATCAGCGTGATGTGTCTTACATTTTCACAATCGTTTAACTGTTGATAGATAAATAAATAATCAGATGGCACAAAACCTAGCCGATTCATGCCTGTGTTCATTTTTAAGTAAATGTTAATTGGCCTTGAAAGCGATGTGCTTTGCAATAAATTGGCTTGGACTTTGTTATGTATTACCACGCTAATTTCAAAGCTGGCTGCAATACGCAATTCTTCTTCGTCGAACGCCCCTTCTAGTAGCAGAATATCATGTTCAAAACCTGCTTCACGCAAATCAATCGCTTCAGTTAAATGGAGTGTTGCAAATGCATCTGTGCCAGCCAAAGCATGTGCGACATTCATCAAGCCATGACCATATCCATTCGCTTTCACAACGGCCATCACTTTAGCCGCTTTAGCATGTTGCCTGACAATAGCCAGATTGTGCTGTAAAGCGCTAGTGGATACGGTTGCTTGAATAGGACGCATGGCTAGTCATCTGTCATATAATCAGCGTTGGCAAAATCCTCAAAGCGCGTATGTTGCCCAATAAAGGTCAATCTAACACGTCCAATAGGACCATTACGCTGCTTCCCGATGATAATTTCTGCCGTACCTTTATCTGTGCTATCTGGATTGTAAACTTCATCACGATAAATAAACAAAATCAAATCCGCGTCTTGCTCAATCGCACCCGATTCGCGCAAATCGCTCATGACTGGGCGTTTGTCAGGGCGTTGCTCTAAGCCACGATTCAATTGCGAAAGTGCTACTACAGGCACATCTAGCTCCTTCGCCAATGCTTTTAAAGAGCGAGAAATTTCAGAAATTTCCGTTGCTCTATTCTCTGTGCGTGTGCCTGCTGGTGCAGCCATCAATTGTAGGTAATCGACCACAATCAGGCCTAATTTGCCCGTTTGTCGATGTAATCGCCGTGCCCGTGCACGCACATCAAAGCTACTTAAACCAGCCCCTTCGTCAATAAAAATAGGTGCTTCGTTTAGTTTGCCTAAAGCGGTAGTCAGCTTTTCCCAATCCTCATCTTCAAGACGGCCTGTGCGCATGCGATGCTGATCCAGACGGCCGATAGATCCAATCATACGTGTGGCAAGTTGTGTTGCACCCATTTCCATCGAAAAAATAGCGACTGGCAAACCAGTGTCAATCGCCACATTTTCAGCCATATTAATAGAGAATGCAGTTTTACCCATTGATGGGCGACCAGCCACAATAATTAAATCACCACCATGCAAACCAGAAGTCATTCTATCTAAATCGGTAAAGCCCGTTGGAATACCAGTCACTTCACTTTGGTCTTCACGTGAAAATAATTCATCAATTTTTTCTGCTACTTGCGGCAACAATTCTTTGATATCTTGAAAACCTTGATTGTCTCGATTGCCACCTTCAGCAATCTGAAAAATCTTAGCCTCAGCTTCATCCAGCAATTGCTGCGCATCACGCCCATTAGGGCTGAACGCACTACCTGCAATATCAGAGCCAACCGTCACCAGCTTGCGCATAATTGCACGTTCACGGACAATCTCTGCATATCGACGTATATTGGCTGCAGTTGGCGTATTTTGAGCCAATGAGCCCAAGTAAGCAATGCCGCCGATAGCGGTAAGTTCTGCTGTATTTTCTAAAGATTCTGCCACCGTAACAATATCAGCAGGACGATTACGTTCTATTAACCGAGCAATATGTTGATAAATGGTTTTATGATCGTGCTGATAAAAATCGTCAGCATTCAAAATATCAGCAACCTTATCTAATGCTTCATTCTCGAGTAGCAATCCACCAACCACGGATTGCTCCGCTTCAATAGAATGCGGGGGAAGTTTTAAGGCATCTAATTGTTCATCAGTCATAAGCTGTGATTATACGCATAAATAAGTAACACTCACAAAACGCAGACAACAAAAAAGACGACCTTAGTCGCCTTTTTTGAGAGGAAGCTAAAAACTATGCTTCTGCAACTACTTTAACAGTAATTTCAACCACTGCATCATGATGCAATGCGATGCTTACTGGATACTCACCAACTGCTTTTAACGGGCCTGATGGTAAGCGCACTTCAGATTTAGCTACTTCAGTACCTGCTGCTGTTAATGCTGCAGCAATATCGTGATTAGTCACTGAACCGAATAAACGACCATCTTCACCCGCTTTTTGTGCGACCTCAACTGTTTGACCAGCTAATTTATCAGCACGTGCTTTTGCTGCGGCTAAGATATCAGCTTGTTGTTTCTCTAATTCAGCACGTCGCGCTACAAATTCAGCTTTATTTGATTCAGTTGCACGTTTTGCTTTACCTTGAGGAATCAAAAAGTTGCGGCCAAAACCATCTTTTACTTTTACGATATCGCCCAATGCGCCCAAGTTAGCTACTTTTTCTAATAAAATAATTTCCATTGTTATTCTCCTTAGCCTGGGTGTTTATCAGTGTATGGTAACAATGCTAAGAAACGCGCACGCTTAACTGCTGAGGTTAATTGGCGTTGGTATTTAGCTTTTGTACCTGTCATACGTGCAGGAATAATTTTCGCGTTTTCTGAAATAAAATCTTTCAGTAAATCCACATCTTTATAATCAACTTCTTTAATGCCTTCTGCACTAAAACGGCAGTAACGGCGGCGTTTGTACATATCTCTTGCCATGTGTAACTCCTAATCTTTTTTCGTTTAGATATCGCTTAATTTAAGCTATATCAGTTCAATGTTCTTTATATGCAATACCAGTTGTGTGCTTTTTGCGCTGCGTTTGGCTAAAAAGCCCAGTGCGTTTAATTTTGCACCCAGTTGAATATCAATTTTTGCTAAATTGCCTATCGCAACCGCTTTTATTTCACATTCCACTTTACGCTTTAGGCCCGCTTCAATATCTTCTGAAACATGGCTAATCACAAAACTCAACAACGGTAAACCTGCTGGCGTATAGCGTAAAGTCTCAACTTGAGTCACTTGCCCGCTTATTGCCAGCTTATTCACTACTATTCTGCTGTCGCCTCTTCTTTAGCAGGCGCTTCTTTTGCTGAATCGTTACTCAATACTGATTTAGACTTTTCTTCTTTCATCATTGGGCTAGCTTCAGTCACTGCAGTTTTAGTGCTGAATGTTAAATGACGCAATACAGCATCATTAAACTTAAAGCCTAACTCTAGTTCTGCTAAAGTTTCTTGATCACATTCAATGTTCATTAACACATAATGTGCTTTATGGATTTTTTTGATTGGGTAAGCTAATTGACGACGACCCCAGTCTTCTAGACGATGGATAGTGCCTTTGTTACCGCTAATCATAGTGCGATAACGCTCAATCATTGCAGGCACCTGCTCGCTTTGATCAGGATGCACGATAAATACTACTTCGTAGTGACGCATGAAATCTCCTTGTGGTTAAAGCCACCCATCCAGCCCTTTCATGTGAGGCAGCAATCAAATAATTGCTCTGTGGTGTGGCAAGGTTTATGTTAGGGCGTGATTATAGTTAAAAAACGTTTATGAATCAAATGCTTTTTATCTCCTGCTTTAAAACGCAATTAGTTAGATTGAAAATTAACTAAAAATTTATTTGGGCTGTGCGCAAAGGCAGTGCATAATAAGCGCTCTTATTAAGATATAAGGCACAGCCTTGTAAGATTTATTCATTTAATCATATTTAAAAGGAATTAAAATGGCAGAAGCAAAAGGTTTAGCAGTTCCAGTCAAAATGAAAAGCGAATTAGCGGCATTATGTGGCGCTGATGCACTTCCACGTACTGAAATTACCAAAAAAATCTGGGATTATATTAAAGCCAATAAACTACAAACTAAATCTGTAAATGGTAAGCCAGAAAATGCAGGTAAATACATTGTAACTGACGCCAAATTATTACCTATCTTTAAAAATACAAACACAACAAGCAAAACAGGTAAAGTCACTAATTTAACCAACATCAAAGAAGGCGAAACTGTCGACATGATGCAAATGGCAGCAATTGTTGGCGCCAACCTAGCTTAAAGCAACAGGCGTTGTTATAGCAACGTCATGACACTAAAATGAGTCATCAGTGGTTACCTAGTTAATCACTCATGACTCATTTTTTATTTAAGAAAATCTAAAATATGAAAATATCTGCTGTTCTTTTTGATATTGGTGGCGTACTCATTGAGTTAAATGGATTACCTTCACTGGCGAAGTTATTAGACAGTGAGCAATCTCATGATGAGATTTATAAAAATTGGATGTCTTCTCCCGCTGTGATTGCACATGAAACAGGTAAGATTTCTAGTGATGCCTTTGCAGAACAAATAGTTAACCATTTAAATATCAATTTAAGTCCAGATGCGTTCATGGCAAACTTTGCCACATGGATAGTAGGCACTTTTCCCAACACTTTTGATTTGCTCCATGCCATTCCTTCCCATATCACATTAGCAGCATTAAGTAATACTAGTGAGGCGCATTGGGTGCATGTAGAGGCAACTGGGCTCACTGAAAATCTAGATCATTTGTTTTTATCCCATGAAATTGGTTATCTTAAACCAGACCACCAAGCCTTTGAGGCCGCTGCTAAAGGACTGCAATTACCAGCCGAAGAAATTATTTTCTTTGATGACAATATTGATAATGTCAATGCTGCCAATGCATTTGGTTTTAAAGCATACCAAGCCTATAACCCTGAGCAAGTGAAGCAAATATTAATGCAATATAAACTACTCTAAACCAGGTTACTTGCATCCGCAGCGTTGGCGTATTAAGCTAGTCGCGATTACTAACGGCAATACTGAGGAGCAAATAATGAAGCTTGAGTCTATCGCACTACACCACGGCTATACATCAGAGGCAACCACCAAAGCCGCCGCCGTACCGATTTATCAAACAACCTCTTATACTTTTGATAATACCCAGCATGGTGCAGATTTATTTGACTTAAAAGTACCGGGCAACATTTACACACGCATTATGAACCCAACGACAGATGTGCTAGAGCAGCGCGTTGCGGCGATGGAAGGTGGTATTGCTGGTTTGGCACTGGCTTCAGGTATGGCAGCTATAACGTATGCGATTCAATGTATTTGCGAAGTTGGTGATAATATTTTAAGTACAAGTCAACTTTACGGTGGAACATACAACTTATTTGCGCACGCACTTCCTAGGCAAGGCATTGAAGTACGTATGCTTTCCTATGATGACTTTTCTGGATTTGAAAAGGCAATTGATCATAAGACAAAAGCGATTTTTTGCGAGTCTATCGGCAATCCAGCGGGCAATATCGTTGATATTCAAAAGCTTTCAGAAATTGCACATAGACATGGTATTCCAGTCATTGTTGATAATACAGTGGCGACCCCCTATCTTTGTAAACCATTTGATCTGGGTGCCGATATTGTGGTGCATTCACTCACCAAATATATCGGCGGCCACGGTACATCGATTGGAGGAATGATTGTTGACTCTGGTCGATTTGATTGGGTAGCTAATAAAGAACGCTTTGCCATTTTAAACGAACCAGACCCTTCTTATCATGGCGTCGTTTATACAGAAGCTTTAGGTGCCGCCGCCTATATTGGACGTTGCCGTGTTGCACCTTTAAGAAATACTGGTGCTGCTATTTCACCAATGAATTCATTTCAAATTCTACAAGGTCTAGAAACATTAGGCCTGCGTATGGAGCGTCATTGTGAAAATGCTGAAAAATTAGCTGACTATTTACAAAACCACCCCAAAGTTAGCTGGGTGAAGTACGCTGCGCTAAAAAACAGTGAATATCATGCTAACTGTCAAAAAATAACCAATGGTAAAGCATCTGGTATTTTGAGTTTTGGCATTAAAGGTGGTGCAAAAGCTGGTGAGCAGTTTATTGATGCGCTAGAGATGATTCTGCGTTTAGTGAACATTGGTGATGCCAAATCGTTAGCTTGTCATCCCGCTTCCACAACGCATAGACAGCTTAACGAAGCAGAACTGAAAAAAGCTGGGGTTAGTTCTGATTTAGTCAGAATCTCTGTTGGCATTGAAAATATTGATGATATTATCGCGGACGTTAGCCAGGCTTTAGACAAAGTAAACTAAAGAGTTGATTTCATCGTGTCAATTACATACGTATTAATAAAACAATAATCACCACACACAAAATGAAAGAGATGCTTTGCCAAAAAGCAACTGGGTTACGTTCTATTAAAGGTGGTCTCGCTTTATTTACAAACGCCTGATTGGGCTGTTTGAGATCAAAAATAAATTCAGACAAAGCTTCATAGCGCTTACTTGGATTGGGGTGTACTGCTTTCATAATCGCATCATCTACCCAAGCAGGCACTTCTCGTCTGTCATAACGGATGCTGCCATAGCTCAATTTATTTTGGTCAGATTTGCTATTTATTTTCGCCACCTGGGTGCCGTAAGGCAGTTTGCCAGTCAACATTTGATAGGCAATTACGCCTAGTGAGAATAAATCAGAACGCTCGGTGCCCTCTTCACCTAAAAAATACTCAGGTGCAGTGTATTGTGCAGTTCCCAAAATAGGGTCTTGTTCAATTGGCGAAGTAATCTCAGCTAATCCTGCAACGCGTGTTGAGCCAAAGTCTATAATCTTAACCGTGCCTGACTTATCAATCATCACATTTGCAGGTCGCAAATCTTGATGTAGCATTTCTAAACGATGAAAGGCTCGCAAACCTTTAGCAATTTGCTCAACAATACCGCGTACCGTTTGTAAGTCTGGTCTTGGGTTGTCCAGCATCCATTGTGTTAGTGTCTGTCCTTCAATATATTCTGTTGCAAGATATAAATAGTGTCGCTTTCTGTCATGAATAGTAGGCTTCATCACATGTGCGCTATTAATGCGTTTGGCTATCCACTCTTCTAGCAAAAAACGTTCTAAATAGGCAGCATTTTCTCGCAGATCAATCGATGGCGCTTTGAGTACAACTTGCTCTTTGGTCTCAATATCTGATGCCAAATAGACATGGCTACGGCTAGATGCATGAATCTCACGAATAACCTCATAACCATCAAATAGCATTCTTGGTGCTAATTGCGATGGGAATGGCAATTCAGTTAACTGTTGATACAATTCATCTACATTTTGATTAGGTAAATCATTGACACGTACTATTTGCAAGGTGAGATTATCATCACTGCCGTTTGCTAACGCTTCATCCATAATCAATTGAGTGGCTAGTTGTAAATCAGTTTGGCATTGTGCAATCGCGTTTGTCACAAAGCGCTCACTAACAAACGCGTAAACCCCATCTGTGGCAAGCAGAAAAATATCTCCTTTGGCCACATGAAATGCCTGATAATCAATCTCTAAATGTGCTTCTATGCCCAAACCACGGCTCAGATAACTCTGATCTTCTGATATCCACACCCGATGGTCTTTTGTCACTTGTTCTAAAGCGTTTTGATGCACACGATAAATCCGCGAATCGCCTACATGAAAAATATGTGCTGTAGTCGATTTGAATACCATGGCGCTAAACGTACACACATAGCCCTTGTCTTTATCAAAGCGGCTAATTTGATTTTGTCTGGTTTGTGAATATAGCCATGAATTAATCGCTGTTAATACGCGAATACCTGCTGTTTTAACAGACCACATTACCGAGGTGCAAAAATAGTCAGCTAGAAAGCCTTTCACCGCCGCCTCACTTGCTTCTTGACTGACCGGGCTGCTGCTAATACCATCCGCCAATGTAATAGCAACACCTTTTGCGCTTAATTGTGGTTCTGGCGGCATGCTGATAGCATGAAAATCCTGATTGATTTCCTTACGGCCTTTATCTGATAACTGTGCTACTTCTATCGCTAAGCTATTCGACATGTTCATTTATCAACTGGATACTAAAAAGCGCCAGATACTACCCAGCGCTCTTTAGTTGGTTTATCTTTTACCAAGACTTATATGCCAAGAATTTGCCATTCATAGTCACAACAACCCGATCACCTTTCGGGTTTTCTTCTTTTTCAACTTCCATCGAAAAATCAATCGCACTCATAATACCGTCGCCAAATTTCTCTTGGATGACCTCTTTTAGCGTAGGACCATAGACACCGATAATTTCATAAAGACGATAAATCAATGGATCTTGTGGCACGACTTTATCCCATTCTTTCGTTGGATAAGCTTCTAGTGCACTAGCCACTGCGGCATCCAAACCCAAATACTGCGTAATGGCAGCGGCTTGCTCTTTGGTGGCACTATTCATACCCAAACACGCTGACGTTAACCAAACTGATGATAAACCTAAATCATCTGCTATTTTTTCCCACGTTAATCCTTTGGCTACTTTTGCGCTCACAATCAAGTCGGTCATGCTTTGTTTATTCATTACGATACTCCTAATACTTCTCATTATTGTGTTGTAATTAGAACAGCCTCAGCTTAAGCTAAACCGCTTATACCAAGGCCGCCGATACTCGTTAAAGCGTACGCTTTGGTTTTGTTTTAACATGCGTAGTGTAAAGTGTTAAACCGGTAAAGGCTAAACCACCCACCAAATTGCCAAGTGCTGTCGGAATTTCATTCCAAATAAAATAATCACTAATTAAGAAATTACCGCCCATAATCATCGAAAATGGGAATAAAAACATATTGACCACTGAATGTTCAAAGCCCATAAAAAAGAATACAAAAATTGGCATCCACATTGCAATCACTTTACCGCTGACGTTGGTAGAAATCATCGCACCAACCACGCCCATTGAAACCATCCAGTTGCACAGCATGCCGCGAACGAAGATAGTAAACCAACCTGCAACACCATATTTTGCATAACCCAGCGTACGCGCTTCACCAATGCCAGCCACTTTAGTTGCAATATCACCTCCATCTGTATTAAAACCATAAGTAAAAACAAAAGCCATCATCACAGCTACTGTTAATGCTCCCATGAAGTTGCCTACAAAAACCAAACCCCAGTTACGTAAAATTTGTGGCCAAGTAACGCCAGGACGTTTATCCAACCAAGCCAACGGCGTCAGCACAAATACACCCGTCAATAAATCAAAGCCCATTAGATACAGCATACAAAAACCAACAGGAAATAAAATAGAACCGATAAGATGTGAGCCAGTTGCAACTGCAATACTGACAGCAAATACAGCTGCTAACGCTAAAATAGCGCCTGCCATATAGCCTCTAATCACCGTATCTCTGGTGGACATATAAATTTTTGATTCTCCCGCATCGACCATTTTGGTCACAAACTCGGATGGCGCTAAATAAGACATAGATTTTTCCTTTTTTCGTAGTTTTTAATAAACGATTAATGTAAATAGAATGTACTTTTAGTTTGATACACAAGCTTTGGTCATACCAATCTCCTCATAGGTAAAGTCGTTTATAAATGTTGAAGTTAAGCAAACAAAAAAAGCGTCTTGAAACACAATGCCACTGCACTGTATTTCAAGACGCCTTTGTCTTGTTATTCACCAATTAAATGAATCATTTAATTGGGCTAAGTTATTATTTTCCCGCCTTTGGGTAAATGTACTTAAGTTATTCTTTTAGTATGTAATCGCAATTAACACACCATATTAAATAGATTGGTATCGCCTTTTTTTAGTTAATCATCAGATAAATTTACAAAAGCAAAGTGCGTGCCAATTCAATTCGTATTTAATTAACTGGCTGATTAAAAAGTAATATCGGGTGATTAACGACAATCGTGAGTCCATGCATTAACCGCACCAGCACTATTATTAGCACCACATTGGTGCGCAAAGATGTGTTATGCGCGCAATCGATAGTTATTTCAGTCGTTCTTCTAATCGCTTATCTTCTAATGGCAGCTCATAAGCGTCAGCAACATAACCAGGCCCTTTCATAATCATAATGAGTACACAACCGATAGCTAATACGCCAACAAAAAACCAGTATGAAAACAATGCGCCGATACACACGTAAATCGTTTTATATTGTGCCGCAGAGATGACTGTGTTCTTTAAATAAATGACAGCCACCGGCGAAACAATCAACAAAGTGCCCACGCCAAAAATCAACGGAATGCGTTTTAAAATAGGCCATTCAATACCAACCGGATACTGCGTGACATGTGGTAATTTTTTAAAGAAATCTATCATCAACAAACCCTTAATCTATCAAGCCTTTAAATACGCATTATCTATTATCGCCAGCCTATTCTGCACATGTGTAAACTTATTTGATGCAAATCAATATTTCAGCTTTTAAGGGATGCCTGAAAGCTTTAGAATTTGCATATGACAAAAGATCAAATTCGTTTTAACAATACCATTGCCAGTTTTGATGCGATTAATAGAGATGACCCTCATCAAATCAACATAAACGGCATACAACAACCAAAAGAACTGGTTTATGCAGAACGATTAAGTGAGATGCTCAATCGATATGCACCAGAAGCTTCTGAGGTCTTGCAACTTGCAGTGCGCGCGCAACATATTCAACGTTGGATATCACCTCGTACTGACTATCCAATGACAAAAGCTGGCTATATGCAATGGCGCAGCAATCTCAAAAATCATCATGCAGCAGTTGCTAGTAAAGTGATGCAACAACACGGGTATGATGCAGAAACAATTGCAGAAGTTGCAAGCCTATTAAAAAAAGAAAATCTACGCACAAATACCAATACGCAAATTCTAGAGGATGTGATTGTATTGGCTTTTTTAGAACATGATTTAGCTGATTTTGTGACCAAATATAGTGATTACAGCGAAGAAAAGTTTTTAACGATTCTACGCAAATCTTACATGAAAATGTCAGAAAGAGGCCGTGCTGCAGCCTTAACATTGATTCATATTCCAGCGCATTTATTACCAATAGTCATTAAAGCGGTGACAACTTAAAAAAACGATCATCTTAGGCAATTTTTTGTTGCGCCGATTGTCCGAAACACATCTAGTGTTAATACAGGAAATGAATCATGCATTTAGAAACGCATTATCAACCCAAAAACCTTTCAGATAGCGTGGCGCTGACAATTACAAAATGTTTAAGATTTTTTGCAGATGCTTTTTTTAGCGGTCGTTATGGTCATCGTGCCGTTGTACTGGAGACAGTTGCTGCCGTTCCAGGCATGGTTGGTGGCGCAATTCAACACTTGAAATCGTTAAGATTGATGAAATCAGATGATGGCTGGATTAAAACCTTATTAGATGAAGCAGAAAATGAACGTATGCATCTGATGACCTTTATTGAAATTGCACAACCCAGCTGGTTTGAAAGAGCACTGATTATTATTGCCCAAGGTATTTTTTACAACTTATTCTTTTTACTTTATCTTGTGTCTAGCAAAACAGCACATCGATTAGTTGCTTACTTTGAAGAGGAGGCAGTTTATAGTTATACCGAATATCTAGCTGGCATTGAAAACGGCACTTATCCAAATGTGAGTGCACCGCAAATCGCCATTGATTATTGGGGCTTGCCCACTGACGCGACACTCAGAGATGTTGTGATTGCTGTGCGTCAAGATGAAATGAATCATCGTGATGTGAATCACGACTTTGCTAATGTGTTGCAATAAGGTTTACTTTTGCACTCACTCCCCCTACTACAGGCATATGCCAACCGTTTTATATTAGCAAGACAGTTAAGTCGTCAACATCACTTTTATCTCGGGCCAACCAATTCAGGTAAAACTTACCATGCGTTAAATGCGTTAATTGTGGCCAAAAGCGGGGTTTATTTAGCACCACTCAGGCTATTGGCCATGGAAGTACGCGATAGACTGGTGCAAGCCGGTGTGCCGTGTCACTTAATCACAGGTGAAGAACGCATTTATATGGATGGCGCACAGCACACAGCATCGACCATTGAAATGATGCATAGCACCAAAGCTGTTGATGTTGCTGTCATCGATGAAATTCAAATGTTACAAGATCCAGACCGTGGTCAAGCTTGGACTGCGGCATTGATTGGCGTGCCCGCTAAGCACGTTTATATTTGCGGTTCTAATGCTGTTACCCACCTTTGTACCAAGGCTTTGGATGCTTTAACAGAAACGTATGACATGACTTATTTACATCGCAAAACACCACTGATACTTGAAGAAAATAGCTTATGCGGCAAACGTTACAGCAAACAAAAGCTCAAGCATCAGCTACAAAAAGGCGATGCGATGGTAACTTTTAGTCGTAAAGATGTATTAACGCTTTCCGCCAGATTCAGAAACTGGGGGTTTAAAGTCGCCAGTATTTACGGCGCGCTCTCGCCAGAAGTCAGACGCCATGAATCAGAGCGCTTTTTATCAGGTCAGGCAGAGATATTGGTCGCAACCGACGCCATTGGCATGGGGCTAAACTTACCGATTAGGCGCGTGATATTTGCCAATATTCATAAGTTTGATGGTATTGCCTCGCGCTATTTAGATGCAACCGAAGTGCGCCAAATTGCTGGTCGCGCAGGTCGTTATGGTGTCTATGAAACTGGATATGTGACTGTGTTAGAAGACGATGAACAAATCCATATTGAGCATATGCTGAATACCGACGATACTGCCACCATTACACACCTGCCAATCGCTATGCAACTCAGTGATTGTGAACAGATTGCCAATCAATTACACACCAATCGATTAGCAGAATGTATAGCTTATTTAACTGAACATGATCACCATCAAGATCAGCTGTGCCAACACACACACGCGGTAGCCCAATATAAACAAGCGCTTATCGTTGATGAAATAGCACCACACATGGCATTCAAAGATAAATTTGTCCTCGCCTGCGCGCCACTCTCTCTTCAAGTTCCGATTGAAAAAGACTATTTTATTCAATGTATTACCAGTATTTATCAAGACAAGCCTCACCCTATACCATTTGCCCCAAACTGGCTCAATGGCGGCAGCGAAAAACACCTACAACAAGCTGAAGTATTGAGCCAACATATTAGTCTTTACGCATGGTTAAGCTATCAGTTTCCTACTATTTTTACTGAGCAAACAGCCATTCCTACTCTGAGAAATCAAGTTGCCAATTACATCAAACAAGCGCTTTTAACCCAGAAAGGCTATGGGGAAACGAGTAAAGAGGTGGAGCTAAATAGTGGGTTTCTTATAAGATAAATAGAGGTTGGAATCAGTGCAATCGTCACTACACTAGTGCATAATTGATAGATTACCGTTAAGCTTACAAGGTCTACTAGACTTAAAAAGCAACAATATCAAGCAAACTTATATTTGAAAAACGGTGACTGCTCAAATAATCAACGAGACGCATACAATCAAATTTGATGCGTCATTTTTTTAGAGGGCCAGATGATAGAAAACACAATACACAGACGTCTCACTTTTGCTCTTCAAGCAATTTTAATGGTTGGGCTACTAGCCGAGATATGGTCAAAGCAATGGTTTAATGCTGTTATCACCAGTGGAATTATTTTGATTACTTTAGCGCCCTTATATCTACAAAAACACTTTCGCGTATTAATCCCAGCCGAATTTGTACTCATTGCAATTGCTTTCGTTTTTGCATCGCTATTTCTTGGTGAAATTCACGATTACTACACGCGTTACTGGTGGTGGGATATCGCCCTCCATACGGCATCTGGCGTGTTGCTTGGTATTGTTGGTTTTTTATTAGTCTATGTTTTAAATGAGACAGAAAAGATTGGCGTATACATGAAGCCCGGATTTGTTGCTTTTTTTGCCTTCCTATTTGCTGTGGGTGTTGGTGCGCTTTGGGAAATCTTTGAGTTTGCCATGGATAGCTTTTTTGGCATGAACATGCAAAAGCCAATGCTGGGCGACCCTTCTGGTTTAACTGATACCATGTGGGATCTGATTGTGGACACCTTGGGAGCCTTGGTGATTGCTGTGTTAGGTTACGGCTATATTAAAACGGCCAAGAACGAGTCATTTCTCGAACGCTGGATTCACGCGTTCATTAGAGGTAATCCGCAGTTATTTAAGCGTAAAAAACCACGAACATGATTGATTGTTGAGGGGATTAAATACACGCGTTTTTGTCCGCGCCATCCTCGCTCAGTGCATGATTGATGTGTCAATGATTGAATGTATATGTTTGGCTTTAATCTTTATCATTCACATTCACCACAAACCCTAAAAACAGCTTGACTACTCCATAGACTAGCCAGGAAAAAGCGTGCTTCAATCGGCTAGTTTTTTCCCACACTGTTAGCGTTACTTCTTCGGCCTGGTTGATGGTATGTTCGATTTCTAACCTTAACTCATTGGCAAACTGCAGATCTTCTATCACCACATTTGCTTCGTTGGCTAACATTAAGCTGAGCGGATCAATATTAGACGATCCTACTGTTGCCCAATGCTTATCAATCACTGCCACTTTGCAGTGCAAAAAGCTTTTTCTATATTCATAGATGTGAATACCTGCCTGTAAAAAATAACGATAGAGTGCGTTTGTTGCGAACATTAATAAGTATTCTTTGCGACCTTGCAATAGTAACTTAACCTTAACGCCACGCTTGGCAGCAGCGATTAATGCTTTTCTAAATCGTTTGCTAGGCAGAAAATAAGCATTGGCTATGATAATTTCTGATTGTGCATGATGAATTGCTTGTAAATACGCATCCTCGATATCATGCCTATGCAAGACATTACTACGCGTTACAAATGCTACTTTAGTATTGCCTTTCGCCTCTGTAAGGGATGTTTTTAATGTGGGCTTTAACTTTCTTCTCAGCCTTGCTATCCAAGACATGCGTTGCCAAAGCTTACACACACTTTCTTGCATTTCAAGCACGATAGCGCCCTCTAGCTTTACAGCATAATCAATACGTGGGTTTGCCTGGCTAGGCTTATTGTTATCATTAATAATATTAATGCCGCCAACAAAGCCAATTGCGCCATCAATTACAGCCACTTTTCGATGCATTCGGATTAAACGTCTCTTTTGCAGTGTCCATGGTGAAATTTTAGGACGATAAAACAGCAACTTCACACTATTGTTTTGCAATTCATCAATGTAGTCACTCGGCAAATCTTTACTACCAAAACCATCTAACAGCAAATGAACGGATACACCACTTAATGCTGCCTTTTTTAATGCATTACCAATGCGAAGGCCTGTTTCATCTGCTGCATAAATATAGGTTTGCAGGTAAATTGCTTCTTTTGCCTGCTCTATCGCCTGCTCTAAAGCAGAAAAAAATGCTGCACCTCCACGTAATAATGTCACTTTATTGTCGGTTGAAAATCGCATCAAATTCTATCTAAGGTAGCGGTTAACAAGGCATGATCAGAAAGCGCCATTAGCTTTGCACCAGCATGTACTTTTACCTGTTTTACATCAAAACCTCGCACATAAATACGGTCAACTTTTAAAATAGGCAACCAAGCAGGAAAGCTACGCGCATGCGTACCTAAGTGATGTTCAAACACTTCTTTCAGCTTTAAACGTTTAGCAAAATCTTGCCCAGCACGCGTACTCCAATCGTTAAAGTCGCCAGCAATAATTAATGGCGCGTCTACTGGCACTTGTTGCTCTATAAATTGGGCAACATCGTTTAATTGTTTGCGTCGCCACGTTGCAAATAAGCCCAAATGCAAACAAATAGTATGCAAAGGCAAATCCCATTCTGGTATGTGAATAACACAATGCAACATGCCACGCTGCTCGGATGTGTGGGCAGAGATATCTTGATTATAGGTGTGCACAATGGGGAATTTTGATAACAAAGCATTACCATGATGGCCTGCTGGGTAAGCCGCATTTTTGCCGTAAGCATATTCTGACCAAATAGAATCAGCCAAATACTCTAATTGGCCAGATGTAGACCATGCATTAAAGCGTGCACGGTGCTTAATATGTACATCTTGCACCTCTTGCAGAAAAATCACATCAGCATTTAACTTTCTGAGCATGTCGCGCTGGCTTTGCAAAGAAAACCTAGCATTAAAGTGCGTAAAACCTTTGTGAATATTAAAAGTGGCGACATTAATCATTGCTTACTCAATACAAACTGCTTCATGTTGGTTAACCCTATGAGAATCTTCATGGCAATCATCGATTAGGAAAAACTGATTGCTAGCTTGATGGCAATGGCTTCATTGCTTAAGCATCTCATTGATTTTAAGTATTAATATCATGGCAGATAAAGCCACGGTAATGACATTCGCGATAATAATGGGCCAATCGTTTTTCAGTAAGCCATAGACTAGCCAAAGTGTCACGCCTGCCGTAAAAATGCTATACATGGGCAAAGAAATACCAGTCAAATCTCTCGTACGATACGATTGAATGGCTTGCGGTATAAAAGCAACGGTGGTGCAAGTGGCAGCAAAGCTACCAACATAATCTACAATATTCATATTTAACTTTAATTATATATAATAAAACTTTGATTTATATGTATTAACTAACTTCTAATAATTTTGCTTTCAGTGTTTTTAGCTGATCTCTCAACTCTGCCGCTTTTTCAAACTCTAAATTCTTAGCGGCATCGTGCATGCTTTTTTCAATACGCTTAAATTCTTTAGTTAGCTGTTTGACACTCAAACTTTCATAACTAGCTTGTTCTTGCGCCGCTTTACGCTCGCGCTTACCTTCATCCATATCATAAACACCATCAATGATGTCTTTAATCTTTTTAGAAACGCCTTTTGGTGTAATACCGTGCTCTAGGTTAAACGCCGTTTGTATGGTGCGTCTACGGGTTGTTTCATCCATCGCCGCTTTCATGCTGCGAGTAATATGATTGGCGTAGAAAATCACTTTGCCGTTTAAATTACGAGCAGCACGACCTGCTGTTTGAATCAAGGAACGTTCTGAGCGTAGAAAGCCTTCTTTATCCGCATCTAACACAGCAACCAATGAAACCTCTGGAATATCCAAACCTTCACGCAATAAGTTAATTCCAACTAAAACATCAAACTCGCCCAAACGTAAATCACGGATAATCTCAACCCGCTCAACGGTATCAATATCACTATGTAAATAACGTACTTTTACACCATGATCGCTTAAATAATCCGTTAAATCTTCTGCCATGCGCTTAGTCAATGTTGTTGCTAAGACACGTTCTCCAATATCCGTTCTAAGCTTAATTTCACTCAATAAATCATCGACTTGCGTATCAGCAGGTTTAACAATAATTTCAGGATCAATCAAGCCAGTTGGCCGAGCAATCATCTCAACCACTTGCTGTTGGTGGTTTTTTTCATAATCAGCAGGCGTGGCAGAAATAAATACCGCTTGGCGCATAATTTTTTCAAACTCTTCAAACTTGAGCGGTCTGTTATCCATTGCAGAAGGCAAACGCCAGCCATAATCAACCAAGTTAGCTTTACGCGCCCTATCGCCTTTGTACATGGCGCCAATTTGTGGAATTGTCACATGGCTTTCATCCAAAATCATCAAAGCATCATCGGGTAAATAGTCAATTAAAGTCGGTGGTGGCTCGCCGGCTTTTGCACCAGATAAATGCCGTGAGTAGTTCTCAATGCCTTTGCAAAAACCAATTTCATTGAGCATTTCTAAATCAAAGCGCGTTCGTTGCTCAATACGTTGCGCTTCGACTAGCTTTTGTTCTTTCACAAAAAAATCAACACGGTCACGTAACTCCGATTTAATTGTCTCAATAGCACGCACTGTGGTGTCGCGCGTTGTCACATAATGGCTTTTTGGATAGATGGTAAAACGCTTGATTTTGTCAAATATTTCACCAGTTAATGGATCGAATAGCGAGATGCTTTCCACCTCATCATCAAACAAACTCACGCGCACCGCCGTCTCATTATTTTCTGCTGGAAAAATATCAATCATATCGCCGCGTACGCGAAAGCTACCGCGACTAAAATCAATATCATTTCGCCTATATTGCATGCCTATTAAAATATCAATTGCATCGCGCTGTACCATTTTATCGCCCTGCTTTAAG